>CAMFDU010000063.1 GCA_945949175.1 Gulosibacter massiliensis | reverse complement strand
GTGAATATTTCTTTTAATATATCTTGGAATTGATAATATTTTACCTTGTTGAATCTTCTATTAGTAATTTCAACATTTACCTTTTCGGTGGCAAAATCTAAAAACATGGTTTCAGTATAACGAGTCCGAGGGCAATAACCGCTACCGCTGCAGTCGCCGCGAACCCAAGATTCTCTGGTCGATTCATCATGAGAACTGCCAGTGCGACAGGAATCGCAGGGAGAGTAAGCCGGTCGGGCAACCGGTGTTCGCGAAAATCGATTCGCGCGAGGGCCGCTGACCACGCGACCACGGCAGTGAAGTAGATCGCGTCGAGCATCGCTCGACCGTACCCGTCCTTCGCCTCCCCCGCCGTTCGTCCTCCCCATAAACGACGAACGGGGTGAGCCCGAAGGCTCACCCCGAACGTGTCTAGAGGTTTAGTACTCGGTCTGAAAACCCGATGCGTCATACGACGCCGAGTTGAAGGACTCGATGTCAGCGTAGGTGAACGCATCTTCCGAGAAGCCACCCGCGGTGAAGTGGCGCTGCGGGTACTTGCGGTCGGCTTCGTCCACATTGGCTTTGATGTCGACCCCGCGATACTTTGCGAGACCGGTTCCGGCCGGGATGAGCTTTCCGATGATGACGTTTTCCTTCAAACCGATGAGCGGGTCGGACTTGCGCTCGAGAGCCGCCTGCGTGAGTACGCGAGTGGTCTCTTGGAACGACGCGGCCGACAGCCACGACTCGGTTGCGAGCGACGCTTTGGTGATTCCGAGGAGTTCGGCGCGCGCGGTGGCGGGCTTAGCTCCACGCGAAACGGCGTCGCGGTTAATCGCACGGAAACGGATGTTGTCGATAAGTTCACCGGGTACGAGTTCGGTGTCACCCTGGTCGACGATTGACACCATTCGAAGCATCTGACGAACGATAACCTCGATGTGCTTGTCGTGAATCGGCACGCCCTGTGACAGGTAAACACCCTGAACGCCCTCGACGAGGTGGGTCTGAACCTCGCGCAGACCGCGAACTCGAAGGACGTCCTTCGGGTCAAGCGTTCCGGCAAACAACTGGGTTCCGACCTCGACGTGTGATCCGTTTTCGACCAGAAGAACAGCGTTCTTGAGAATCGTGTACGAGTACGCGTCGTCACCGTTGTCTGGCGTCAGGATGAGCTTGCGCTGTGCACCCGACTCGTCGATCGCGACGCGACCGGTCGCATCGGCGATAGGGCTCGCTCCCTTAGGGGTACGTGCTTCGAACAGCTCGGCCACGCGGGGAAGACCCTGAGTGATATCTGCTGCCGACGCCGAACCACCCGTGTGGAAGGTACGCATCGTGAGCTGGGTTCCGGGTTCACCGATTGACTGAGCAGCGATGATGCCGACCGCTTCACCGAGGTCAACGGTCTTACCCGTTGCCATCGAGCGTCCGTAGCATGCGCCACACACACCCTTTGTGGACTCACACGTCAACGGCGAACGAACGAGGAGCGACGTGACGCCAGCGGCGATGAAGTCCCTAATCGTCTGGCGGCCGATGTCAGATCCGGCTTGAGCGACAACCTTGCCTTTACCGTCGACTGCGTCAGCAGCGAGCGTACGTGCGAACACGAGGTTCTCGACGTTGGGAGCAGCTGCGCCGTCAATTGCAATCGTGAACGGGAGTCCCTTTGTCGTGTCACAATCGGCTTCACGGATGATGACATCCTGCGAAACGTCAACGAGACGACGGGTGAGGTAGCCCGAGTCGGCGGTGCGAAGTGCCGTGTCGGCGAGTCCCTTACGAGCACCGTGGGTGGCGATGAAGTACTCGGCGACCGACAGTCCCTCGCGGTACGAGTTCTTGATCGGAGTCGAAATGATTTGACCCTTCGGGTTAGCGACGAGTCCGCGCATTCCGGCAATATTGCCGACCTGCAACCAGTTACCGCGGGCACCCGAGGTGACCATACGGTTGATGGTGTTGTAGCCCTTCGACATTTCAGTCTTTAGCGCCGCCAAAACCTCGACGTTGGCATCGGTCCAAATCGTAATGAGTTCCTTGTGCCGCTCGAGTTCCGAAATGAGTCCCTTTTCGAACTGACCGTCGACTTTGGAGGCCAACTTCTCGTGCTTCTCGATGATGGACTTTTTCTCTTTCGGCGTCACGACGTCGCTGAGCGCGACCGTTACTCCCGAGCGAGTGGCCCAGTGGAATCCGGCGTCCTTGAGGGCGTCGAGAGTTGCCGCAACAACGACCTTGGGGTACTTCTCGGCGAGGACCTCAACGATTTCAGTGATGACACCCTTGTCCGCGACGTCGGTGACGTACGGGAAGTCAGCAGGAAGGAGGCTGTTGAAAATCGCCTTGCCCAGGGTCGTTTCGAACGCCTTGCCGTCAGCGAAGCCTTCCGGCGCCGTGCCCGCAGCAAAAACAACACCGGGGACGCGAATCTTGATTTTCGCGTTGACATGCAATTTGTCGAGGTCGTAGGCCATGAGGCCTTCAGAGATTCCACCGAACGCGCGTCCCTCGCCCACAACGCCCGAGCGCTCTGACGTGAGGTGGTGCAATCCGATAATCATGTCCTGGGTCGGAACCGTAACCGGCTTTCCGTCCGAAGGCTTGAGGATGTTGTTTGAGGCAAGCATGAGAACGCGCGCCTCGGCCTGTGCCTCCACCGAAAGGGGAAGGTGAACGGCCATCTGGTCACCGTCGAAGTCAGCGTTGAACGCGGCACAGACGAGTGGGTGAAGCTGGATGGCTTTACCTTCGACGAGCTGCGGTTCGAACGCCTGAATTCCGAGGCGGTGAAGCGTTGGCGCGCGGTTCAACAGAACCGGACGGTCGCGGATGATTTCTTCGAGCTCACCCCAGACCTCGGGGTAGGCACGCTCAACAGCACGCTTTGCGCTCTTGATGCTGGAGGCCAACCCCTTGTCCTGTAGCTGCTTGATCACGTAGGGCTTGAACAGTTCGAGCGCCATTTGCTTGGGCAGACCACACTGGTGAAGCTTGAGCTGGGGTCCGACAACGATGACCGAGCGGCCCGAATAGTCGACGCGCTTTCCGAGAAGGTTCTGGCGGAAACGCCCTTGCTTTCCCTTCAGCATGTCGGACAGTGACTTGAGCGCGCGGTTCCCCGTTCCGGTGACCGGACGTCCACGTCGACCGTTATCGAACAGCGCGTCAACCGCTTCTTGCAGCATGCGCTTTTCGTTGTTCTTGATGATCTGCGGGGTCAT
>CAMFDU010000062.1 GCA_945949175.1 Gulosibacter massiliensis | reverse complement strand
TGCAGTTCTTTGTTCCGGACGCTACCGAAACCGCTGCAGAGGACGTCTATGCGGCCCTCGCGACGTCGTTGCCCGAAGGGCTCACCGCTCTCGCGATGTCACCTGCGTCAGACCAAGATTCGTACAACGTGACCCAAGAATTTGCCTCTACCAACGGCCTTGAGTCCATTGCCGACCTGGCAAACCTCGCCGACATCACGCTCGGTGGCGCACCTGAACTGGCCGAACGTCCATACGGTCCCAACGGGTTACTCGAGAAGTACGGCGTGACGGTTTCGTTCGAAGCAACCGGTGACACCACCGTTGAATCGCTCGTCGCCGGCATTGTCGACATGGCGAACGTCTACAGCGCAGACCCGCGAATTCAGCAACTCGGTCTCGTTACTCTGTCGGACCCGCTGGGGTTGTTCCTCGCGTCGAACGTCGTACCAATTGCGTCAGAGGCAGTTAACGCCGATGCACGTGCACTGATTGATGCTGTTTCTGCCGCGATGAGCGCCGAGGATCTCGTTGCACTCAATGTCCGCAGTGTCGACGAACAATTGTCTGCCTCGATTATTGCCCGTGAATGGCTGGTATCCGAAGGCCTGCTCGACTAGACCACAGTCCCGAGATCGGGATTATGGTTTTGACTTGTCGCTGGGCTTGTCACCCTTGCGGGTGGCCAACGCGAAAACGGCCAGACCGGCAACCAGCGCACCAGCACCAAGACCGTATGACAAAACTTCATCCGCTCGGTTCGAGTCCACGAAAACTCCAACGAAAACGACCGCGATAATGGCGACGACGACACCAATTAGTTTCGACTTGAGGTCGTCTAAATCGCGCACCCGCAACCAGGCGGGAACTGGCAACTCGGGGTCAATAAACAGTTCGTAGAGTCCGTAGCCGATAACGAGCAGAACGGTTCCCAGCAGGATTGCGTCAACAGCAGTGAGAACCTCAACAATCGTGTCTTTTAGGTACGTGTCGGTGGTGACAGATTCGTACACAACAATCACCATTTCAATCGAACCTTGAGCCATCAGCAATAATGCGCCGAGAACGGACGCAACCGCGGGAACAATTACCGCGTAGCGAGTCAGACCGAGAAGTTGGCGCATGGCTCAAGTTTAGGTGCACGCGGTGGTAGTTGGCTATGTGTTGCGAATCTGACCCGAGTTCCGCAACCGGTGCGCGGTTCGTCCGCCACGAACACGCGCAACTGTATAGAATTTTGAAGACTGCCGAAATCGAAACCCTGCTTGCGGGCGAACATTCGGTCCCGCCACAAACAGTGGCACATAGTGGGAGGTTTGCGAACATGGCTCGTCTGGGAATCGTGAAAGAGGGCGACGGCGAGACACGGGTTGCCGCAACTCCCGACACCGTCGCAAAGTTGTTGACCTTAGGTTACGAGGTTGTCGTAGAACGGGGTGCAGGCGCCGCGTCGTCGTTCCCCGACTCTCAATACAAGACTGCTGGCGCGATTGTCGCCGACAAAAAGAAGACCTGGTCATCCGAGATCGTGATGAAAGTGAACGCCCCCACCGACGCAGAAATTGCGTCCATGAGCCCGGGAACAACGGTCATTGGCGTAATGGCCCCTGGACTGCGACCCGAACTTCTCGCTGCACTCGCCAAGCGGGGGCTCACGGCAATCGCGCTCGACGCAGTCCCGCGTATTTCCCGCGCTCAATCGATGGATGTCTTGAGTTCGATGGCGAACCTCGGTGGTTATCGTGCGGTCATCGAATCCGCTTATGAGTTCGGTCGTCTCTTTACAGGACAGGTGACGGCGGCAGGCAAGGTGCCGCCGGCAAAGGTGCTCGTCGCCGGCGCTGGTGTTGCTGGGCTCGCCGCTATCGGTACCGCGTCGAGCATGGGCGCAATTGTTCGCGCAACCGACCCTCGACCCGAGGTTGCGGACCAAGTCAAGTCCATTGGTGGCGAATACGTCGCCGTTGAGGTCGACGAGAAAATGGCGTCATCTGACGGTTACGCGAAGGCGACCAGCGAAGCGTACGATCGTCGCGCAGCCGAGATTTATTCTGAGCAGGCACGCGACGTTGACATCATCATTACGACCGCGCTTATCCCCGGTCGGCCGGCGCCCAAGTTGTTGACCGAGGCCGACGTCGCGAGCATGAAACCCGGCAGTGTCATCGTCGATATGGCTGCGGGAATGGGGGGGAATGTCGCGGGGTCGAAAGCGGGCAAGCGAGTCGTCACCGCAAACGGCGTCGTCATTCTCGGGTACACCGACTTGCCGGGTCGCCTGCCCCAGCAAGCGTCGCAACTCTTCGGCACCAACATGCTGAACCTGTTGAAACTCGTGACTCCGGAAAAAGACGGGCAACTCACCCTCGACTTCGACGATGTTGTTCAGCGCGCCGTGACGGTTGTCCAAGACGGCACCGTGATGTGGCCGCCCCCACCGGTGCAGGTTTCTGCGGCGCCGGTGGCTGCCGCGGCCGAGCCTGTTGCACCAGCCGAAGCAAAGGTGATGTCGCCGCTTCGGAAAGGACTCCTGAAGGGAATCGGACTCGCCGTTGTTCTCGCGGTGTGTGCCTTCGCACCCGCGCCGCTCCCCCAGCACTTCCTTGTTCTTATGCTCTCGGTCGTGGTCGGTTTTTACGTCATCGGCAAGGTGCACCACGCACTTCACACACCACTGATGAGCGTGACGAACGCTATCTCGGGCATCGTTGTGGTGGGCGCAATCGCCCAACTCTCGTCGGACAACATCGTCGTTCAGATTTTGGCTGCAGTTGGCGTCCTTCTCGCATCAATCAATATCTTCGGTGGGTTTGCCGTGACACGTCGAATGCTCAAGATGTTTAGCAAAGGTGGAACCAAGTGAACATCGACATGCTGACCACGGCCGTCTATATCGTTGCGGCACTCATGTTCATTTTGAGCCTCGCCGGATTGAGCAAGCACGAGACGTCGCGATCGGGTCTCACCTTCGGAATCGCCGGTATGGGACTCGCGTTGGCTGCGACAATCGCATCACTCACACTCAATACGTGGGGTTCCGCTCAGTCGACTCTGGGGTTGACCCTTCTTGTCATCGTCATTCTTGTCGGTGCCGGAATCGGTCTTTGGCGCGCGCGCGTCGTCGCGATGACGGGAATGCCCGAATTGATCGCTCTTCTTCACAGCTTTGTCGGACTCGCGGCTGTGCTCGTCGGTTGGAATGGTGCACTTGATTCACACGGTGTGCCCGCCGATTTCATTGCCATTCACCACGG
>CAMFDU010000061.1 GCA_945949175.1 Gulosibacter massiliensis | reverse complement strand
GACCTGTACCTGATTCACTGGCCAGCTCCGCAGCGTGGGACATACGTTGACGCCTGGGAGCAACTCGAGGTTCTGCGCGAGGACGGGCTGACAACCTCAATCGGAGTCAGCAACTTCGAGCCGGAACACCTCGACGCGATTGCGGCGGTGAGCAACATCGTTCCGGTTGTGAACCAGGTCGAATTGCACCCCCTGTTTCAGCAGAAGAATCTTCGTGTCGAACACGCAGCGCGCGGAATCGCGACCGAGTCGTGGGGCCCGCTCGGGCACGGTTCAGTCGACCTCGGCGCAGACGTTCCGGCGTTCCCCGTGTTGGCGAAGCGCTATAACAAGTCGGTGGCGCAAGTTGTGTTGCGCTGGCACCTCCAAGAGGGGCTCATCGTGTTCCCGAAGACCTCGCACACCGAAAGACTCGTTGAAAACCTGGCGATTTTTGATTTCGAAATCAGCTCGGCCGACATGGACGCAATCCGTGCATTTGATGCCGGGAAGCGCGTCGGTGCTGCGCCGGCGGACGGCAACTGGGACTAGTGCGCCACCATCGGGAAGATGGTGCTCACTCCAACGAACGTTAGAACGCTCGCGAGAGCGAGTTGGATTCCGCGCGGACGAACCTTACGCGCAAGAAATGACCCGATGACGATGGTTGGAATGGACCCAAGCAGCATGCTCGCAAGCATCCACGGGTCGACGACGATGCCGATGCCAGCAGCGAGCCCCGTGACGATGTAGCCGGTCCCGGCGACGACAGCAAGCGGAATAGCGTGGGCAATATCAGTCGCCACAAGGCGATGAGGAGTCAGCCGGAACGGGTAGAGAGCAATCATCGCGACAGACCCCAACGCGCCAGCCCCGACCGAAGTCAGCGCGACCAGACCGCCGATGATTCCGCCAGAGGCGATTGTTGCGGGGGCTTGAAAGTGGAGAAACTTCGCTGGGTCGGCGCTGCGGTTGGCTTGAGCGCGACGAATCAGAATGGGTGCAAGAAACATGCCGACGGCGGTGATGAGCACAACCACTCCGATGGCGGTGGTCAACCACGACACCTTCTCGGGTTTCGCGTTGATGGCGACGAGCACGGCGACGATGATCGCCACGGGGATCGACCCCATCCACAATCGACGGACAACTTGCCAGTCGATATTCCCACCGACACCGTGAATTCCAGCGCCGAACAATTTAGTGATGGCGGCGAACCAGAGGTCGGTCGCGACTGCCGTGGCTGGTGCAACACCTAACAGCAGGATGAGGATCGGGGTCATGACGGCCCCGCCTCCGACGCCGGTGATTCCGACAACCAGCCCGGTCACAACGCCGGCTAGCGTGTAGCCAAAATCGATGCCGGTGAGCGCGGGGGCCACATCGGCGGCGAGGACGAGATCTAACATTCTGATGACTCCTTGGTGGTGAGGTGCGTACTCAACCTACCAAGTGACTAGGGAAAGTCTGGTTCTAAATCCAACTTGGGAACCAGTAGTGAATGACAGCGAACCACTGGGGAATCGGAAGACCCATCCACACGGGCAGGAAAAATGCTGAGACGGCCACCACAACAATCAGATAGTTCGCCACGAGCACGCGAAGGCGGTGTGTCCACATCCACACGAGGACGGCCACTAAAGCGAGCACCAGGAACGGCTCGAGGGTGACGGTGTAAAACTGAAACACCGTGCGCTGCGAGAAAAAGAGCCACGGAACATAGGTTGCAGCGACGCCAACGAGAATGGCGGCGTTGTTCCAGCTGGCTTTGCGGATGACCATGACGATGACGGCAACAATCGAAAGTGCGCCAGCCCACCATATGACCGGATTGGCGACGCTCGTGACGTACTGTACGAACCCATCAGTGCCCGACGGAGCGTAATAAAACGCTGTCGGTCGAATCATCGCGAGCCAACCAAAAGGATTCGCCTGATAGTTGTGCGGTGAGTCTAATCCGACGTTGTAGTTGAAAATGTCGAGGTGGTACTTCCACAAAGAGCGGGCTATCCCGGAAGGCCCGTCGCCGTGACCCGCGTCGGCCGCCCATGAGCGCGAATATCCACCGGCCGACAGAATCCACCCCGACCATGACGAAACGTAGACGACCAACGCAACGGGAACAAACAAGGCGAATGATCTGACAGCACCGAGAGTCGACCGCCAAACAAAACGCGAGCCCCGGTTCACCGTGCGAATGCGGAGGGTTTCAACAACGACAACCCACAACCCGAACGCGGCGATCGCAAAGAGCCCGCTCCATTTCACAGCGGTGGCGGCACCCAGGAGGACGCCGGCGAACAACAACGATCCACCCCACCTCGGGGTGTCGAGATGGCGAAGGACAGCGAGGAACGCGGCGAGGATGAACATCGCCAGTAGTCCGTCGAGAAGTGCGGTGCGACTCATCGTGATGGCGATTCCGTCGATGGCGACAAATAAACCGGCGACTGCGGCCGCGGCAATTGAATGGAACATTCGGCGAGCAATCAACATGACCAGCACCACGACGATGATCCCGGCGATTGCTGTCGCGATGCGCCACCCGAACGGGTTCTCGGGTCCGAACAACGCCATCCCAGAGCCAATGATCCACTTGCCCAGCGGTGGATGTGCAATGAAGTCGCCGACGCGGGTGAAACTGTTGACGTCGCCGCCCGCAAAGTCGCTGCCAGGAGCCCATTCAGCCTCGTACCCGAGGTTCCACAGCGTCCAGGCGTCCCGAACGTAGTAGACCTCGTCAAACACTAGAACCGAGGGACTCTGCAGATTGACGAGACGGATAAGCGAGGCGAGCACAAGAACAGGACCATAGAGAAGAGCAGTTTGGAGTCGCGGCGACAGCGAACCGATACGAGTGCGAGCCTCGAGGAGGCGGACAGAGACACTCATAGGCAACACGGTACGCGAGAATGGGCGTGTGCTCATTCTCGCGGCGACTCCCATTGGCAATCTTGGTGATGCCTCGCCCCGATTGCGCGAGGTTCTGGCGAAAGCGAGCATCATCGTCGCCGAGGACACTCGAACCACGAGCCACCTGCTGAAAGCGCTCGGATTGACGACGAACGCCAAACTGATCGCCCTGCACGAGCACAACGAGGTCGCCAAAGCTGTTGACATCGTGCGGCTTGCGCAGGACAGAGATGTCGTCATGGTTAGCGATGCCGGAATGCCCGGAATCAGTGACCCTGGCTACGTCGTTGTTCGAACCGCCCACGAACAGGGTGTCACCGTCAGCGTGATCCCGGGGCCGTCCGCCGCGATTGCGGCGCTCGCCGCCTCA
>CAMFDU010000060.1 GCA_945949175.1 Gulosibacter massiliensis | reverse complement strand
TCAGTTCGATCGCCGTCAAATCCGGCGCGCAAAATCTTGTGGGTGATGGTGCGGCGCGAAAGCGTTTTCCCCACAGAACCCTGGCCCGTGAGGATGGCGGTGATTCCGATCCGGTCGGCAATGTTAACGAGTCGACGCGCTGCTGGCTTGGAAAATCCCTTGAGAACCTTTTTGCCGTAAATCGTGATGCGTTTCCGCACAGACTGTTTCGACGCCGACTTGTGCTGTTCAACCTTGCCCTTGAACTCGGAAACATTTCCCGACGAACCGAACACAAAGAACGACTCGACCTTCAGTGACGGGTCACCCTTCCCAACAACCGCAACAGACGGGATGACCTGGAACGTGAGCGAATCGGCGTTCTGGCGCCAGCCGTCCTCGAAGAAATAATCATCAGTCGCTTTCAGTTCCGACTGGGCCTCTAGGGCAGCGGCGTCGGCAATCATCTTGCGCGCATTTTCGCTGGTGCCGACACCCCAAAAGCATGGCTCCCAAAAGCGCGTGCGGTTCTGATAACCAATCGTCAACGACGAACCGAAACCGCGCTGGAAACCGATGATGTCAGCGCTCGATTCCCGAACGAAATCAGGCAAAGACAACAAGCGGCAATCGACGTCAATCCAAAAGACCTTCTTGTTGGGGAAACGCTCGCAAACCGATTGCAGAAACGGAACCTTCTGGCGACACATGTCCGCCCAATCCTGACCCGGCTTTTTGGCAATCTCTTCGAGAACGTAATCGACACCGAGCTTGTCGAGGTCAGCTTTCAGAGCCTTCGCCTCACTGCGGTAATACTCGTCATCCGTATAAAACGAACACACCACAATCGAGCTCATGGATTCCTTCCCGTCAGGCTAACGGTTCAGTTTACCCAACCAGGAGGCGGGTTAAGAATGCACCGAGATTGCGGCGGTATTGAGCGGAACATCGGTGTCGCGGCCGCGGAACGTAAAGACCCCGCGCCAAAAGCCGAGGCCCCACGATAGGTGCATCGTTGGCAGAACAGCCATGAGCGCGATGCGGGACTTAAGGCTTAGCCCCTTCGACAGCCACGCTCCTCCAAATACGACGACGCCATACGCGTACAGCGGCAAAAGCCACCACCAGTTCAGTGTTGCCGCAAATGCAACCACAGCGGCGACAGCGGCAAGCACAAACGTGGGCGGAACAAGATACTTCACACGGGTCCGCTTTGGGTTCGCCAACAGGATGTAGGCGCGGAACGTGCCCGTCGTGAGGAACTGCCGTGCGAGCGACACGATGTCGCGGCGAGGGTAATACCCGACCTTCAGTCGCGGGTCAAACCACACGACCTTGCCGCTTTCGCGCAGACGGGCGTTCAATTCCCAATCCTGCCCGCGAACGAGCAATTCGTTAAAACCGCCGACCGCAAGAACGTCGTCACGGCGGAAGACACCGAGGTACACGGTATCCGCCGGACCGGCAACACCACCCGTGTGAATCGGGCCACCACCGAGCCCAATGAAGTTGCCGTAAGCCCATGCGACGGCCTTCTGAATCGATGAATGCCCGCGAGCTTCCATGATTCCGCCGACATTCGTTGCCCCGGTTGCTTGCAAAATCGACACCGCCAGTTTTGCGTAACCGGGTTCGAGCTCGGAGTGTGCATCAACTCGGAAAATCACGTCGGCATTCGTGGACAACATCGCGATGTTCAACGCGGCTGGCGTACTGCCCGAAGGGTTGTCAACAATGATTAGCGGGAACTCTTCGGCTAGTTGATTCGCAATCTCGCGAGTCTTGTCCTCGGACGGACCGATCGCGACAACAATCTGCGTGCCCTTGGGATTCTTTTGAGCAACGATGCTCTCGACCGCAGTTCGCAAGTAGCGGGCATCATTACGAACGGGCATCACATACGCGATAGTCAGCGCTTTAGCACCACGCTTCGCCGTCGTCATGAACGCGAGTCTATCGCTCCTAGCGTGATGGCCACTCGGACTGCAGCGCGTCCCTCGCGCCGTCGTCCAACCGTGTCCAACGTCAATCCGTGAATGAGCGCGCCCTCCCAAGTGCCAGGGATTGGGGTCGCGAGCAGCGCATCGACGGCGGCGCGATCGCGCCGGTTGATGACCGGAACCTGCGGTTCACCGTTCTCGGCCGTGTACCGCGTGAGCAGGCGTCCGGCCTGACGACCAAAAACCAGTTCTCGCACCAACGACCAGATACCGATAAGTGGGGCGACGAACAGCGCCAGCCCAAAAACCATGGCAAGAGGCTGAGCCGTCGAAACGAGCAACGCGGCCTGATATGTGGCGAACACCATGTACAGAACAAGCAGTGCTGACATCACGGCAACACCGATGATCGTGCGAGTGGTCTTCATTCCACCAGCCTATTCGCGCGGTGTGCCCGCCCGTGCCACCCACCCCATTTACGTTTTTGGAAACCAAATCGGCTCATTCCGACGTTCTTGGAAACCGATGTGGGTTTTCGAGGTGCTGCCCTGGTCACATAGTGCTTCCGTTTCCAAGAAAGGTCAATTCCGTCGATTCCGTTGCCGGGAAAGTGCTTTTTTGATTGCGCGAAGAACCGAATCCCACTCCTCAAAGACTTGGGAATACGAGACTTCGAGAACATCCCAGCCTTCAGCGCGGAGCCAGGCCACCTTCCGTCGATCGCGCTCCCAGTCAGCGCGTTCTGAATGGAACTCTGCACCATGGGTCTCTAACACCAACCCGCGGCCAAGAACGAAGTCGGCCCGGAAACGCCCAATCGGAACCTGCATGGTGTGCTGGATTCTTGCCTGCGTAAGCCGGAATCGCACAACTGACTCGAGCGTTGATTCAGGAACACCCGATCGCATTCGAACAATTCGCGCCTTGGCCGCAGGAATCGCGCTCTCCACCGATTCCCAATCTGATTTTGTCAGGGCACGAATGTGTTCTAGATGATCGACCAAGGCCAACGTCCACTCGGGCTTTTGACAGGTGCTGTAATCAATAACCATCTCGGTCAGCCCGACACATGCTCCGATCCGGGGTGGAGTTCTGCGACGCGTTGTTCGAAACTCATTCACTTCATCTCGCCGACTTCGAATGTGAAAGTGCGTGCTTTCCACCGGATAGCCGAACACCCTCGCAGCCGATGCACACGTTAACAGGCCATAGGCCTCAACCGCCCGGATTTCGGATGGCGAAATCGTTGGGAGTGAAACCCAACCTTTTCGCAGGCGCAATATCCGATGAGCGCGGATCTCGGTCCAAATCGCCCCGCGGTCAATTCCAAAGAGTTTGAGGTCGCGCATTCGCGCGACTCCATTGTGTTTTTGCAATGCCGTCACGATGTCCATTGTCTTTTTGTAG
>CAMFDU010000059.1 GCA_945949175.1 Gulosibacter massiliensis | reverse complement strand
TCATGCTTGCAGCAGAACGTTCAGCACGTGACGCAACTGTTTCCATACGAGCACGTTCGTCGTCAATCAACTGATTCGATGCCGTCCTTTCCCGATCGACCTGAAGTCGAATCTCGTTGGCATCCGCCTGAGCCGCAACAACGATGTCTCGGGTCATGCGCTTTGTCTTGTCGGTGAGGTTCTTAATGTCAATGGCGGTCTTGTTCGCAATCGCTGTGGTCTCGGCTGCGGCGTCTGAACGCAACCGTCGAGCGTGCTGTTCGGCTACGCGAAGCGTTTCTTCGAACGTCGAACCCAACTTCGAGAATGATGGCGTGGCGGAAGACGGGTCAGCTATTTCGCGCTTGAGGCGGGTGATCGTGCGGACGCGCTCAACAAGCGCAAGCTCTGCGGCAGACAAAGAGTGATTAATCGAACGAATGACTTCGTCCACTTGATCAGCATCAACACCGCGGAATGCCCGCTTGATTTCTGGTGTAGCCATTGAAACCTCCAAATTGTCGGGTTTGCGCGCCAAACCTTCCGTGTCCAATAGTAGCGCACGAGACACCCAAAACTGACGGAAAGATTTGGCGCTACATGAACACGTGCCAGAGCTGTGTTACGCGATAATCCGATCCGAAGATTCGCGGTCGATTAAATCTCGTGCCTATACTTTGGAGCATGCGCATCCACCTAGCGACCGATCACGCCGGATTGGAATTGAGTGCGGAAATTGCGGCGCATTGCCGAAACCTCGGGCACGACGTTGTCGATCATGGGCCGGTTGATTTTGACCCAGCGGACGACTACCCCAGCTTCTGCATCAACGCTGCTCTGGCGGTTCGTCGCGACGAACTCGCCGGCATCCACACGCTCGGAATTGTCTTCGGTGGAAGCGGGAACGGCGAACAGATGGCCGCGAACAAAGTCGAAGGCATTCGCGCGGCGCTCGTCTGGAGCGAAGAGACCGCGGTTCTGGCCCGCGAGCATAACAACGCGAACGTGTGCGCAATCGGTGCTCGTCAACACACTTCGGTCGAGGTCATGACCCTTATCGACGTGTTTCTCTCGACCTCGTTTCCGGGCGAAGAGCGCCACAGTCGTCGGATTGCGCAGTTGTTGGAATTCGAGACGACGGGCGATATCGCCGGTTTCGTCATCGAGTAATCATGCCCGAAGGACATTCCGTACACCGTGTCGCGGGTCAGTTCGCTCGTCATTTTGTCGGTTCGAAGTGCAGAATTTCGAGTCCGCAGGGACGATTCGGCGACGCGACGCAGATTGATGGCTACACAATCATTCGTTCATACGCTGTCGGTAAGCATCTGTTTCTCGAGTTCGACACGGGCGATTCGCTGCACGTCCACCTCGGCATCTATGGTGCCTGGGATTTCGCGGGGGCGGTGCAGTTGGATGACACCTCGTCGGCTGCGGGTGGACGGATGAGCCAAACAGGGGGTCGTGGCACGGTGGTGGGCGCCCACGAGGCTTCACTCGCCTCGATCGGGGCACCGCGACGCACTCGGCTTCGAATGGGCGAACACGACATCGTCGGCGTCGAGACTGGCACCTTCCCTCCGGACCCCATCGGACAGGTTCGCGTTCGAATCCTCACCGCTGATGTGGTCGCCGACCTGCGCGGACCGACGGTGTGCGAAGTCGTGAGCGCCGCGCGGGTCACTGAGATATTGGATGACCTCGGCCCTGATCCGCTTGTCGACAGGCACGGGGAGGATCGATTTTTGGCACGGGTGAAGCGAACTAGAACCCCCATCGGTCGCGCACTCATGAATCAAAAGATTGTTGCGGGAATTGGGAACGTGTACCGCGCCGAGATGTTGTTTCGGGCACGATTGAACCCGTTTCTGCCGGCCGACGCCTTGCCTGACGAAACCCTTCGCGCGCTCTGGCGGGACTGGGTAAGGCTGCTGAAAATCGGTGTGAAGACAGGTCAGATGCTCACGATGGACGGGCTCACTCCTGCCCGGCAACGCGCCGCCCTTGCGAATCGTGAGGATCGACACTGGGTTTATCGACGTGCGGGTGAACCGTGTCGTATTTGTGGAACGCCCATCGTGTTGGACATCATGGAAGCACGGAAGTTGTACTTCTGTCCGACATGCCAAGGGGTAACCGCATGATGATTCGAAACGCTCTTGACCACGGTGTCTTGATCGACATCGAGGTGACGAACGGCGTGATCACGGCGATTATTCCGGCGACCGGAGGCTTCCACGCGGGAGATTTCGACGCTGAGGGCGACGAGGTTCTCCCTGGTCTGTGGGACGAACACGTTCACATTCGTTCATGGGCCCAGATGCGAACGCGGGCGAACCTTCTGCCCGCCAACGACTCCGATGCGGTCGTCGAAATACTGAGAAAGCACCCCGCCGACGGTGTCGAGCCGATAGTCGGCCATGGCTTGCGCTGGGCGTTGTGGACGAATCCACCACGCATGTCCGCACTCGACGCCGTGAGCACCACCAGGCCGGTCGTTGCCTTCAGCATGGATGTCCACTCGGTCTGGATCAACTCGGTGGCCGCGCGCGAGTTCGATGTGGTCGACATCGCGGGGGAGTCGGGAATCCTCGTTGAACACTACGCGTTTCGGGTCCTCGGTCGGATGTCGGACATCGACAACGATGTGATGGACACTCTCATCGCTGAGGCTTTCACTGCGGCGAAAGCTCAGGGAATTGTGGGCATCGCGAGTTTCGAGATGGAAAGCCTGACCGACTGGGATCGTCGGATCGCCAAAGGAATCGACCTCATCAAGGTTCGAGCGAGCCTGTACCCCGAGCGCATCCACGAAGCATTCGATCGCGGCCTGCGAACCGGGGATACCGTTGGCGGGCAAGTAGAGATGGGTTTTCTCAAAGTCATTACGGACGGTTCAATCAACACTCGAACCGCCTATATGCACGCGCCGTATGAAGGGGAAGCTTCGGCGGGCGTTCTCAACACCGAAGTGCCGGAACTCGAACGACTGGTGCGCGAGGCAACCGACCACGGTGTCACTGCAGCCCTTCATGCGATAGGCGACAAGGCGAACACTGTCGTCATCGACACGTTCGAGAAGGTCGCAGTGACAGGGCGAATCGAACACGCGCAGATGGTCCTGCCCGAGGACGTTCAACGCATGGCGCAACTCGGGCTGACCGCGAGCATCCAGCCCGCACACGCCGTCGACGATCGCGACGTCGCCGAGAAACTGTGGGGGGACCGCGTCTCGTACGCCTATCCGATGAAGTCGTTCCTCGACGCTGGCGTAAACCTGATACTCGGATCCGATGCCCCCGTCGCACCGCTCGACCCGTGGCACACCATCGAGATGGCGACCGCGCGCACCGCTGACGGTCGGGCGGCGTGGCACCCAGAAGAAGCGTTGACTCGTTCACAAGCAATCAAGGCATCGGCTCGGACAACGATTGATGTCGGTGAGCCCGCAGATCTCATCTTTGTGGGTCCCGACGGGATCATTCCGTTTACCGAA
>CAMFDU010000058.1 GCA_945949175.1 Gulosibacter massiliensis | reverse complement strand
GCTTCGATCCACGCGGCGGATTGGGCGAGGTCAATCACGCTTGTGGCGACGTCAAGAATGTACTTGAACGCTTCGTCCTCGGTTGCGACAATTTCCCAATTGTTGAGTTCAAGGAAGTAATTCAAGCCCAGCCATGCAGACCGCTTGTTCCCGTCGAACAAAGGATGGTTTTTCGCCAGTGATTCCATGAGCGCCGCACCCTTGAGATCAATTGTGGGGTAGGCGGGTTCACCAAAAAGCGACGTTTCCTGCCGAGCGAGCGCTGACTGAACAAGACCGATGTCACGAACCACAAACCCGCGTTTTTCAATCTGTCGAACGTAAACCTCAAAGGACAAATAGCGAATCATGCGTCGGCAAGGCGCTCGAGCAACCCGGCGTCGCGAGCAATCAACTTGTCGAAAATCCGGTCGGCCTCGGCTGTGGCGTCTTCGCGGTCGAAAATTTCGCTGAGAATCTCGATGATGAGTTGGTTACGGGACTTGCCCGTGACAGTTGACATGTCTGTCAGCCGCGCGTCGATGTCGTCGGGGAGCCTGAGTGTGGTTGCCATACATTGATGGTACCACGGTGGTATCAAATTGTCTATGGCTCACCCAGAATTCTCACCGTCGGCGTTGGAATAGACTGGGGGGGGACCAGTTGTAACGAAAGGTTTATCCGTGCAAAAAATCAAGGTCGAAGGCGTCGTTGTAGAACTCGACGGTGACGAAATGACTCGAATCATTTGGCAGTTCATCAAGGATCGCCTGATTCACCCCTACCTCGACCTGACTCTCGAGTACTACGACCTCTCGATTCAAAAGCGCGACGAGACGGATGACCAGATCACCATCGACGCCGCGAACGCCATCATCAAGCACGGCGTCGGCGTCAAGTGCGCGACCATCACGCCAGACGAGGCACGTGTCGAGGAATTCAAACTCAAAAAGATGTGGAAGAGCCCGAACGGAACGATTCGCAACATCCTCGGCGGTGTGATTTTCCGCGAACCAATCATCATCTCGAACATTCCGCGGCTTGTCCCTGGTTGGAACAAGCCGATTATTGTTGGCCGTCACGCGTTTGGTGACCAGTACCGCGCAACCGATTTCACGTTCGATCGCCCGGGGACCCTCTCGATTTCGTTCACCCCGAACGACGGCACCGAGGTGCAGTCGTTTGAGGTATTTCAGGCTCCCAGCGCGGGCGTCGCGATGGCAATGTACAACCTTGATGATTCGATTCGCGACTTTGCTCGTGCGTCGCTCAACTATGGTTTGATGCGAAACTATCCCGTCTATTTGTCGACCAAAAACACCATCCTCAAGGCTTACGACGGCCGGTTCAAAGACATCTTCCAAGAGACGTTTGACGCCGAATTTGCTGACAAGTTCGCAAAGGCCGGGATTACCTACGAACACCGCCTCATCGACGACATGGTGGCGAGCGCGATGAAGTGGGAGGGAGGATACGTTTGGGCGACCAAAAACTATGACGGCGATGTCCAATCGGATACGGTCGCACAGGGCTTCGGTTCGCTTGGACTCATGACCTCGGTTTTGACCACTCCCGACGGGAAAATCGTCGAGGCGGAAGCAGCCCACGGAACCGTGACGCGCCACTATCGCGATCACCAACAGGGCAAGCCGACCTCGACGAACCCGATTGCATCGATTTACGCCTGGACCCGTGGCCTGCAGCACCGCGGGAAGTTGGACGGAAACCAAGCACTCATCGACTTCGCGGTAACTCTGGAAGAGGTCGTCGTCGCGTCGGTCGAAGCCGGGCACATGACGAAGGACCTCGCGTCGCTCGTCGGTCCCGACCAGAAGTGGGAAACCACCGAAGACTTCCTCGCGACCCTGGACGCCAACCTCCAGAAGAGACTCGCGTAGTTTTCGCGCGCGTTTCCATGAAATTCTTTGCGCTCGTGAAGCGCTACCCCCTGATTGGGGTCACGCTTCTCGTTGCCCTCGCAGGTGGGGGTTTTGTTTCGGTTGAGCTCGATTTGGTTGCGCAAATCACCATCAGTAGTTTCGCTCTCGTCGTCGCGTTTAATCAGGGTCGGCGGATGGTTAAGTCTCTGATGGTCGGACAGTTCGGACTCGACGTGTTGGCGGTAACGGCAATCGTTGCGACGATTGTGGTCGGCGAGTATTGGGCAAGTTTGGTCATCGTTCTCATGCTGACCGGTGGGGAAGCGCTCGAGGATTACGCCGAGGGACGTGCTGAGCGTGAACTGAGTGCGTTGCTTGAACACGTCCCTCAACGTGCCCATCGGTATCTCGCGGACGGAACGACAGAAGACATCGCGGTTGCACTGGTTGCCGTTGGCGACCGCTTGCTCGTTCGACCGAGTGAAATCGTGCCGGTCGACGGGACCCTCTCTGGCTCTGCGGGGTCGTTCGACGAGTCGACGTTGACGGGAGAAAGCCTCCCGGTCGACAAGGACGATGGCGACGCGGTGATGTCGGGATCGCTAAACGGTGAGGCGGCGGTCACGATTGTGGCGACGACGATTGCGGCGGATAGCCAGTACCAACGAATCGTCGCGCTGGTGACAGAGGCCAGGCAATCCAAAGCGCCTCTCGTCCGACTTGCTGATCGATACGCGGTTCCGTTTACCGTCGTTGCGTACTTCATTGCCGGTGTTGCTTGGTGGGTCAGTGGCGATTCCACACGCTTTGCCGAGGTCCTTGTCGTTGCAACACCATGTCCACTGCTGATCGGTGCACCGGTTGCATTTATGGCGGGGATGTCAAGCGCGGCACATTCGGGAATCGTGATCAAAAATGCTGGCACACTCGAGCGTCTCGCTCGAGCGAAGACGGTCGCGTTCGACAAAACGGGGACACTCACCCAGGGAGCCCCCCGAGTGGTATCGGTTAACCCGGTTGACATGACCGAGGAAGAGTTGCTCATCCTCGTCGGATCTGTCGAGCAGTATTCTGCGCATGTCCTGGCTGGCGCGCTGCGCACAGCAGTCTCTGAACGAGGTCTTCCGCTGAGGGATGTGGTCGATGCTCACGAGGTCGCGACACACGGAGTGCACGCGACAATCGATGGTCGATCCGTTTTTGTTGGCAAACCTAAATATGTAGCCGAGAACGCGAGCAGTGTCCCAAAACTTGAGCTGGGCCCGGGTGAAGCGGCCGTTTACGTGTCGGTCGACGGGGCATTCGTGGGCTCTGTCACACTGCGCGACGAGATTCGGCCTGACGCGGCGGCAACCCTCGCTGCGTTGCGGAAACTCGGGGTTCGCCACGTCATGATGCTGACCGGCGACATCGAAACTGTAGCAACGCATGTGGGACGAGAACTGGGAATAGACGACGTTCGCGCCGAGTGTCTACCCGAGGACAAGGTTGATGCGATTCGCGCAGCGACACCCCGCCCCATCGTCATGGTTGGGGATGGTGTTAATGACGCCCCTGTCCTCGCGGTTTCCGATGTCGGAATCGCGATGGGGGCAAAAGGGTCGACCTCGGCGGCCGAGAGCGCCGA
>CAMFDU010000057.1 GCA_945949175.1 Gulosibacter massiliensis | reverse complement strand
GCGCGTTCGAGGGACTCTAACGAGTTTCGGCGAACAGCGATTTACGCGTCGACGATTCCGTTCTGATTCTTGATCGAATTGAGGATCGAGATTCGCAAATTTTCTGGAGCCGGTTCGGCGCACGCAGAACGAAAACGATCGGTCAATGTCTCGAGAAGTGCGACTTCTTCGTGGCAACTCTCGCACGATGTGCAGTGAGCACGAACATCAGCGCACTCCATCTCTGTCAATTCGCGATCAATGAGGATATCCATCCGCTCGCGGGCAGACTGGCAACCGCAATCACGCTGTGTGTCCATTAGATTCCCATTTCTTTCTTGTGTGTGAGCACGAGTTCTTTGAGGATGGCGCGTCCACGATTCACGCGGGTCAGCATCGTGTTCAGCGGAACCCCAATCTTGTCGGCGGCGTCCTGATAGGGCATTTCCTCGAGAATGACCAGTTTGAGCGCAGACCGGAACGGTTCACGCACATCGTCGAACAACGCGCGAATTTCGTCGAATGTGACATTTTCGATCACGGCACTCTCGGCGCTTCGCGCGTAGTAGGCGGGAGCATCCATGACGATTCCCATATCACCAAACAACAGCGGTTCGTTCTTTTCCTTTCGTAGAAGGTTGTATGCGGTGTTGGTAATGATCTTTTTGAGCCACCCCAACGCATACGTTCCCTGGGTGTACATTTCCCAGTTCTGATAGGCCTTTCCCATCGCCGTCTGAAGAACTTCTTCCACCAGTTTTTTTGACAGGTTGAGACGGTCAAGTTCGTACACCGTGTGCCGATACAAGCGGGGATACACCGAGTTGTAAACCTCTTCGAACGAGCCACGGTTGACGTAGTTCGTTTCGATTTCGGACGGGTCCCACTCGAGGTAGCCCGGGATGGGGACGTCCTCGACGTTCTCTGCATCAACAGCAAGGAAGTCTTTGCCCGCGGGGGTTTCACCGGTAACCATTATTCGTGATTCTATGGTGTACTCCTTCTCTTCTGCCGTGGTGGAGCCGTTCCTCGCGTAGAGTCGAAACCAATGACGTCCCGCGTTTATTCCCGAGAGAGCGAAAATTGGGTCGCGCCACGCGCAACCTCTCCGCTCCACGCGGTTGTTCCAATTCCAGGAAGCAAGAGTCTCACCAACCGCGAGTTGGTTCTGGCCGCACTGTCCGATCGCACCTCGGAAATTCACCGCCCACTTCGTTCGCGCGATTCGGCCCTGATGATGGATGCCCTCGGTCAACTCGGTGTTGAGTGTCGCGACAGTTTAGGCAGAGGGGCAGACACGTTAGTGGTTACCCCGGCGGAATTGACCGGTGGCGTCACCATTGACTGTGGATTAGCGGGAACCGTGATGCGGTTCGTGCCACCCCTCGCCGCCCTGGCGGACGGGCCGGTGACGTTCGATGGCGATGAAGGCGCACGACTACGCCCGATGGCGACGACAATTGACAGCCTGAGAAAATTGGGCGTCGAGGTCGACGACGACGGTCGTGGAACCCTGCCCTTTACTGTCCATGGAACGGGTCGCGTGGTCGGCGGCGACATCTCGATCGATGCCTCACAGTCGAGTCAGTTTGTCTCTGGGCTGTTGCTCGCGGGAGCGCGATTCACCGACGGCCTCACTCTTCGACACACTGGCGAGCACCTGCCATCCACACCCCACATCGAGATGACCATCGCCTGCCTTCGAGCCCGCGGGGTCATGGTCACGGCACCCGAGCGGGGTGTTTGGCGAGTCGAACCGGGACCAATCTCGGGGATTGACATCGACATGGAACCCGACCTGTCCAACGCAGCACCGTTTCTCGCGGCCTCACTCATTGCCGGGGGAACCGTCACCATTCCCCATTGGCCAACCACCACGACTCAAGTCGGCGATGACCTGGGTGGGTATTTCGAGGAATTCGGCGCAACGGTCACGCGAAATGATCGAGGTCTCACCGTCGATGGTGGTCCAGGGGTTCTCGGAGGACGGCCAATCCGCGGTGTCAGCCTCGACCTGTCGACCGGTGGCGAACTCGCTCCAGCGCTCGTTGCGCTCGCCGCCCTCGCCACGACATCGTCGACCTTCACCGGGATTGCCCACCTTCGCGGGCACGAGACGGACCGTCTTCGCGCGCTCGTCACCGAAATCAATCGTCTCGGCGGTATTGCAACCGAACTGCCCGACGGAATCCACCTGGAACCCGCGACACTGCACGGTGGTGAGTGGCAGAGCTATCACGACCATCGCATGGCGACCGCCGGCGCCATCATCGGTTTGGCTGTCGATGGGGTCGAAGTCGAGAACATCGGCACAACCGCCAAGACGCTTCCTGAATTCACCGCGATGTGGACGGCGATGCTCGACTCATGAATTGGCTTCCGGAGGACGCTGACCGCTTCGACGACTACGACGAGACGGCCGCCAAAGTCCGCCCACCCAAACGGGGAAGCAAACCGCGCACCAAGAATCGCCCAGCACACGACGATTCGATTGAGGCCCGTGTCATTACGGTTGACCGCGGACGTTATCTGACGCTCGCGGACGAGGGGACTTCTGCGGAACGCGAAATCATCACTAAGCGAGCGCGCGAATTGTCGCGGACTCCGATTGTCACCGGTGACCTCGTTGACATCGTTGGCGACACCACCGGCGGTGACGGCACTCTCGCCCGAATTGTTCGTGTCGTTCCGCGCACGACGGTGCTAAGGCGCTCGGCTGACGACAGCGACACGGTCGAACGAATGATTGTGGCGAACGCCGATCGGATGCTGATCGTCGTCGCGGCCGCCAACCCCGAGCCACGGCAACGACTAGTCGATCGGTACATGGTGGCCGCGTTTGATGCAGGAATTCTGCCCATTCTTTGCGTGACAAAGACCGACCTCGCGGATCCGACAGAATTCCTCGCACATTTTCGCGCTCTCAATGTTCCCGTCGTGACATCGCGTTCAGACGACCCGCCGCTCGCGGAACTGACGGAGGTGCTCGTTGGACACACGACAGTCGCGGTCGGCCACTCGGGCGTCGGGAAATCGACTCTTGTCAACGCTCTCATTCCCAGTGCGCACCGTGCGGTGGGAGTCGTCAACGATGTGACCGGCCGAGGGAGGCACACGTCGTCGTCGACCGCATCCTTTCGTTTCCCTGGCGGCGGGTGGCTCATCGACACCCCCGGAGTTCGCTCGTTTGGGTTGGGACACGTTCGCCCCGAGTCCGTCCTGGCGGCGTTCACGGATCTAGCCGAAATCGCCGAGGATTGCCCACGCGGATGCAACCACTTCGACGCCGACTGCGCGATGGTCGAAGCAGTAGCCGCCGATGCACTCGGGCCGGAAGGTGCGGCGCGACTCGATTCGGTTCAGCGATTGATTCAGTCGCTCGATTCCGTGGCGTAACCTGACAGCGTGCCCATTACCGTTCAGGATGACCTAGCCCTTGCCCGATCGCTTGCCGCCATGGCCGACCTGGTGTCGATGCGTCGTTACGAGTCTCAAGACTTCACCGTCACCACGAAACCCGATCGCACACCGGTCACCGAAGCAGACCGTGAAGTCGAACATGCGATTCGCGAGGGCTTGGCTGCCGCACGGCCAGAGGA
>CAMFDU010000056.1 GCA_945949175.1 Gulosibacter massiliensis | reverse complement strand
TGCCACACGTCGATGAACGCGAGGCTGACAAGCGCCCTGCCCGAACCGAAGAAGTCGTAGGACATTCCGACCTTGTCGAGGTAAAACGGAATCGCACCGAGTTGGTCGTTGAGGAAGAACCGGAACATGAGCCCGACCGCGATCGGCGTGATGAACATCGGCGCGAGCAGGAACGACCGCGTGAAGTTCTTGAACCACTTCTGACTCTGCAGCGCGAGCGCCAGCGTCAGCCCGATAATGAGTTCGAACGTCACCGAGAGAAAGACGTAGGTCGCGGTCGCGGACAATGATGTCCAATAGTCGCCATCCGACAGGATGCGAATGTAGTTGTCGAGACCTACGAAGTCGGCGACACCGCCGCTGACGAGTTGATAGCTCGTGAATCCGAGCCAGAAGCTGTACAGAAGTGGAAAACCCACCGCAACAGCCATGACCGAGAGAAGTGGGGCCATCATCGCGTTCTGCAACTTCACGACGGGCTCCTTTTCTTCTGACGGGTGACTGTTGCGGTGGGTTCGGTTACTGATTTATCGGCTTTGGATGGTGTTGATGGCGTCGTTAGCCTGAGCCAACGCCTCGTCCACCGTCATCGTGCCAGATACCGCGGCGTTCAGTGCTTCACCGACCGCCGTGATCATCTCGTCGCCCATCAGTCCCTGGGTGAGAGGGGCTGCGCTCGCCAAGATTTCCGTGACTGCCGCGTAGTAGTCAGCGCCGAAACCTTCGCTGAGAACTGCGGGGTCCGTCATCGAGCTTTCGCGGATGGCGGCGCCACCGAGGATGACGCGCTGGACGTCAACCGGCTTGGAAGTCAGCCAGGAGGCGAATGTCCATGCGGCATCCGGTGCTGCCGAGTTCACGGGCAACGCCCATGTCCACGAACCGAGCGCCGACTTTCCGCCGGGCATCACAGCGAGCTTGAACTTGCCCGCGTACGGACCCGAATCGGGCTGGTTCAGAGCGGCAAGGTTCCAGTTATAGGAAACCATGGCCGCTGCACCACCGCTCGAAACCGAACGGAACGCGTCATCGAAGGCCCAGTTGAGGCTGTCCTTCGGTGCCGAGTTGTTGTAGAGCTCGATGTACGCCTCGAGAGCCGCTTTGGCTTCGGGGGTGTTCAGGTTGGCCTTGCCATCCGAGCCATAGATCGAACCGCCGGCAGAGTAGAGGAAGTTGGTCCACTCTTCCATGATCTTGTAACCCGTCTGGGGCTGCATCGCCAGACCGGCCCGGTCGGGCTCGGTGAGAGATGCCGAGAGCGACACCAGTTCGTCCAACGACGTCGGGACCTCGTCAGCAGACACCATGTCTGTGTTGTAGATGTATCCGAGTGCGTAGTTGTAGAACGGAACGCCGTAGCGGACACCGTCGACCGTGGTGATGTCGGTCAGCGACGAGAAGAAGTCGCCCGCGTCGTAGTCCGCAACAGCGTCGATTTGAGCGTCCATCGGCTGGATGAAGCCGGCGGCGACGAAGTCGTTCACCCACGAGTTGTCGATGACGATGAGGTCATACGCTGCTTCGGGAGCCTGGAACGAAGCAACCAGTTTGTCCTTCATCTGGTCGTAGGGGAGCTTTTCGATCTGCACGTCAACGTCGGGGTAGACCGCGTTGAAATCGGGCAAGAGCGAAATGACGATGTCGCTGTCAGGAACATCCTCCATGAGGATACGAACTGTTCCTGATGTGCTCGTCGGGTCGGTGGTGCCTGACCCGGCGTCTGTGGTTGCTGGTGCACACCCGGCGAGGGCAACTGCGCCCAGGCTGAGTGCTGCGAGTCCGGCGAGGAGCCGTCTCGCTTTTGTGGTGAAAGACATGATTGCCTTCCTTTCCTTTGTTGGTGGTGATTTATTCAGTTGATGTGTCGGTGATGGAAATCTGTGGACGCTCAGTCCATGTAAGCGCCGCCGTTGACGGCGATGGATTCACCCGTCATGAATCGCGCGTCGTCCGAGAGCAAGAACGCGACGACTCCGGCAACGTCCTTCGGTTGTTGCAGTCGCCCGAGGGGTGTGTCGGCGATCCAGCCCTGTTTGACGTCGTCGGGGGTGATGCCGCGCAGGTTCGCTTCCCACGCCAATTCGCGTTCCTGCATTGGGGTCTCGACGAACCCGGGGCAAACCGCATTGACAGTAATCTGGTGTTCCGCCAATTCGAACGCCATCGCCTGGGTCAACCCGACGACCCCGAATTTAGAGGCAACGTAGTCGGCGAGATACGGGACTCGGCCTTGTTTGCCCGCCATGGACGCGGTGTTGACGATGGTTCCTTCGACGCCGGTTCGCACCATCGCGCGCGCCGCGGCTTGGCCACACACATAGGCGCCGAGCAGGTTCACCTCGAACGTCTTGGTGACTTTGTCGATGGGCATGTCGAGGAATTTCTCCATGAACGAGATCCCGGCGTTGCTGACCCACGCGTGCAGCCCGATCCGATCGGCGATGTCGTTCGCGACGGTTGCAGCTTCGTCTGGATCGCTCACGTTGAGTCGGGCGAATTCGTGGGTCTGACCGCCGGCCGTGCTGAGTTTCTCGCTCGCCGCTTTCGCCGCGTCGACGTTGATGTCGGTGACGACGACCTGCCATCCGCGTTCCGCCAAAACCGCGGCAATCGTCTGCCCGATTCCGGACCCAGCGCCGGTAACCACAACTGTCTTGATAGTCACGCGGTTCTCCTTGCGATTGAGTGCGAGATCGGGGTGACGGCCGCGCCGAGATCACGCCATTCGGAATACGCGGCGTTGTAGGTCGAGACGTTTGCCGGGTCGGGCTGGACGGCAGTGCCAAGGGCAAGGAATCGTTTCGAGTCTTCCCAGCCAGACAGTGACCCGATTCCGATCGCGGCGATGACGGCCGCTCCGAGCGATGCTCCGGGGTGGTCGATGACGGGGTGCAATTCCATCCCCAGCACCTCGCTATGGATCTGTTTCCACAGCGTCGACTTGCTTCCGCCGTTCGTCACCATCACTCGTGACAGCGTGATTCCGCGTTCGGCGAACACCTCGACGTGGTGACGGAACCCAAAGGCGATGGATTCGAGAACAGATCGATACACGTCTGCGCGGGTGTGACCCAGGTGCAACCCCGCAAACGTCCCCCGAAGGTTCGGGTCGTTGAGCGGGCTCTTCTCCCCGAGGAAATACGGAAGGCACAGTAGGTCGGCGGCGGGACGGGTGGTCGCCTCGGTGTCGAGTGTCGCGAGGTCTACGCCACCAATCAGCGATTGATACCAGCGAATCAAGCTTCCGCTCGTCGCCATGCACCCGTTCGGCAACCAACGGCCGGGAATCGGGTGGGCGTCGAGGTACAGACGTTCATCGACGACGGGAGTGTCGCTCGCGGCGAGAATGTCGCCGGCTCCGCCCAGTTTGACCAACGCGTCACCCTCGCGTTCGACACCGGCCGAGAACGCAGATATGACGTGGTCGGCGCCGCCGACGACGAGGGCGGTTCCGGGGGCGAGCGCGGTTCGCTTGGCCATAGACGCAGAAATTTCGCCAACTCGTTCGGACGAAGTGCGAACGGGTGGCAGTTTCGCGGGGTCGAGGCTCACGGTGTCGAGGACAGTTGCGAGTGGTTTCTGGTCGAGCGTGAACAACCCGGATTCCAACGCCCAGTTCCATTCGACGTGAAGTTCGGCGCCGAGGGCGACGAGGATCCAGTCGTACGAGCCCATGATTTGTGCGGTCTTTGACCATACGTCAGGTTCATTGCGCTGAATCCACAGAATGGTCGGCGCAACCGACTGCTGAGTCATCGCCGAGCCGGTCAACGTGACGAGGTCGGTGCCGCTCAGTGTGTCGTTCAATTCGACAATCTCGGTGACCGCACGGGCGTCGTTCTGCAGAATCGCGCGGCGAAGCGGTTGGTGGTCTTTGTCGAGGAAAATCACCGCGGGAACCATGCCCGCGGCCGAGATGGCTCCGATGTCTTTCGCGTCGACTCCCGACGTGGTGACAACTTCGCCGATGCACTCAACGACGTTTGTCAGCCACTGATCGGTGTCGGCCTCGGCAAACCCTGGGCGATCTGAATGCAGCGTGGTGTTCCGCGAGGCAATCGA
>CAMFDU010000055.1 GCA_945949175.1 Gulosibacter massiliensis | reverse complement strand
AGATCCACATCGCTTCTTCGTGCAGCAGGCGCTGCAGTTCGGCGTAGATCTCGATGCGCTCTTCTGGGTTCACCGTTGCCTTACCGGCGTCGATGAGCTCAGCGATGCGATCGGGGTCTTCGTAAACGTCACGCATTCCGTGCCTCGTGCCCCATTCACCATCGGGGTGCGAGTTAGGCCAGTAGAACTGGTGCGGGTCGGCACCCGGGTCAGAGTTCTTCGTCCACATCAAGTAGGGAAGCGGGTCTGAACCCATGTCTTTGTCGAACTGACCTTCGGGCTTGCTGACAACGTTGATCCGGAACTTGGGGTTAATGCTCTCGATTCCGTCTTTCAGCAGAAGCGCGGGGCCCTCAAACTCGGGGTCGCCAGCCTGCACGAGAACAGAAACGGTGAAGCCTTCTTCCCAGTACGGCGTTTGCTCGAGCAACTCGGTTGCCTTGGCAATGTCGTACTCGTACAACGGTGCGTTTGCGTCATAACCGAGGACACCCTGAGGGATGTAGGCGGGGTAACGCGCACCGAGTCCGTCAAGGAACGAATCGATGAAGGTTTGGTAGTCGAAGGCATAGCTGAACGCCTGGCGAATACGCTTGTCCGCAAAGAAGTCCGCGGGAACCGTGTCGCCTTCAGGAAGGCTATCGGCGCGCATATTGAAGGCCAAGTGAATCGGCTCGAGAGTCAGCCCGCCCTTGATGACCGTGACCCCGTCGACGCCTTCGACATCGGCGACAGCCGATGGGGAAATGTCGATGATGTCTGCGTCACCAGCGGTCAACGCGAGAACGCGAGAGCTTTCTTCGTTGTTGATTTCCCAACGAACATCGGCCTTCGCGGGCTCGCCCCAGTAGTCTTCGTTGATGTTCATCGTGAGAGAAACGTCACGAACCCATTCATCGAACACGTAAGGGCCGGTTCCGACCATGTTGGTGTCCATCCACTCGTTCGGAGTGTCGGCTACCACGCCGCCGTTCGCCTCGACTGCCTCGGGGCTCACGACAGATGCCACGGTGCCCAGCACGACAGAGTAAAGGAACGACGCATCCGCTTCCTTCAGCGTGACCTCGAACGTGAAGTCATCGACGGCCCTAACCGATTCAACCGAGTCGACAAGTGCTGCCGCTTGACCTTCGGGCAGGTTCATTGTCATGACGCGCTCCCATGAGAACACAACATCATCTGCGGTGAAGTCTGTTCCGTCATGGAACACGACGCCCTCGCGAAGCGGGAAGGTGTAGACGAGACGATCCTCGCTCACCAAACCGTTTTCGGTGGTGGGTACCTCAGTCGCGAGCGACGGGATCAGATCTGGGCCTTCAATGCCCACATCCACGAGTCGCTCGTACACGTTGTCGATGAACGCTTCACCCTTTTCACCCTGCTCAGCACGAGCGGGGTCGAGGCTTGCTGGTTCTCCGTTTTGGTGGTGGACGATGACACCCGGGTTACGGATCTCACTGTCGACGGTTTCTTCGGCAGCGGTGCAAGCGCTCAGTGCGAGCGCTAGTGTGGCGACGCTGGCAGTGACCGCTAACCGAAGCGGCCGCTTCGAAGCGCCATTGCTTCGTGTAGCTATTTTTGTATTCACTATCCTTACCTTCCTTTTTCTCGTGTGAGTTAAAGCTCAGGGAGTGCACCGAGGTTTTGAGTTCTCGTGCACGATGTCCATCGGCCGTCTTGCAATTGTTGCAATTCGGCGTCGGATACTTCGTTGAAACTGACCTCGACAGATTTGTCGTCGAGGCGTACGGGACGTTCGAGAGCCTCATGGGCCGCGAGCGTACCGATTCTGTGGGCGAACGACTTCGCGGCCGCTGGCTCGCTGAAGGTCACCGTAGCGCGGAATTCGCTACTTCGTTGAACAGTCGAAATGGTCTCAAAAATCACCGGCGCGTTTCGTTCCGAATCCGTCAGAACGTCGTCGATCGACCAGCCGCACTCCGCTTTGGCAACGGGGCACCTCGGGTGAAGACGGCATCCGCGCGGCGGGTTGATGGGGTTAGGGACCGTACCGGACAGATCCCACTTCACGGTTTTCGCGCCATCCTCCAAGGTCGGGTTAGAGTCACGCAAAATCTTCGAATATGGGTGGAGTGGTTTGTTGAAGACGTCGGCGGTTGGTCCGTACTCCGCAATCTCGCCCATGTACATCACTGCGATGCGGTCGGACATGTGCTGGACGACACCGAGGTCGTGGGTGATGAATAGATAGGTGAGGCCGAGGTCTTTCTGCAACTCGACCAGCAAATTGAGGATTTGAGCCTGGACGGACACGTCAAGCGCGCTCGTGGGTTCGTCGAGGATCACGAACTCCGGGTTCAATGCCAAGGCGCGGGCAATCGAGATTCGTTGTCGTTGGCCACCCGAGAATTGGTGGGGGAAACGAAGCAAGTGCTGTGGTCCGAGACCCACCCTCTCGAGAAGTTCGGTGACGCGGCGATCGAGCTCGTCGCCAGAGGCCTCGTTGTGGACTCTCAGGGGGCGACCGACGATGTCACGGACAAGTTGACGCGGGTTCAGCGAAGCGAAAGCATCCTGGAATACGACCTGACAGTTGCGGCGATACGAACGCTTTTTGTCTCGCGACATCGAACCGAGACGGTGGTTGGCTTCCAAGTTTTTCCACATCGTCTGGTCAGCAACTGACCTGTCGTTCGCTGAGATGCCTCGAATCCGTTCGATTTCATTGTGTTGGGTGGCATTTACGTCAACCCAAATGTCGCCTCCCGTCGGCTCTACCAAGCCTGCAATAACACGACCGAGGGTTGTTTTTCCGCAGCCCGATTCACCGACGAGTCCGAGAGTTTGCCCACGCGGGATACTGAGGTTGATTCCGTCGACCGCACGAACCTGGCCAGTGACGCGTTGCAGAATGCCTTCTTTGACGGGGTAGTGAACCTTTACGTCGTGGAGTGACACCACAGCGTCGTTCGTATCGCCAAAGTCTGCGGCTAACGACTCACTTCGCAATGTCATGAGGTGACCTTCCCTTTCACTTTCGCCGCGGAAGGCATATCGGCGCTCTTGACACCAATGCGACTTGCCGTATCAAAACGAAGACACGAAACTTCGCGCTTGTCGCCGATAGAGAGGAGGTCCGGGACCACATCGTGGCACGCCGCACCGGCAAACGAACAGCGGCTGGCAAAGTGACACTGCGCCGGCGGATCAATCAGTTGCGGCACACTTCCCGGAATAGCGGCAAGTTGACCCCGCGGGGTGGACGGTCGCGGAATCGCAGCGAGCAGACCCTGAGTGTAAGGGTGCTGAGGTGATGCCAAAACGTCGGCGGACGGCCCGATTTCTGCAATGCGCCCCGCGTACATCACGGCCACTCGGTCGGCGAACTGTCGAACCAACGACAAGTCGTGTGTGATGTAAAGGATGGCCATGCCTCGACGTTGTTGCATCTGGTGGATGAGGTCCAGAATGCGCGCCTGAATGGTGACGTCTAGCGCGGTGGTGGGTTCGTCCGCGATGAGCAGGTCGGGATCACACGCGAGCGCTTGGGCGATCATGACACGTTGTTTCATCCCACCCGAGAGCTCGTGCGGGTAACTATCGAGCATCTTGCGCGGATTGGGGATTCCGGTATCCGCGAGGGCCTGCATGACGGCGTCGTCGATCGACTTCTGAAGAGCCTTCGGCGCATTCAAGTGAGTCAATCGGTACAGGCCGCGCTCGAGAACACTTGCCCGTTGCTGCACAATCTTGGTCGCGGTGCGACTTGGTTTTTCCGCGTCGAATCCTGCATTTCCAAGAATCATCGACATCCGATGCTCACCAAAAACCTCGGCGAGTTGGCGACCGATAGTGAGGCCCGGATTGAGCGCTTTCCCAGGATCCTGGAAAATCATCGAAATTCGGTCACCGCGGATACTTCGAACCTTTTTCTCTGGTGCGGTGAGGATCTCGGTGACAGAACCGTCGGGGTTACGCAACGAAATAGAGCCGGATGCATATTCACCGGGAGGCTCGGGCACGAGGCGCAAAATCGAGCGAGCGGTGACGCTCTTTCCGCACCCCGTCTCGCCAACGAGGGCGAGGGTTTCGTGCGGGTAAATGTCGAATGAGACGTGATCGACGGCGTGGGCGACACCCTTCGACGATCGGAAACGCACGCTGAGG
>CAMFDU010000054.1 GCA_945949175.1 Gulosibacter massiliensis | reverse complement strand
CGCGCGACCGAACATCGACCATGTCGACAGCCGTATCAAGTATCGCGACTGCTTTGTCGGTCGTGAGGTCCCGTGTCGAGATCAAGTGCTTCACGCGATGCTCACCTCGTCACGATCATCGACTTCCGCAATCGACACGTTCACACGTTCGCTCGTCGAGGTCGGCAAGTTCTTGCCCACGAAATCGGCTCGAATCGGCAGTTCACGATGTCCACGATCAACGAGCACCGCGAAGCGCACCACATCGGGGCGCCCGAGCGCGGTGATGGCGTCCAACGCGGCACGAACGGTTCGACCCGAGAACAACACGTCGTCGACCAGAATGACCGTGCACCCGTCTATACCCGACGCTGGAATCTCGGTGGCTACGGTGGCGCGGGTTGACTGGGTAGCCAAATCGTCACGGTACATGGTGACGTCCAGTGTTCCAACCCCGACGTCCTGGGGCTCGATGTCGGCAACGAGACGGGCTAGCCGCTGCGCGAGAAACACACCTCTGGTCGGAATACCGAGAAATACGAGGCCATCACGCCCACGTTGAGATTCGACAATCTCGTGCGCAATACGCTTGAGCGCCCGGTCAATGTCGGGCTTGGTGAGAACAGTACGCGTCACTCAGTATTTCCTTTCCCGCCTCACAGGACGCTTTAAAGGATTCAGTTGTCTAACTCTAGTCGTTGCTGTGGGAATTGCGAGTGACCGCGCCCAAAATCCCGCCAATGAAGTTGACCGCGTCATCGGACCCGTACTCCGCTGCCAGTGCAAGTGCTTCGGAACGGACCACGTCGGATGGCGTGTTCGTGTATGTCAATTCCCATATAGCAATGCGCAGAATTGCGCGATCCACCGGATACAAGCGCGCGAGCGTCCATCCCGTTAAGGACGCTGAGATTATCGCGTCGATGGCAGAGCCGTTTGTGTCGAGACCGGCGAGAATAGAACGAACGAAGTCCGCTTCAGTCAATGACTGTAGTTTCGACCCTTGGCGCGTGTCGAAATCAGTAAGAGCTTGGGTAAGACTACGGCCGCGTTGCTCGGATTCGTATAGCGCGTCAAAAGCTGCTTTGCGCGCTTTCGTTCGGGCGGACACTATTCGTTTACGCGGCCGAGGTACGAGCCGTCGCGTGTGTCGACCTTGACCTTGGTTCCCTGCTCTAGGAACAGTGGTACCTGGATCTCGAGTCCGGTTTCGACCGTTGCCGATTTGGTTCCACCGGTCGAACGATCCCCTTGCAGCCCCGGCTCTGTGTAGGTGATTTCGAGAACGACAGAAGCCGGTAACTCTATGTAAAGGGGATTTTCGTTGTTCATCGCAATCTGCACGTTCTGGTTTTCGAGCATGTAGTTCTTGGCATCCCCGACTGCGGCACCCGTGAGCGTGATTTGGTCGTAGTCGTCGAGGTTCATGAACACGAAATTCTCGCCGTCCTGATACAGGTACTGGTAGTCGCGGCGATCGACCGTTTCGAAATCGATTTTGGTGCCCGCGTTGAAGGTGCGGTCAACGACCTTGCCTGTCATGACATTTTTGCACTTTGTGCGAACGAACGCCCCGCCTTTGCCGGGCTTGACGTGCTGGAATTCAATAACTGCCCAGAGTTGTCCATCGAGGTTGAGAACGCTGCCGTTCTTGATGTCATTGGTCGTTGCCATGGCGGGATAGATCCTTTGGTTTGTTTGTGGGAAACAGTGATGCTAGCGAAGCGAACGAAGTGCCGCGAGTGCCAGGTGGTAGGACTGCGTGCCGAATCCGGCAATAACGCCCGTCACAACTCCGGATATGACCGAGGTGTGACGGAATTCTTCACGCGCATGCGGGTTACTGATATGAACTTCGACCACCGGGATTCCGGAGCCGGTCAGCATCGCAACGGCGTCGCGAAGCGCATACGAATAGTGGGTGAATGCCGCTGGATTGAGTATCACCTCTGCCCGAGCGTCGAGAGCCTCATGAAGCCACCCGATAAGTTCCGACTCGTCGTTCGTTTGGCGGACCGAAATGGTCTCTGCCGGGGTCGCTGCGGCGTTGAGCGACTCCACCAATTGTTCCCACGTCGTCGATCCGTACACGTCGGGCTCTCGGCTCCCCAATCGCGAAAGATTGGGTCCGTTGAGGACGAGAATCGAGGTCATTCGACTAGCCTAACCAGCGATTTCTTGATATGCCGCGAAGAGAAGAGAGTCGTCGCCAACTGTTGTCACGGTCGGGCGCGCGATACCGTCCAACAGAACGAAACGTAACGCCGAGCCGCGTGCCTTTTTGTCACGCTGCATTGTGGCCCGCAACGTCTCCCAACGCGCGGCGGGATAGACCAGGGGAAGTCCGAGTCGCTCACCCAAAATCAGTCGATGCCGCTCGACATCGAAGTCGCTGAGCGAGCGCACGAGCCGGGACAGCTCAGCTGCAAACATCATTCCGATACTGATTGCCACCCCGTGGCGCCATCGATATCGCTCTGCGTGTTCAATCGCGTGTCCCAGCGTGTGACCGTAGTTGAGGGTTTCACGGACACCCTGTTCGGTGAAGTCCTCCCCCACAATCGTGGCTTTCACCTGAATTGCTCGGCGCATAACATCGGCCGCCAGATCGCTTGTCAGGTCAAGACACGTGTCGATCGATGACTCGAGGTCGTCAAGAATCGAGGTATCCGAAATGAAGCCTGCCTTCGCGATTTCTGCAAATCCCGTGCGAATTTCTGTTTCCGGGAGGCTGGACAGCAACTCGGTGTCAACGAGAACCGCAGCCGGTGAGTGAAAAGCTCCGACGAGGTTCTTGCCTTCCGCTGTGTTGATGCCCGTCTTTCCTCCGACCGCAGCGTCAACCGAACCCAGGACAGTCGTCGGAATGTGCACTATCCGCACGCCGCGCAACCACGTCGCTGCAACGAAACCCGCCAAATCTGTCGTAGCTCCCCCGCCGAGCGAAATCACGGCGTCACTCCGAGTGAAATCGGCCTGACCCATGATTCCCCAACAGAAGGCGGCGACCTCAACTCGCTTCGAATCCTCCGCTTCGGGTACCTCGGCAAGGAGGACATCAACGTCGCCGGCGAGCGCTTCGCGAATTCGCGTTGCCTCGGCCGCCATGATCGGGGCGTGAATCAATAACGCTTTCGCGACCTGCGTTCCCAACCTTTCACGGAGCTCGTGGCGCGTTCCCGGGCCAATCGATATGTCGTACGGCGCAGTCCCGTTTACGGTAACGATGCTCATCGGAGTTCCTCCAACCGCGTCACGAGGCTGTCGGCAATTCCGTCCATTGTTCCTCGACTCGTGTCAACGGTGAAATCTGCGAGTCGGTCGTAAACGGGTTGACGTTCGGCAACAAGTGCCACCCAAGCGTCGATTCCTCCAGCGAGAAGTGGGCGCGTTCCGGAAATGAGTCTGGGTGCGATGGCTTCCGGTGTGGCGGTTACCAGAATCACGAAGAGGTCTTCGAGATCTTGTTGAGTGTCGTGGTTCAGGACAGCACCCCCACCTAGAGCGACGATTCCATCGGAAACCAAGGCGTCGACAACCGCTTCACGTTCCCACACCCGGAACTGTTCCTCTCCTGCCGAGGCGAAGATTTCAGGAATTGGTCCATGCTTCGCAACGACGCGCTTGTCTGTGTCCACGAATTCGACCCCGAGACGAGCCGCAACGCGTCGTCCAAGGCGAGATTTACCTGCTGCCGGCGGTCCGACGAGGACCGCAATCGGACTCACGGTCGGTCCTGTTTGGTCCGTCGCGATTCAGGGATTGAGTCGAGATATGACTGCATGTTGCGGCGAGTTTCACCGACCGAGTCGCCACCGAACTTCTCCATGACGGCCTCGGCGACAACGAGAAGAACCATTGCCTCCGCTACCACGCCGGCGGCGGGTACAGCGCACACATCCGACCGTTGGTGGTGTGCCGCCGCTTCCTCGCCCGTCGCGACATCGACAGTACGCAGAGCGCGAGGAACGGTCGCGATTGGCTTCATGCCGGCACGCACGCGCAGGACTTGCCCCGTACTCATTCCGCCTTCAATTCCACCGGCACGATCGCTAAGGCGCTCGAGTCCATCGCCCTGCACAATTTCGTCGTGAGCGGCGCTTCCGGGGCGACGAGTCGTTTCGAAACCGTCTCCGACCTCGACACCCTTGATTGCCTGAATTCCCATGAGTGCGGCCGCGAGGCGCGAATCCAATCGGCGATCCCAGTGAACGAAGGAGCCTAGCCCGGGTGGCAAGCCGTAGACCAAAACCTCGACGACACCGCCGAGAGTGTCACCGTCCTTGTGTGCACCGTCCACCGCAG
>CAMFDU010000053.1 GCA_945949175.1 Gulosibacter massiliensis | reverse complement strand
CCGCCATACGGCAGTTGCCACACAGCTTGTTTGATGCCTCAGCAGATCTGGGTGCACGAGGCTGGCCGACCGTGTTTCGGATGGTGCTGCCGTTGATCACCCCGGCAATCATCGCTGGAAGCGTCTTTACGTTTTCGCTCAGTCTGGGTGACTATCTGGCTGCCCGATTTGTGGGGGGATCCACACAAATGATTGGGTCGATCATCGCCTCGAACATCAACCTGAATCCGCCGGTCGCAGCAGCGTTTTCGATAGTTCCGATTGCCTTTGTCGTGATGTATCTGATGATCGCACGGCGCACCGGATCATTAGAGAGGATGTAGCGCCAGATGCTCAGATTCGCTCGCACTTCCCGATGGTCCCTCATGGCAATCGTCGCCGTCATCCTGATTTTTATGTATGCACCCTTGTCTGTTCTGATTTTGAACGCCTTTAACGAACGGCAGATTTCCGCGTGGCCAATCCCCGAGTGGTCATTCAAGTGGTGGGTGGTTGCGTTCGAATCAGAGCCAATTCGCGCCGCACTCCTGAACTCTGCCATCGTCGCATTCGGGGCGATGTGTTTCGCGATGGTCCTTGGTTCCCTCGTGGCCTTTGCCTTGAGCCGATATGAGTTTTTTGGCAAGGGAACCGTTAACCTGTTGGTTGTCTTGCCCATCGCGTTGCCCGGTGTTGTAACGGGTGTTGCTTTCAGCAACACGTACAGCAACTTCCTGACTCCTGCGGGTTTCCAAATTGGTTATTTCGGCATGATCGTCGCCCATGCGACTTTTTGTATTGTGATGGTCTTCAACAATGTCTTTGCGCGATTGAAGCGCATGAACCCGTCGCTCCAGGAAGCATCAATGGATCTTGGGCAGGGGCTGTGGGGAACATTCCGACTGGTCACGTTCCCCCAATTCCGAACGGCGTTTGCCGCAGGAGCCCTGCTTGCTTTTGCGCTTAGCTTTGACGAGGTCGTCGTGACAATCTTCACCGCCCCGCCGGGAGTCGACACTCTTCCGCTGTGGATTTTGAAAGAGATGGCTCGTCCGAACCAGGCTTCGGTTGTCAATGTGGTGGCGACGGTGGTCATCGTGTTGTCACTGATCCCTGTTTACGTGTCGCAGAGGCTCTCTAGGACAGAGAACGAGAAGTAGTCCCGACTGGTATTTGGCTCGGAAGTTTCTGATTGCCGAAGCAAATGCACACATGACTGGGTGTCGGGACGGTTAGTCGTCTGTCCAATCGAACGTTGCCTCGCAGGTGATGAATCTGAGACAAAGAGTGGGTATTCCGATGGCATAGCCATTGTTTTCTGACACCGCTGTGTCATCACCCCATGTATTCGTGCCAATGACTTCTCCGCGGGCGTTCAGCAATGGTCCGCCTGAGTTGCCTTGGTTGATGGCTGCATCGGTGACGATGATGTTGATGTCGGGGAAGAAGTTGCTTACGTGTCCAAATGTGTACGTTCCGGGAATAATCGACCCAAAGAACTGAGAGTACGGACTTCCCGCCGCCATCACCCAGTCTCCGACCAGCGGAGGACTGGACGCGAATGGAAGACTTTCCACTGGTTCCGCCGTGATGAGCAACGCGAGATCCGCCCACACTTCGGAAGTCTCGTCGTAGTAGCTTGCATCGAAATCGTAGAGGAAGGCGTCAGCCTCTGTGGTTCCATCCAGAGTCTGGATCGATATTGGCTCATCTGTGTCAATGCAGTCTTCGATTACATGCCAGTTAGTCACAATTTCAAACGGGTATTCGTCGTCGGCCGTTGTGTTGGCATCGTCGCCAACTTCGATGCCCCATCCCGAACCGGACGAGTCTCCGCAGTAAACGGTGACAACGGCGGCGTTTGCCAGCTCCACGATAGATGCCACGTCCACGCTCGATTCCGACTGGGACGATGGTGTCGCGGATTCACTGAACATCGCATCAACTGAGTCGACCAGCGTGCCCACCACTGCTACGAGTAGCGCAATCAACGCAAGGATGAATCCGGCGATAGCGAGTCCCGAGGGCGGTCGCTGTTGTGAACTTTTTGTGATTGCGGCGTCTTCCATAATCATTACCCCCGGCTCAAGCGTTGTTCCCCACAGCGTAGCCCATCCGCCGATAACGACACTGCCGTTGCGATATGGTTGACGCAATGTCAGCCCGATACAGGAACTTCCAGCCGGTCGATACCGACGCGCTGTTGGTGCTGTGGGAAAAAGCTCGTGGAGCAGGGTTTGAACCGGTTTACTCGCTTGCCGAGGTTTTGGCGTCGTGCAATTCAGACCACGCGATTGTCGCCTACGAAGACCATTCGATTCTCGGTATCGCGGTGGGTCGCGTCGCGCACGAACAAGGCTGGGTCGTCCTCCTCATTGTTGACGACAGCCATCGTGGAAAGGGCATCGGAGGGCGCCTCTTGGGTGAACTCGAAATCGACATGGCCAAGTCGGGAATCACGAAACTCTCGATGCTGGTCTCGGATAGCGGCCAATCCGGAGTTTTGGAAAAGGCTGGTTTTGAAAACTTCAAGCACCTCAAATACTTCGAGCGCGAGGTTTCGGTCAGCGAACGAGAGCGCGAGCTACTGAAAAACCTGGGCGGACGTGTCCTAGCGCGCGACCTCTGGGACAAGATCGCCGGAATGAAGAACGAGAAAGAGTTGCTCGAACGCAGGCTCGTCCTTCCACTCGCCGACTCCAAGTTGGCCGAAGAATTCGGGGTGGAACCTCCGCGAGCGATTGTGCTGTTCGGCCCTCCAGGCACAGGTAAGACGACGTTTGCCAAGGCGGTGGCGTCTCGGCTCGACTGGCCATTCATTGAGTTCTTTCCATCTCGATTGGGCGAAGACTCGAACGGTGTGGCAGGCGGACTGAGAGACGTGTTCACGGCCGTCAATGAACTAGAGAACGTTGTTGTGTTCATCGATGAGGTCGAAGAAATCGCGTCGAAACGCAAGGGTGACCCGCCATCTCCGACCCAGGGTGTGACGAACGAACTTCTCAAACTGATTCCGAATTTCAGGGAAAAACCCGGACGCCTTTTGGTGGTCGCCACGAACTACATTCGGGCTTTGGATGATGCTTTTTTGCGACACGGAAGGTTTGACTACGTCATTCCCATTGGACTGCCGGATGCCGAAGCGCGCCACTCAATTTGGGCGCGCTACATCCCGAGCTCGGCCGAAGGCACCATTGATCTCGACGAGTTAGTCACGCGTTCAGCCGGATTCTCGCCCGCAGACATCGAATACGCGGCGCGGAAAGCATCTCAGCGAGCCTTGGAACAGTCGGTTTATGAAAGCAAGGGGGCGACGAAAGCTTCTGCCACCACAAAAACCGAACACTACCTGTGGGCAATTGGTGACACGCGTCAAACCGTGAGCGACGAGGCAATCGAAGAGTTCGAGCAGGACATCGAGAGGCTTGGCCGACTCTAAGGTGTGGGCCTAGTCGTCACAGGGCTTTGATGATGTCTTCGACGCGTTCCTTGGCGTCGCCGAACAACATGTAGGCGTTGTCGCGGAAGAACAGTGGGTTTTGCACACCCGCATAGCCAGAACTCATCGATCGTTTGAACACGATGACTTTGCTCGCCTCCCAGACATGCAGCACGGGCATTCCAGCGATTGGGCTGCCCGGATCTTCGGCAGCAGCCGGATTCACGGTGTCGTTCGCGCCGATCACAAGAACAACTGAGGTGCTCGCAAAGTCATCGTTCACTTCGTCCATCTCGAGAACGATGTCGTACGGCACTTTCGCTTCCGCGAGTAGAACGTTCATGTGTCCGGGAAGACGCCCAGCGACGGGGTGGATACCGAAACGCACCGTCACTCCCTTGGCCGTCAGCTTTTGAGTGAGCTCGGCGACGGGGTATTGCGCTTGCGCGACTGCCATACCGTAACCCGGGGTGATGATGACCGTGTCAGCTGAACTGAGCATTTCGGCAACGGACGCAGCATCGGTCTCTTGAATCTCGCCTTCTTCTTCATCGCCGGCTTCCGCGGGCTTAGGAATGCCGAAGCCTCCCGCGATGACAGAGATAAACGATCGGTTCATGGCTTTGCACATGATGTACGACAGGTATGCACCGGACGAACCAACCAGCGCTCCGGTGACAATGAGGAGGTCGTTACTGAGCAGGAATCCGGCCGCTGCGGCTGCCCAACCCGAGTAACTGTTGAGCATCGACACGACCACGGGCATGTCACCGCCACCAATCGACGCAACGAGGTGCCATCCGAGCAGCAACGCGAGCACCGTGACGGCGACGAGCAACCAGATGTCGGGCGTGATGATGTACCAGACCGTGAGCCCTACGAACCCGAGCAGTGCACCAACGTTGAGAACATTTTTTCCGGGGAGCATCAACGGGTTGCTGGGTATGCGCGCAGAGAGCTTCAAGAACGCGACGATCGAACCAGTGAACGTGACGGCACCGATAAACACGCCGATGAATACTTCCCCGTGGTGAATGGCAATGAAATCGGCGGGCACACCGTGTGAATCAAGTGCACCATTCCAACCGACGAGCACAGCCGCGAGTCCGACAAAGCTGTGAAGAAGAGCGATCAATTCGGGCATTCCCGTCATCGCGACGACGCGCGCGCGCCA
>CAMFDU010000052.1 GCA_945949175.1 Gulosibacter massiliensis | reverse complement strand
CCCACGGCCGCACGAGCGGCCGAACAGCTCGATATCGAGATCGGTCAGGTCTGCAACTCGCTCGTGTTCAACGCGGACGGCCAACCCCTTCTAATCCTTGCGTCGGGTGGACACAAGGTGGACACCGATCGCGTTGCGGCGCACATCGGTGCGGAAACGATTCATCGTCCCGACGCTGATTTCGTAAGGGAACACACGAGCCAGCCCATCGGTGGGGTCGCTCCGGTCGGACACCCCGTACCTCTGCGCACGATTGTTGACACGGCACTCGGTAATTGGGGCGTCGTGTGGGCGGCCGGCGGTCACCCGCATTACGTTTACCCCACGTCGTTCGAGGAACTTGTCCGCATCACTGGTGGCGAACCCCTCGACGTCGGTGTGCGGTAGCTAAGCCCTTTCGGATCTCGCGCATCGCGACGGGATTCGGTGACAGGTGTTCGACGACGAACCTCTCGATGCGCGCGGTGTTCAATCGTGCACAGTCTCGGAGACCCCAGCCGATGGCTTTGGCAATGAAGAATTCCCCGTCGCGCCAGTGTTCATGGGCGAGTTCACATATTCTGTCGATGTCAGTGCGTGACTTCCACCCGCGCTGATGTCCGATGGCGGCGCGAATGAGCCACCGGTCGCCCGAATTTGACCACTCGTCGATGAGTTCGGAATGCCCAAAACGCAGGCAAAGCGGGCTCACCATCGCGCTGACGAGCCCATCGACGCTGTCCCACCAGGGGGTGGACGTTAGTAGTTGTGCTCCGAACGTTGATAGAAAGTCCTCGTCAGCAACGTCAATCCACTCGGCGATGAGGTCATACGCGGCGTAGTGATATTCGCGTTCGTCCATTTGACTGAGGGCAATCGCGGCTGTACCTAACTCGGAGCTGCTGGGAGTTGGGATACCACGCCACCCTGCGCGTAACGCTTTTCGACGATCGGGTGCGCTCACTCCGAGAAAAGGCGAAACGTCCTTCATGTAACGTCGCATCTCAACCGCACGCCCAAGGTTCCTCAAAGGCTCGAGGGACGCGCGAGTCGCCACACTGACGTCGAGCACCCACGTGGATTCCCCCGATGAGGTCATGCCCGTTTGTGTCGAAGGATGAAAGCACGAATCGCCGACGCGACCTCGATGGGCTTTTCGTAGTGAACGAGATGCCCGACGTTTTCCAGAACGTGCAGTTCAGCATTGGGAAACCGACCCTGAGCCGCCCGTTGAGCCTCAATCGGGGTGATGTCATCGTGGTCGGCGGCGATGAGCAAGACGGGTGCGTCAATCTCAGACGCGTAGTCCGCGACGGTCGCGGTCGTTGACACGGTGAAGGCGGTGACGAGCGAATCTCGGTCGGAATAGCTCGAAAAGTAACGCGAGTGCTGCTCATGAATCCAGCGGCGTACTGCAGGATTTTGTGACTTCGTCAACATCTCGCTCATTGCTCGAACGAACAAGGTGTTCCCCAACCATGCAGAACCGATTCGCTCCGGTAACAGCCGGCCGATGGAGTACCAGAGAGACGCGAGTGCGGCCGCGACGCGTTTCGGGCCCGTCAATGCAAGTTGCGAGATCGGGTTGACGAGAATGATGGGTGTCGTTCTGGGACCACGTAGAGCGTTCGCAACCACGACGGACCCGAACGAGTGGCCGAGCACAACGGCATCAACGCTGTGTGTTGCCACGAGGAAAGCACGCAACCAACGTCCGTAATCGTCAATCGATCGGACGCCTGCAGGCCACGAACTACTTGAACCAAAGGCGGGGATGTCCGGAATCAGAATCCGGTACTCGGGCAGGGCGTCGGCGAAAAGTTGCAGACCGTGGTGGTCGCCACGGAAGCCATGAATAAACACCAGGGTTCTCGCACGCGTTGAAGACGAGTACTCCCACCAGTGCGTAGTGGTGTTGTCCACCTCGATGACGTGCTCAACACCCACTCTGGGTTCCAGTTCACTGGAATAAGGATTCGGCACGGTCACCTTTTCAGTGTAGAACGCCGACCCATTCGCTTCAGGGTTTCGTGACCGCCCCGCGCGTAGGCTGAACTCATGAGCACATGGGAACGACTGGGGGTATTTGACCTCGAAACCACCGGGTTGGACGTCACGCAGAGCCGAATTGTGACCGCCTTTGTTGGAGTGCTCGACCCGGACGGCGAACTTATTGAATCGCGTGCGTGGATTGCCGATCCCGGAATCGAAATCCCCGAAGCCGCGGCGAATGTTCACGGATTTACGACGGAACGCGCCCGCGCCGAAGGCCGCCCCGCCGCTGAGGTGGTTTCCGAGATCGTTAAGCGATTGCGCGATCTGTTCGCCGAAGGAACACCAGTTGTCGCCTACAACGCGTCTTACGATTTCTCGTTGTTGCACCACGATGCGATTCGCAACGGAGTCACCCCACTCGACACTCCGAAACCCATCGTCGATCCCTTGGTCATCGACAAGCAAGTGGACACGTATCGAAAAGGGTCACGCACCCTTCAAGCAGCTTGCGACCTTTACGGTGTCGACCTTGGGTCGGCCCACGATTCCGAGGCTGACTCGGTTGGTGCTGGACGTGTGTTCAAAGCGTTGCAAGCGAGATTCGGACAGTCCCCTGAAATGCTGTTGTCTCCCGGCGAGTTGCACGATGCCCAAATCGAATGGGCAAGGGCTCAAGCGGAATCGTTCGCAAAGTGGCTGGCAACAAAGGGTGAAACGTCGCGTCGAGTTGGTGACGGAATCTGGCCTGTTTTCCGCAATGACGATGAAATACCCATGGTCAACATCGTCTACTAAGTCCGGTTCGCTTGCGTTAACGACAAAGGCCACGCGGTTGGCGTGACCTTTGTGGAGAATGCTGGACTTACTGTCCGAAGCCTTCGTAACGCTTGTTGAACTTCTCGACACGACCGGCCGAGTCCATGATGCGCTGCTTTCCGGTGTAAAACGGGTGAGAGGCAGACGAAATTTCTACGTCAATTACTGGATAGTCAGTTCCGTCAAGAGAAACCGTCTTTTCCGACGTTGCCGTCGAACGAGTGAGGAACATTTCGCCGCTCGCGAGATCGCGAAAAACGATCGGCGCGTATGTGGGGTGGATTTCAGCCTTCATGGTGTCCTTTTAAGATGCGGGGGCGCGTGTGCGCAAGACTCAACTGTATCAGATACGAATTGCTGGTACTAATCCCCACGGGCGGCGAAACGTCCCGCAGATCGGGACACGGTGATGGGAATACCGAATGCGCTGCTGAGAACGTCTGAACTCAGGGTCGCGCCGATCAGACCAGCCGCGTGCACTCGTCCGTTCTTCAGCACAAGGGCGTGGGTAAAACCGGCAGGAATTTCTTCTACGTGGTGAGTGACCATCAGAATCACTGGAGCACGTGGTGATGTCGAGTAGTCCCCCAACAGATACATCAGTTCTTCGCGTGAGCCCAAGTCGAGGCTCGCTGCCGGTTCATCTAACAGCAAGACCTCTGGATCGGTCATGACGGCTCGGGCGATCATGGTTCTTTTTTGTTCGCCTTCGCTGAGAGTGCCGAACGCGCGGTCGGCCAGGTGATCGAGTTTCCATTCGGACAATACTCGGCGCGCTCTCTCTTCATCGACCGTGTCGTACTGTTCGTTCCAGCGCCCGGTGACAGCCCAGGCGGCGGTCATCACTACGTTCACGACCGTTTCAGTCGCAGGAATCTGGCGAGCCATTGCGGCAGAGGCCAGTCCTAGGCGTGGTCTCAGGCCGAAGACATCACCCCCACCCAGCGTTTCGTCGAGAACTGTGACCGTGCCGTCTGTCGGGTGTTCATGAGCCGCGGCGAGCATCAACAGAGTGGTTTTCCCCGCACCGTTGGGACCGATGATCACCCACCGTTCATCAGCGTGTACCAACCACTCGATGTCGTCCAGAATGAGGGACCCATCGCGGACAACAGAAACGTTTCGAAAGTCGACGACTACTGACATGGTGTTCACAGCCTACGCGTTACAGCGACTCACCTTTCGGCTACAAAACCTCGGTCGAAATCCACCTCAACCGAACGCGATATCCTGAAAGTCCCCGTCGAGTAGGAGTTCGTGTGAGTCGATTCATCGTTGTCTGTGATGTCGACTCGACCCTTATCAACGACGAAGTCATTGACCTGCTCGCTGATGCGGCGGGGACGCGCGACGCTGTCGCGGCAATTACGGAAAAAGCAATGCGCGGCGAGATCGAATTTGCTGAGTCGCTGGCGCAGCGTGTGGGGACGCTACGAGGCACCTCGGCAAAGGCGCTCGATGATGTTCTCGGAGCCGTAACAGTGACCAATGGAGCCCGACAATTGGTTCACGCCGTTCACGAGGCAGGCGGTTACATCATCGCCGTATCTGGCGGGTTCCATGAGATTCTTGACCCGATTGCGACTCAGCTAGGGCTCGATGCATGGGCGGCGAATGGTCTTGAGGTTGTCGACGGAGCATTCACCGGTCGAACCTATGGTCCGCTGATTGACGCCGCAGCGAAAGCGAACTTTCTGACGTCTTTCGCGAAAAAGAAGAGGGTTCCGTTGTCCAGCACGATTGCAGTCGGCGACGGCGCAAACGACTTGGCGATGATGAACATTGCAGGCCTCTCGGTCGGTTTTTGCGCGAAGCAAGCAGTCCGAGAAGCAGCGAACGTCAACATTGACGTGCGAGATTTGTCCTTAGTCGCTCCGTTCTTCGGACGTCGCGCCAGCTAGCCTTCGGGTCAGTGACCCATTCCAAGTCCGCCATCGACGGGGATG
>CAMFDU010000051.1 GCA_945949175.1 Gulosibacter massiliensis | reverse complement strand
AGCAGCATTCAGTCGTCGCTGGGGCTTTTGGCCCCCGTTGCCGCCGCAGCGGTTTATGCCAACATGTCAATTGTTGCCGTCTTCTTTATTGACGTCGTGACGGCCGTCATCGGGCTTTCGCTTCTCGCGATGGTCGCGGCTCCCACGCTCTCGCGGGTCACGGACGGCGACAAACCCAGCTATTCAGCAGACCTGAGGGACGGCATTCGTTACATCTTCAGTAATGAACTGGTGCGTTGGGTGATGGCGGTCTTCGGAATCGTTTTCCTGCTCATCGTCGCACCGTCGAACCTGTCGCCACTCATGCTCGTGAGAACGTTCGGCTCTGACGTGTGGATGCTGACGATTCTCGAATTGTCCTTTGGCGTGGGAATGGTCGCCGGAGGCGCGCTCATGGCAATTTTTGCCGCGAAGATCAATCGCATCCGCGCGATTATCGGTACCTCGATCATGTTCGGGGTTCTTGCGGTCGCAATGGGTCTCACCACCAATCTGATTCTCTTCTTCAGCCTCTTTTTTGTCATCGGCGTGGTCGTTCCGGCCTTCTCCACCTCGGCTATGACGCTCTTGCAGGAAACGGTGGAACCTGAGCGCCAGGGACGGGTCTTCGGTTTCGTCGGCATCGTCATGTCAGTCGCGATGCCACTCGGTATGGCCGTCTTGGGTCCGCTGGCCGACATCGTCTCGGTTGAACTTCTTCTCATCGTCACGGGCGCCGCTACCGTGGTGACCGCGCTGATTGCGATTACCGTGCCGGCAGGGAAGCGAGCCATCGCCGCCGCGCACGCAGCGGGCGGTTCCGCAGGTAACGCAAAAACGTGATTGCAAGTCGCCCGTCCACTTCTCAAGAAAACTCCGTCGGCGTAGGCGGTTCGTCGTCGCTGGCCAACATCGCCCGCACAGTCTCAATCCCGCTCGTCGTGATGGAATAGGCCTGGGAAAGCAGCTCTTCGGCGGACTGAGAACTGAGCAGATCAATACGGTCGAGTTCGCCGATGGGCAAAATCCCGACCAATTGCCACGCGGCACTCACTGGGTCATCACTCAACTCGATGTCTGCACCAAACACCAGGTCCCCGAATTCGCTCGCGAGAGACAACAACTTCCGCACCTGAGATTCCAGATGCACGAGGGCGGGCATCAGATTGTCGTCCCACATCAGGTCGGGGATGAACTCGATGTCAGCGATGGGGTAGGGGTCATCTGGAAGCCAGTCGTTGACAAGGAATCGGCGTGACCCGAAGGACTCGAGCCCCAAGAATTCGTCGGTGGTTCCGATTTCGGTGACCGACGCGATGGTGCCGACAGTCATGCGGTTTTCCCCACCGCCGACTTCCGATCCACGTGACACCAGGACCACGCCGAACTCGGGTGTGTCGGAACTCATCAGGTCACCGAGGAGTTTGAGATAGCGCTCCTCAAAGATTCGCAGCGTCAGGGGCATCGACGGGAACAACACCGACCCGAGCGGAAACATCGGCATCACGGTCATTGGTCACACGCATTCATGCTGTTTCCTCAACCACGTCGCTCTGCTACGGGGTAGCGAGAACACCGATCTTCAAGGATTCCAGTTGCGCGTTGGGCGCCGCGGAGTTTCCGTGTTGTCCGAGGAATCCGTCGGTTCCATCCCGACCGCAGAGGCCAGAAATCGCATCCGAGCCTCCGGGATGCTTGTTGAGGAAAGCAGTCATGTCGTACACCGCCCCGTCGATTATGGTCCAGCAATCATCGGGAGTGGCGTGCTGACTCACTTCCGCTGCCGTTATCGTTCCCGCAACAGGGTTCATCGGGGTTTCCGTCGGGATTGCTGTTGGGCTTTGAGACGGACTCGGATCGGTGGGTGCGCCAATGAGTTTCGCCCACGTCGCCTCGGAACCAGAATGGCCAACGAGAAAGGTCAGTGCGGTTACGCCGATGGCCACGCCAATTACTGCCACGCCGGCAATCGTGCGCAGGACGCTCGAACCGTCTCGACGAGCGATGAGATACCAGACCACGGCGACAACGGCCAAAACCGTGACCCAAACGGGGAAGATGTCCCCCAAACTCTGGTGCCGTTCTGTGATCCCCACTCGTTCGGCAAGTGACTCACCTGATTCCTTTGCGACGAACGCTAGGGGCACGGAAATGACCAGCATGCTCACCAGCGCAGAGGCGAAACGACGTCGGAACGCCTTATTCAACACCGCGACAATCAGACCCGCTGCGGCGAGGGGGACGAGAACAACTACGAAGTGAATCACGAGAGGGTGAACGGGAAGTCCAGAGATGGTGTCAAAAAATTCGTCCACACGGGTTAATCTACCGCCCGAATCGTTCAGTTTTTAGCGTCTGGCCCTTGTCGAGGGGCTACCAACCCAGGGTTCCCGGGGCGCCCTTGAATGGCCCTTCGATGTTGCGTGTAATCCAGCCTCCATAGAAATCTCCGTCTTGCGGAATCACGGTCTCGTCCCCCACTTGGCAACGTTCGACTCGGCTGGCATACAGCGCAACCTTGCCCGCCAGGGACTCGAAACCGTGGGATGGATTGTCATAAGTCCACGCTGCTCTGTCGATGCGTTCGTCAGCGATCACGAGATCGAAATAGCTCGCAGTTCCTTTGAATTCGCAAACGGTGTTTCCGCTGACCGGAACCAATACTCCTTCGATGAAATCTTTTATCGGCAAGTAATACGTGGGTGGATGAGATGTTTCTAAAACACGAACGGCAGCGTTTGTGGAAACAATCGTCACCCCGTTGTGGACAACGACAATGTATGAACTCACGGGCTCAACCCGAGGGGGTCGGGGGTAGTCCCACACCGACTCTTTCGCCAAATCTGTTGACATTTTTCCAGCCTAGTTGCCGTTCGATTTCGGGGAATCAGCGCGTTAGGTAGAGCATGAACTGACCGCCACCCGGACTGATTTGAGTCGACAACGTGAGGTCGGGTGCGAGCCGCGACACCCTATCGAGAAGCCAATCCGACGCTTGCTGCGCGTCGCTTTCGTCGGGGCAACGGGCAACTATCTCGCGGCCGCCCTTGGCGCGTAACCGTTCGACGGCCTCGAAGATCGGCGAGGGATCAACCACAAAGAGATCCGGCGACCATCGCACAACGGGTGAAATCTTCCCCTTCATCGTGTTGCACGCCCGATGAGCCAGTCGTTCGACGGCGGGTGCACCTTTCTTGACTCGCGTTGCCGCGTAGCTATCAACGCTCGGCCCTAAATCAGAATTCACCGAGGCGTCGGGGTCAACCGGCTGGTCGCACAACCAGCAGAGCCAGTTGTCGACGTCACCGACGGTTGTGATGTCGCTCATAGGTCGAGGCTAGAGCATTATCAACCCGCGGGGCGTCGACCTGTTCGTTCGGCGGCGACGGCTGCGATGATGACGATGCCGATTCCCACGACCTGGACAAAGTCGAGGTGTTCCCCCAAAAGGGTCACTCCGAAAATGGCGGCGAGTGCTGGCTCGCCGGCAGAAAGAGTGCCAAAAGCTGCGGCGGTGAGTCGTTTGAGCGCAACGAGTTCGAGGGCAAAAGGGATCACCGGCATGAGAAGCCCTAGCCCTAAACCTGCGAGCACGACCCAAAGGTCGAGATGGCCCCAGGCTGACGGAAGTCCCACGAACGTCGACGCGATGGCGGCGACGGGGATTGTGACCGCGAGCGCTTTGAAACCGGATACGCGATCCCCCGCGGATTGGGTCATGACAATGTAAAGCGCCCACCCGAGTGCCGCGAGCAGGGCCCACATCACACCCCACGGGTCGATTGACCCTTTCCAAGGCTGGGTCACGGCGATCACGCCCACCAATGCGAGAACTGGCCACCAAATGTGGCTGCGCTTTTTGGCACGTAAGACACCGACCGTGAGCGGACCAAGGAATTGAATCGGCACGGTCATACTCAGTCCGATGGTGGCGACTGCGAACTGGAACGAGATGGTCATCAGAGCGGTGACGAGCCCCAACCCGACGAGAAGTCTGAGGTTTGACCGACCGTACGACCGAAAATCGGGTCGCACAAGTGCCAGAAAAAAGATTGCGCCGCCGACTAGACGAAGCCATCCGGCTCCGGCCGGTCCGACAATCGGGTACAACTGGGTCGTCACGGCAGCAGCAAACTGCAAGATGGCCATCGCGGCCACGGCGAACACCCAGCCGGGGACACCATGAGACTTCATGGTGACGACTCTATCCGTCAAGATTCCAGCAAATTCCGCAAGCATCTGACTCCGCTGTCCGACGGTTTCTGGCAGACTCACGGCATGAGTTCCGTTTTCCCCGTCGTTGACAAGAGCATCGTCGAACTCCGAGCAGCGCTCGATACGGGAACGGTGTCGAGCGTTGAACTCGTCGCTGCGTATTTGAACCGAATCAGTTTCTACGACCGACACGGAATCACTCTGAACGCCGTACCGGTTCTGAACCCAGCAATGTTCGCGGATGCGCGGGCGGCTGACGAGCGCCGAGCGCGTGGCGAAGTCCTCGGTCACCTCGACGGGATTCCCTACACCGCCAAGAATTCCTATCAAGCAAAAGGATTGACGGTCGCATCCGGATCACCCGCGTTCGCGGATCTGGTGGCTCAGCACGACGCCTTCACCATTGCCCAACTAAGGCAAGCGGGCGCAGTGCTGATCGGTCTAACAAACATGCCTCCGATGGCCAACGGAGGCATGCAACGCGGGGTTTATGGCCGAGCAGAAAGCCCCTACAACGCCGATTTTCTGACGGCAGCCTTCGGTTCGGGGTCGTCGAACGGTTCGGGCACCGCAACAGCGGCGAGTTTCGCCGCGTTCGGTTTGGGGGAAGAAACGTGGTCGTCGGGCCGAGCACCGGCATCGAACAACGCGTTGTGTGCGTACACGCCGTCCCGCGGCGTGATCTCGACCCGAGGGAATTGGCCACTCGTCCCCACCATGGATGTCGTTGTTCCTCACACGCGCACGATGGAGGACATGCTCGCGTTGCTCGACGTCATCGTCGCGGACGACACCGTCACGCGCGGTGATTTCTGGCGCGTGCAGCCCTGGATTGCAACGCCACGGTCTTCTGAACTGCGTCCTGAATCGTATGCCGCGCTCGCAGAGGGCAACACACTGTCAGGGAAGCGCATCGCGATCCCCCGGATGTACATCAATGCCGACACTGAGACTGCCGATCCCGTGGATACTCGACCGGCGGTTGTCGAGCGATGGCGCGACGCAAAGCTCACGCTCGAACGCTTGGGCGCCGAGGTGATTGAAACGGATTTCCCCGTCATAACCCGATACGAGGACAAGCAGGGGGAGTCGCATAACCTGGTCGCGCGCGGGTTCGTACCCGCCGACTTCGCCGACCACGAACTCCACGAGTTGAGCATGTGGGGGTGGAATGAATTCTTGGCGGCGAACGGCGACCCGAAACTCCGCGCGCTCGTCGATGTCGACGCC
>CAMFDU010000050.1 GCA_945949175.1 Gulosibacter massiliensis | reverse complement strand
GCCCCCGTGAATTCTTCGACGACATCTCGGATGAGAACCTGCAGTGGATGAGTTGGCTCGAGGTAGGTCCGAGTGTCCCAACCGTTGGCGACGCATGCCCGCAGAAATGCGGCGTGCTTTCCCGAGCAGTTCATTGTGACGCGCTGCGGGCCTTCTCCAGCGGCGATGCGGTCGGCCTTGTCGTTGTATCCGAGCGGCCAGTCGGCAGGGCAACCAAGGTTGTCGACCCCGAGCAGATCGCGCGAGAGCATCGCCTCAATCGCGTCAGTGTGGCGTTGAGAACCGCAGTGGCTGGCACACGCCAGTACAAGTTCGACACCCTCAAGTTCAGCTCCTCCTCGGAGTGCCGCGATGGCCTGAAACGGTTTGAGGGTCGAGCGCGGGAAAATTACCGCATCGATGTCCCCGCCAGACTCGATCACCGAGCCTTCGCGGTCTATGACGACAAACGCCCCGATGTGTCGAGATTCGACAAGACCGTTTCGGTCGAGGGTTGCGAGTTCGACGCACCCTTCGACCGACAGCGGATGCATTAGCGAGCGGACAGTGCTTCGTCGATAATCGCCACAGCGTCAAGCAGCAGTTCATCGCTCGTGGTGACCGGAGGGAGGAAGCGCAACACGTTTCCGTATGTTCCCGCCGAGAGAAGCAAAAGCCCCTTCTTTATCGCGTAGGCCGTGATGTAGGGGACGATATCCGAGATTGGAGTATCGGTTCCGGGCTCGGTGAATTCGATAGCCTGCATCGCACCGATACCCCGGACATCGCCGATAATGTTGTGCTTTTTCTGCAAGTCGAGAAGTGCGCTGCCGAGAACGCGACCGACTCGTTGGGCTTCACCCATGAGGTCGCGCTTCTCGATTTCTTCGAATATCTGAACCGCAGCGGCCGCTGACATCGGGTTTCCCCCGAAGGTGCCCCCGAGCCCACCGACGTGGCTGGCATCCATGATGTCTGCACGGCCAGTGACAGCGGCGATGACGAATCCGCCACCAACACCCTTGGCGGTGGTGACGAGATCGGGAACGAGACCGAAGTGCTCCGAGGCGTAATACGCACCGGTGCGCATGATGCCTGACTGAACCTCGTCGGAAACATAGACGATTCCGTTGTCGTTACACCACTTCTGGAGTGCGGGAAGGTAGCCGTCCGCGGGAACGATAAATCCGCCCTCGCCCTGGATGGGCTCGACAACGAGACAGGCCAAATCCGTTGCACCGGCGCGCTTATCGAGCCACGAGATGGTGCGAGCAGCCGCTTCGGCGCCAGACAGTTTGTCGTGGAAAGGGTACGAGTTGGGCGCGTGATGAACGTCACCGGCGAAAGGACCAAATCCCAAGTTGTACGGCATCGCCTTGAAGTTCATCGACATCGTGAGGTTGGTACGACCGTGGTAGCCGTGATCGATGACCGCAACTCCGGTGCGACCAGTGAACTTGCGGGCAATTTTGACCGCATTTTCTACCGCTTCGGCTCCAGAGTTCACCAAGACCGACTTCTTGGCAAAGTCACCGGGCGTGTGCTGGGCGAGCAATTCGCAGAGGCGCACGTATGACTCGTAACCAGTGACCGTAAACAGTGTGTGCGTGAAGCGTTGCGCCTGCTCGAAGGCTGCCTCAATCACCGCATCGTCAGCGTGACCGATGGTGTTGACACCAATACCGCCTCCGAGATCGACGATGTGGTTGCCATCAACGTCAACGAGGATTGCCCCTTTCGCGCGCTCGATGTACACAGGGAAAGTTGCACCAACACCTGCGGAAACGACGTTCTTTCGGCGCTCGTGAAGGGCGAGGGACTTTGGTCCGGGAATTTCAGTGACGACGAGACGCTCTTGCGTCACATCCGTGGCTACGCTGTTCATACGACCAGCGTACTCCGTTGGTGCCCCGACAACAATTGAGAAACGGCCATGAACCACAACTTCGAGATTCGACTGCGCTGGCACAACAGCAATCCAACCGAGCGCGAGATTGGCGGCGATTATTCGCACGAGTCGATAATCACCTCGGACAAACACGCGACTCTCGTCGCATCCGCTGCGGGTGGTTTTGGCGGGGATGTGCGCCTGTGGAACCCCGAGGAGCTCCTGATGGCGGCAATCGCCCAATGTCACATGCTCTCGTTTCTCTACGCAGCCCATGAAGCGGGCATAGAGATTCTCGATTATGTCGACGAGACGTCTGGAACTATGAGTTACCAGGGAGGCTCCGGTGCGATGACGAGCGTCACGCTTCGCCCGGTAATCGAAACAAACGCTAGTGAGTCGGACGTGAATCGTCTCCATGACGAGGCGAAGGCAATGTGCGTCTTACGTGCGTCTGTGAATTTCCCCGTCAACGTTGAACCTGTCACAACTTTGCCCGGCGCGAACCTAAACTAGAAGTTGCCCGCGCGGATTGCGCACTCCATTGACACTGAAAGTTTTCCATGTCGCGTATCGCCTCTATCCTCACTGTTCCTCTTGTAGCGCTGGCGCTCGCCGGTTGTTCGGCCCCTGGCGGAGACAATTGCATCCCGTCGGGTGCCGCATCCTCTGCCGTGAAGGTGGACGGTGAATTCGGGGTCGCGCCCACCATCACGTTGGACAAGGGACTGACTGCCGCTACGACGGAACGCTCGGTAGCCATCGCTGGAACGGGCCCTGCTGTCGCAAACGGCGACACCGTCACAATGGATTACACGCTGTACAACGGCACGACCGGTCTGGAAATCGAAAAGTCCGAATACAGTGAAATCTCGCCGATCCCATATCCGATTGACACAGCGGCGACGAGCTTTGTCGGATTGTCAAAAGCGATTACCTGCACCACGGTCGGCTCGCGAATCGTTGCGGTCATCCCCAACGCGGAAGGCTTCGGTGCTCAGGCGGCACAAGCGGGGATCGGCGTCGACGACACCCTGGTTTTCGTCATTGACGTCACATCAATCGCGGCAAAGCCCCTCGCTGAAGCAACCGGAACTCCCGTCGAACCGCTCGAGGGCTTCCCCGAGGTCGTCTTCACCGACGGAAACCCCACCGTCACGATTCCCACCGGTGCAGTCCCGACCGAATACGGCATCGAAACCCTGATTCAGGGTGACGGGGCCGTCGTCGCCGACGGCGCGACTGTCGTTGTCAACTACGAGGGAGTCAACTGGAACACGGGTGAGGTCTTCGACTCGAGTTTTGACCGTGGTGCGACTGCGACATTCAGCACCTCGGGCGTGATTCAAGGTTTCCGAGACGCACTCGTCGGGCAGAAAGTCGGCTCACGAGTCGTCGTCATCATTCCGAGTGACCTCGGCTATGGCGACGCTGGATCGGGTGACAAAATCAAGGGTGGCGACACGCTCGTGTTCGTCATCGACATCCTCGGCGTCCAGTAGTCTCTGCGACGAGGTGCGCTCGTAGAATTGAGACGTGCCCGCCGAACCGTTTGATGACCGACCCGTGTCGGGGTTGACTCCGTCAGAGGCGCACAAACAGGCCGCCGTGTTGCGCGACCGAATCACGGAACTCGCAGAAGCATATTACGCAAGGAGCGAGTTACTCGCCGCGGATGCCGATTACGACGAGCTGATGCGCCGGCTCGACCAGATTGAACGGGAATTCCCCGAAGTTCAGAGCCAGGACAGCCCCACCCAGCGCGTGGGCGGTTCCGCGGATTCGACGTTGTTTGACCCGGTGGTTCACCTCGAACGGTTGTACAGCCTCGACAACGTGTTCACGGTCGAGGAATTGACCGAGTGGATGACAAAGACCGAAAAAGACGCTGGCCGATCGGTGCAGTGGTTGTGCGAAGCAAAGATTGACGGGCTCGCTCTCAGCATGAGATTCGAGAACGGGGTGCTGGTTCAGGCGGCGACACGCGGTGACGGCGTTACCGGGGAAGATGTCACCGAGAACGTTCGGCTTATCCCCTCGATTCCCCAGCGACTGACCGGACAGGGGCATCCCGATGTCGTCGAGATCCGTGGCGAAGTGTTTTTCCGAACGGCCGAGTTCGCCGACCTCAATACGCGCCAAGCGACCCTGGGTGAGAAGACTTTTGCGAACCCGCGCAATGCCGCGTCGGGGAGCCTCCGCCAGAAAGCGGAGTCCAAAAACGAACGTCAGCTTGAACTCATGCACGACCGGCTCAAACGCCTCAGCCTTTACGTTCACGGAATCGGTGCATGGGCTAACCCGCCGGTTGCGAATCAGTCCGAGATTTACGAACTGCTGAGTTCGTGGGGATTACCAACATCGCCCCATTGGTCGGTGGTGTCGGATTCGGTCGGGGCGGTCGCTTACGTCGAGCGAAACGGTGAACACCGTCACGACCTCGAACACGAAATCGACGGGGTTGTCGTCAAGGTTGACGACCTCGAACTTCACGACCGGCTCGGGGCGACATCTCGCGCACCGCGATGGGCGATTGCCTACAAGTACCCGCCCGAGCAGGTCAACACGGTCTTGCTCGACATCGTCGTTGGGGTCGGTCGAACTGGGCGCGCGACGCCGTATGCCGTGATGAAGCCGGTCACAGTCGCTGGTTCGGTTGTCCGTCAAGCGACTCTTCACAACAAGGATGTCGTTCTGCAGAAGGGTGTGTTGCTGGGTGACACGGTGGTTATTCGTAAAGCCGGTGACGTAATCCCTGAGATTCTTGGGCCGGTCGTCGAACTGCGTAATGGAACCGAACGAGAATGGGTCATGCCGACCGCGTGCCCAGAGTGCGGTGCCACACTTGCGCCAGCGAAAGATGGCGACATTGATTTTCGGTGCCCAAACACCGAACACTGTCCGGCGCAAGTTCGTGGGCGAGTCGAACACATTGGCAGCCGCGGCGCGCTCGACATCGAGGGGTTGGGCGAGGTCACGGCCGCCGCGTTGACTCAACCGATGGTTCCTGCAACCCCGCCGCTGACGAATGAAGCGGGACTGTTCGACCTCACAATTGACGATTTGTTCCCCATCGAGGTTTCTGTCAAAGACGCCGAGACCGGACTCACCAAACTGGACGACGCGACAGGACAGCCGGTCACCCAGACTCCGTTCCGCGCGACCGTGAAGAAGGAACTCGTGCCGTCGCAGGACGCACTCAAGCTGATCAAGGGACTGTCCGACGCGAAGTCGAAAGACTTGTGGCGATTCCTCGTTGCGCTCAACATTCGACATGTCGGTCCGGTTGCTGCGCGTGCTCTTGCGAGCCACTTCGGGTCTCTTTCTGCGATCGAAGCGGCAACCGTTGATGAACTGTCCGCTGTCGATGGTGTCGGCGCGATCATCGCATCGAGCGTCATTGAATGGCTTGACGTTGACTGGCACCGCGACATCGTGTCCCGCTGGCGTGCGGCTGGTGTTTCGTTTGCGATTCCCGGTCACCCAGGACCCGGTGTCACTGCGGAAGCGGTGGAGGGTCCACTGTCGGGGATGACCGTGGTTGTGACGGGCACGATGCCCGGTTTCACCCGCGATGGTGCAGAAGAAGCCGTCCGTCAGGCGGGCGGAAAGGTTTCGTCGAGCGTGAGCGCGAAGACCGACATTGTTTTCGTTGGTGAAGGCGCTGGTTCGAAGCAAGCGAAGGCCGAAGAACTCGGAATTCGAATCGTGCAGGCCGCCGACTTCGCTGTGACCCTCGGGTTGTAGCTACTCGCTCACGGCAAACTCTAGTGTCACCGCATCGCCCGTCAGGCGCAGTCCTCCGTCCACGAGTTCGATTGACGTGATGAGGGACAAGTCGTTGAGAAACCTCATCTCGAAGTCCATGATTCCATCGGGTTTGTTGCAGGCCATCTTGGTGGAGTAAACAGAGCT
>CAMFDU010000049.1 GCA_945949175.1 Gulosibacter massiliensis | reverse complement strand
TGCCCCTTGATGACAGCATCACCGGGTGCGACCTCGACCTTGACGACCGTTGCCTGCATCGGCGAGGCGACGTCGTTTCCGCTTCCGCCGGAAGCGTGCGCGGTCTTGGAGCGCACGGGCGCGAGTGGTTTGTGAATTCGCGCCGATGTCGGCAAGAGCGAGTCGGGAACCGAGACGGCGAGACGTTTGCCATCTACTTCGACGACGACTTCGTGGCGGGTGTCGGTCGCTTCGCCCGCGCCAATCGTGCCCGCGTATTCTTCGACGGTGTTGTTGAACTCGGTCTCGATCCAGCTCGTGTAAATCGAGAACGGTTTGTCATCAGCTGGCGCGAATGCCGGGTCGTTGACAACGAGTTGATGGAATGGAAGCACCGTCGGCAAACCGACGACCTGGAATTCGCTTAACGCGCGGCGAGCCTTGGCCAAGGCATCCTTGCGATCGGTCCCGGTGACGATGAGCTTGGCGAGCAGCGAGTCGAACGACCCCGAGATGACGTCGCCCGCGACAACTCCGGAATCAACCCGGATACCGGGACCACCAGGGAGCCGAAGCGCTTTGACCGGTCCGGGGGTGGGAAGGAAGTTTGCGCCAGCGTCCTCACCGTTGATGCGGAATTCAATCGAGTGGCCCGTGATTACGGGGTCCGGATAGTCAACGAGCCCGCCCTCGGCAATTCGGAACTGTTCGCGAACCAGGTCGAGGCCGGTGACTTCCTCCGAGACGGTGTGTTCAACCTGGAGGCGAGTGTTGACCTCGAGGAATGTAATGGTGCCATCGGCGCCAATCAAGAACTCGCAGGTCCCGGCACCGACGTAACCGACCTCTTTCAAGATGTTCTTCGACGCCGTATAGAGCAGTTCGCGCTGTGCGTCGGTCAGGAACGGCGCGGGCGCTTCTTCGACAAGTTTCTGGTGACGACGCTGCAACGAGCAGTCACGGGTCGACACGACCACAACATTTCCTTTGTGGTCGGCCAAACACTGGGTCTCGACGTGTCGGGGTTTGTGGAGGTACTTTTCGACGAAACATTCACCGCGACCGAACGCGGCGATGGCCTCGCGCGTTGCGGACTCGAACTGCTCGGGGATTTCTTCGCGAGTGTGCGCAATCTTGAGGCCGCGCCCGCCGCCGCCGAACGCCGCCTTGATGGCGACGGGGAGTCCGTGAACATCGACGAAGTCAAGAACTTCCTGCGCGGTCTCAACGGGATTCAGTGTCCCCGGGGCAAGTGGCGCGCCAACCTTTTCGGCGACGTGACGTGCGCTGACCTTGTCCCCGAGGCGTTCAATCGCCTCTGGCGTTGGTCCGATCCAGATGATCCCGGCATCCGATACGGCGCGGGCAAAGTCTGCGTTCTCAGCAAGAAATCCGTAGCCGGGGTGAATTGCGTTAGCACCGGTCCGTTTTGCGGCTGCCAGGATCTTCCCTATGACGAGATAAGTGTCGGCGCTCGTTGTGCCGTCCAAACTGATTGCTTCGTCTGCCATTTTGACGTGTTGAGAATTGATGTCCTGATTCGCATAGACCGCTACGGTCGCGATTCCCGCATCTTTGGCTGCGCGAATCACACGAACGGCGATTTCTCCGCGATTGGCGATGAGGACCTTGGTAATGCGTGTGGACATGCTCTTTAGCCTATTGGTCGGCACGCTTTCTGTCTCTTTCGCTCAGCGGTTCCACAGGTCGGTCCATTCGATTCCGAATGAGCGCACCATGTTTCGAAGTGCTGGCAGCGACAACCCGACGACGGTGTGGGGGTCGCCGATGATGGATTCGATGAAGGGACCACCGAGGGAATCGATCGTGAATGCACCGGCGACGTGGAGCGGCTCACCGGTCGCGATGTACGCATCGATTTCCGCGTCGGTGACGTCGGCGAAGGTGACGTCGGCGTGAGTCACGACGCCGACACCACCATGGTTCCCGCCCCCTCGATGATCGATGAGCCAGTGGCCGGAATACAGAACACCTGTTCGGCCGCGTTGACGCATCCACCGTTCGCGGGCGACCTCCGGGAGATGCGGTTTTCCGTGGATGATTCCGTCGATGACGAAAGCAGAATCGCCGCCGAGGATGAGTCCGTCGATCGTCGATCCGTGAGATTCGGCAACTGCTTCTGCCTTCGCACGCGCAAGCAGTTCGACCATCGCAGCGGGTTCGAGGTGCCCGGCCGCGGCGACAACAGCGTCCTCATCGACGCCGGGCGAAATCGTCAACGGTTCGACTCCGGCTGCACGAAGAGTCGCGAGGCGGGCGGGTGACGTAGAAGCAAGAACGAGACGCACAGCCCGACATTACCCTGACCGTAGGCTGGACAAATGGGTGAATCGCTAGGTACCGATGTTGAACTGACGCTGACGGGAATTGCACACGGCGGGTTCGCTGTCGGGCGACTCGACGGTCGAGTCATCTTTGTGAGCGACGCGATCCCTGGTGAGAACGTCACCGCTCGAGTGACCGACGATTCGAAGGCCAGTTTCTGGCGAGCCGATGCCATCGAGGTCGGCAGCCCGAGCCCGTATCGCGTTCCGCACGTTTGGGCTGAAGCCGGAATCGATCGTCCGATTCACGCCCGCGTTGGCGGAGCGGATTTCGGCCACATCGCCCTCCCACATCAGCGCGAACTGAAGCGTGACGTTCTCAAAGATGCGCTGGCCCGCTTCGGAAAACTTGACGAGGCCACCATCGCTCTCTTGCTCGACCGTGTGGACGCTCTACCCGGCGACGACGAGCGAAACGGGTTGGGATGGCGTACCCGTGTCCGTCTGCACGTCAACGAACAGGGTCAGGTCGGTCCCCGCGCTCGCCGATCACACGACATCATCGTCGTGAAGTCCCTTCCGCTCGCGACCGAGGGAATCAACCGCATCGCTCCACTGTCCGACAACTACGGAATGTTCGGTTCGGTCGACGTGCTGTCCCCGTCAATCGGTGACCCACGCCTCATTGTCGGAGAACAGAAACCGACGGTCATTCGCGAGCGCGTGGGCAATCGCGAATTCCGGGTCGATGACAACGGTTTCTGGCAGGTCCATCGCGAGGCAGCGACGACCCTGACGGCCGAGGTTCGGGACGCGATTGACCCTGACCATTTCGACGCCACAGCCCTCAACCTCGACCTCTACGGCGGTGTTGGTTTGTTTGCGGTAGCGCTCGCCGATCTCGGCGGACCATCGACCCGTGTCACGAGCGTCGAATCGGATGAACGTGCGACCGAACACGCCGGCGAAAACCTCAGTGAGTGGGTCGGCGCGTTTGCCGAAACGGGCACGGTCGAAAAATGGCTGCGCGCGCTCGACCAGCGCGCGACACCCGGAGAGCGCTCGCGACTCGCGGCGGGGACAGTCATTCTCGATCCTCCGCGATCCGGAGCCGGACGTGAGGTCATGGCTAGCCTTGGTCGACTCGCCCCCGCTCAAATTGTCTACGTCGCGTGCGACCCGGTTGCCCTATCGCGCGACATCGCGTTTGCCCGCGAACACGGGTATCGCCCGACGCGCCTCCGGGCGCTTGATTTGTTCCCGCACACACACCACGTTGAAACCATCGTGACCTTTGTCAAGGATGGGAATCCGCAGGGATAGGTGCCCAAAGAACGCACTCTCGCTAAGGTAAATATGTGACCGAAAACACCCCGACCCCCGGACCCGCGACGACTGCTGCACGAATCGCCGATTTTGCCGAGCGACTCAAGCGACTCGATGATGCGCAAAAGGCCGCGGCCGAAAAACAAAAAGCCAAGGGCAAGAATTCGGCGATGGCCCGCATCATGCAACTCGTCGATCCCGGCACCGGCTTCACCGAAATCGACAAGTTTGTTCGTTCGCGCGGCGATTCGTTCGGGGACTCTGGCAAGCGCCCCGACCGTGACGCCGTCATTATGGGTGTCGGACGAATTCACGGCCGCGAGGTCGGAATTTTTAGCCAAGACTTCAGTGTGTTTGGCGGTTCGCTCGGCGAAGCGGCCGGCGCAAAAATTGTCAAACTTCAGGAATACGCCTTGAAGGCGGGAGTCCCGATCATCGGAATCCTCGATTCGGGTGGAGCCCGAATTCAGGAGGGAGTCACGGCTCTGGGCAAGTATGGCGAGATTTTCCGCCTCAACACTCAGTCCAGCGGTGTCATCCCTCAGTTCTCGATTATTTGCGGCCCGGCAGCGGGTGGCGCGGTGTATTCCCCCGCGCTCACTGACTTCGTGGTCATGGTTGACAAAACGAGCCAAATGTTTGTCACGGGACCCGACGTGATCAAGGCGGTTACGGGCGAAGACGTCGGCATGGAAGAACTCGGCGGTGCGGAGACCCATTCGGTTCGCACGGGAGTTTCCCACTACCTCGCGAGCGACGAACCGGATGCGTTCGATTACGTGCGTTCGGTCCTCGCCTACTTGCCGCAGAACAACCTCGCTCAACACCCTCTGTATGCATCCGTCGTGTCCGAGACCCCGACCGAGGCCGACAAAGAACTCGACGCAATCATTCCGGACAGCGCGAACCAACCGTACGACATGCTCGACGTCATTGCGAGGTCGGTGGACGACGATTCTTTCCTCGAGGTCCAACCTCTGTTCGCGCCAAACATCATCATCGGTTTTGCGCGCGTCGAAGGTAAACCAGTCGGAATCGTCGCCAACCAGCCAAAGGAAATGGCGGGAACGCTCAATATCGAAGCCAGCGAGAAGGCGGCCCGATTCGTCCGTTTTTGCGACGCGTTTGGACTTCCCATCATCACTCTCGTCGACGTTCCCGGATTTTTGCCGGGAACGGACCAAGAGTGGCAAGGCGTGATTCGTCGCGGTGCGAAGTTGCTCTACGCCTATTCCGAGGCGACTGTTCCTCTCATCACCGTGATTACCCGCAAAGCCTATGGCGGCGCGTACATCGTGATGGGATCGAAGCATCTTGGTGCCGACATCAACATGGCGTGGCCGACGGCGGAACTCGCCGTCATGGGTGGCCAGGGAGCCGTCAACATTTTGTACCGCACCGAAATTAAGGAAGCGGAAGAAAAGGGTGAAGACGTTACAGCATTGCGAGCGAAACTGGCGAACGAATACACCGAAAACGTTGCGAGTCCGTTCCTCGCCGCGGAGCGTGGCGAAATCGATAACGTCATTTACCCGCACATGACTCGAATCGCAATTATCCGTTCGATGCGGGCACTCGGAACGAAGCGAGCCAGCATGCCGGCCAAGAAGCACGGAAACATTCCACTCTGATGGTCGGACCAACAGCGGAGAGTGACCCGCTCACTCAAATCCACATCGTGGGCGGTTCCCCCACCGCCGAGCAGGAAGCCGCGGTTGTCGCCGTCGTCGCCGGCATGTTGCGCGAAGGGGGAGCGGTCGAAGAAGACACGAGCGTCGACCGCTGGGCCCGTGATGCACGCGCACCGCGCGAACCAGTCGCTGGTCGAACCTGGTCGAACCCATTGCGCTAGTGGTGGCGGTGATTCACTGGATTGAGCGGGTCGAATCGACCAATCGAATCGCTCAATCGACCGATTTCGTTCACGGTGACGTGATCGCGACGCTGGACCAAACCGCAGGACGAGGGCGGATGGACCGCGTGTGGACGATGGCGCCCAGAGCCGGCGTCGCGTTGACCATTGTCGTCTCGCGCACGGCGCTCGGGTCTCCAACGCACATGACGCGTCTTCCGCTTTGTGTCGCCGTCGAGCTAGCCAGAATCATCGCCGAGCACGCCTCGGCCAGCACCCGACCAACGGTCAAATGGCCCAACGATGTTCTGATCGATGGTCGAAAGGCGGCTGGGATCTTGATCGAATCGCTCGACACGGATCGAATAGCTGTTGGAATCGGTATCAACATCTCAGGGGTCCCCGCCGGACTGCCCCCCGAAACCGTCACGTCACTCTCGGCGGAAGGCATCCGACTAACCGCCGCGGCAATCGTGCCGGTGCTCGCCGAATCGGTGATTCGCCGCGCCCAGGAACT
>CAMFDU010000048.1 GCA_945949175.1 Gulosibacter massiliensis | reverse complement strand
AAGTCAGGTTCGACTGTCGAAACTGACTCGCATAAACGAGCGTTTGTGGCTGCGTTCATCGCCGCGGGGATTGATCCGCTGACGCGAATTGTCATAGTCACCGACCCCGATTCGCCGTTGGATGTCGCTGCACGTGACGAAGGGTTTCGGGTGTTTAACGCCGATTCCCATGTCGGAGGACGGTATTCTGCCCTCACGGCATTTGGGTTGGTTCCGTCTGGGCTTGCGGGCGTGGATATTGAAAATCTGCTGGACGAGGCCGATACTGCGCTCCCCTCGCTTCTCGAGGACAACGAATCGAACCCGGGTCTAGTTCTCGGAGCGGCGATTGCCGGCACGCTACCGCGTAGAGACAAGATGGGAATCATGTCAACGAAGTCATCAATCGTCGGCATTGGTGAGTGGATCGAACAACTCGTTGCCGAATCCACGGGAAAGAACGGCACGGGAGTGCTTCCCGTCATTCTCGAACCGCGTGCACCCGACCTTTCTGCTTCCGACCTTCTGCCGGTGAACATCGTCGACTCCGCCGTGGTCGCATCGGGCGACTCGGTGACCGTCGCGGGACCACTTGGAGCGCAGTTTGTTTTGTGGGAAGTCGCGACCGCCGTCGCCGGTCGACTCTTGGGGATAAACCCCTACGACCAGCCGGATGTCGAATCGGCCAAAATCGCGGCACGAGCCTTCCTTGATGGCACCCCCGAAGCGCCGGTGACATTTGCGACCGACGGTGCCGTGAAGTTGAGCGCGCGTGGCTACCAACCGACAGCGACAACCGTCCCGACAGCAGTAAATGAATTGCTTTCACGCGTTGCGGCTGACGGCTATGTGTCGATTCACGCCTATGCCGACCGAGAAGCAGGATCAGGACTCGAAACGATTCGGGACGCAATCGCGGCAGCGAGCGGAGGTCGCCCTACGACGTTCGGGTGGGGACCGCGGTTCCTTCATTCAACTGGGCAATATCACAAGGGCGGACCGGCCCACGGTGTCTTCATCCAAATCGTCGAACGCGCAATCGTCGACAAAGAAGTGCCGGGGCAGCCGTTCACCTTTGGCGTGTTGATGGAATCTCAAGCGCGCGGCGACGCGAGCGTTCTCGCTAATCACAACCGTCCCGTTCTGACTCTGACAGTCGACGGGTTCCCTGATCTCGCCTCTCTTGTTTCGACGCTTCGTCGTGTGGGGATCAGTTCGTGACCTTTGTCAATCCGCTACGGGATCCGCGTGACCGCCGACTAGGTCAAATCGCCGGCCCATCGGGACTTGTCATTTTTGGGGTGACAGGAGACCTATCCCGCAAAAAGCTGATGCCCGCCGTGTACGACCTCGCGAACAGGGGGCTACTCCCGCCCGGTTTTGCCTTGGTTGGATTCGCACGGCGCGAATGGAAAAACCAAGACTTCATGGAGGTCGTTCGAGAGTCGGTCACGAAATACGCGCGCACAGCTTTTCGTGAGGATGTGTGGCGTCAGTTAGCTGATGGCATTCGATTCGTTGAAGGAGACTTCGACGACGACGCGGCCTTCGATCGTCTCGGCGAAACAATTGCCGAGTTGGATCTGGAACGCGGGACGATGGGCAATCACGCCTTCTATTTGTCCATCCCGCCGCGCTCATTCCCGCTCGTCACAGAACAATTGCGTCGCTCTGGTCTTGCATCGCCAAAAGAAAAGGAGTGGCGTCGAGTTGTGATCGAAAAGCCGTTCGGGTCAAACTTGGTGACCGCCCGCGAACTCAACGCCGTGGTGGAATCTGTATTCCCCGCAGATTCGGTGTTTCGCATCGATCACTATTTGGGCAAAGAAACAGTCCAGAACATCCTTGCGCTCCGATTCGCCAACATGTTTTATGAACCGATTTGGAATTCGAATTACGTCGACCACGTACAGATCACCATGGCTGAGGACATTGGTGTCGGAGGAAGAGCTGGATATTACGATGGCATCGGTGCAGCACGGGACGTCATTCAAAACCACCTCTTGCAACTTCTCGCACTCACGGCGATGGAAGAGCCCGTTTCGTTCGATGCAGCCGACCTTCGTGCAGAAAAGGAAAAGGTCTTGTCGGCAATCAAACTTCCAGAAGATTTGTCAACCGGAACTGCACGCGGTCAGTATTCCGGGGGCTGGCAGGGCGGTGTTCAGGTGACCGGCTTTCTCGACGAAGAGGGAATGAATCCGGATTCCGTCACCGAGACTTTCGCGGCGATGCGACTCGATATCGACACGCGACGCTGGAGTGGCGTTCCGTTCTATTTGCGCGCGGGTAAAAGACTCGGTCGTCGAGTAACCGAGATCGCGGTTGTGTTCAAGCGCGCCCCACAATATCTTTTTGAGCAAAACCAAGTTTCGAGTTTGTCCGAAAATGCACTTGTCATTCGCGTCCAACCGGACGAGGGTGTCACGATGAAGTTCGGTTCGAAAGTGCCTGGCGCGGGAATGCAGGTTCGCGATGTGACGATGGACTTTGGCTACGGACATGCGTTTACCGAGGAGAGCCCCGAAGCCTATGAACGCCTCCTTCTCGACGTTCTGCTCGGGGATCCGCCACTGTTTCCCCGGCATGAAGAGGTGGAACTGTCCTGGAAGGTGCTTGACCCGATTGAAAACTTCTGGGCGTCGAACGGCAGACCAGAGAAGTATGCGCCCGGTTCGTGGGGCCCCGAATCGGCTCATGAAATGATGCGCCGCGACGGTCGCGAATGGAGACGACCGTGATTATCCCCCTCCCGAACACGACGGTGGCGAGCATTCTCCGGACGCTTCAGAAGGCTCGAGAAGACGGCGGTGCCGTGGCACTGGGTCGGGTATTGACACTCGTGATTACGACGACCGATGACAAGGTTGAAAAGGTCATCGCCGCCGCTAATGAAGCATCACGGGAACACCCGATGCGCATAATCGTCATCAACAACGTCTCGGACGCCAACCAGACGGTCCCACTCAATGCTGAACTACGACTGGGCGGTGACGCCGGCGCGAGCGAAGTTATCGTCCTTAACGCGTCAGACGAGTTGGTTGGCGACCCTCAGGGGCTTATCAATGGGCTTTTGTTGCCGGATGCGCCGATGGTTGCGTGGTGGCCAGATGCCGCTCCGCTACGGATGTCGGAAACGTCGCTTGGTCGCGTCGCTGGGCATCGAATCGCTGACACGATTACAGCGTCGAACCCTGTCGAATTGCTTCGAATTCTTGCAGAGGCTTACGAACCAGGTGACGTCGACCTGGGTTGGACTCGGATCACACAGTGGCGCGGACTGTTGGCTGCGACGCTCGACACGGGTGTCGATTTGGGAATCAGCGGGGTCAAAGTGGCTGGCGCTTTGGACAACTCGGCCCCGATACTTCTTGCTGCGTGGTTGCGCAGTGAACTGAAGGTTCCTGTAGAGCTAATCCTCGAAGGAAAAAGCGAACTAGGTAACATCATTCGCGCCGAGATTATGACAAATTCGGGGTCGATTGTGTTGGAGCGGACGGAGCCCGGCTTCGCCCGCCTTGAACAACCGGGGCAACCCGATCATGCCATTTCGCTGCCACTCCGCGGTCTCGGCGACTGTCTGACTGAAGAACTTCGCCGACTCGACGCGGACGTCGTGTTTGGTCGCGTCTTGACCGAGGGAATTCCGTTACTGGTCGCGGAATCGGAATTGATCTGATGTCTCGACGACTTGAGGTCGCGCCGACACGGTCTGATATTGAAGACCGTGTCGCGGAGGAACTGATCACAGTCATTCAGTCGGCTCTCGCTTCACGCGAACGTGCGGACATCGTCGTTACAGGTGGCACGGTCGGAATCGGCGTTCTCGCCTCTTTGGCACGGTCCCCCCACGTAGCCACGATTGATTGGTCGCGTGTTCATGTGTGGTGGGGCGACGAACGATTCGTCCCAGCTGGACACACCGACCGAAACGAGAAACAGGCGAAAGACGTGCTCTTTTCACAGATCGCCATTCCTGCTTCAAACCTGCACACCTTCCCCGCAGACCGTGGTCAGACTCTTCGCGACGCTCGAGATGAGTTCATGGCTGAGCACGTCGATGGTTTTCCGGCGTTCGATGTCGTTCTCAACGGAATTGGCCCCGATGGTCACGCGGCGAGTTTGTTTCCTGGTCTTCCCCACGGCGGAGGCGAGGACGTGATCGCGGTTGAAAACTCTCCAAAACCTCCCGCGCAACGCTTGACGTTCACGTTTGATGCGTTGAATCGCGGCAGGCGAGTTTGGATTGTCGCGTCCGGAACGGACAAGTCAGCAGCGGTCGCACGAATTTTCGCGGGTGCGCACGAATCCGAAACGCCAGCGGCAGCGCTGCGTGGAACGCTAGAAACCGTCGTCTGGGTGGATGCTGACGCAGCCTCTGAACTACCTGGTTAGGGCTTACCCGTCGACCTCAGACGCTCCAGCGCGTCAGAAAGAATGGTGTCAGCCTCTTCTAGAGTGCGACGCTCTTTGACGTAGGCCAGGTGGGTCTTGTAGGGCTCGTTCTTTACGAGTTGCGGCGGCTTGTTCTTGTTTCGGCCAGCGGGGAGACCTGTTGTCGGTGAATCAATCAACTCGGGAATCTGGTCGTCGGGGACGTCAGCGGCATAGTGCTTGACCGTTTCGTTACCTTCGGCGTCCCAGTATGACACGGCGACCCGTTCAGCATGTTTTCCGTGGTCGTGCTCCCCCATCGGACCGCTACCGACTCGAGTACCTCGGATTGCGCTACCGCCAGCCATGACCGGACCTAGACCAGACCGAATCGGGTGAAGAGCCCGATTGTGACGACGGCAAGAAACCAGATCACTGCGATCATGATAGTTAGACGGTTGAGGTTACGTTCCGCGACACCGCTCGACCCGAGGTTCGAGGTGACACCGCCACCGAACATGTCAGAGAGGCCTCCACCGCGTCCGCGGTGCAAAAGAATTGTCATCGTCAAAAGGACGCTCGTCAGTGCAAGGACGACCTGCACGATGATGTAGAGAATTTCCATGATTCGACTAGTTTATGCGATTACGTGCCTGGGGAACTGCACAATCTTCGCAAATTCTTCCGCATCGAGACTCGCCCCCCCGACGAGAGCTCCGTCGACATCTTTTTCGCGCATAAACGCCGCGATGTTTCCCGACTTGACGCTTCCACCATAGAGAATTCGTGTGGCTTCCGCGGACTCGGGTGAAAGTACTTCAGCGATGACGGCCCGCAGTGCGGCACAGACTTCTTGTGCCTGGGCGGGTGTCGCGGGTTGCCCCGAACCAATGGCCCAGACGGGCTCGTATGCGATCACGATTTCAGCGGTTGCTTCAATTTGTGAGAGCACGGTTCGAAGTTGGCCAACGGGCACAGCACTCGATCCGAACTTTTCACGATCGTCGCTGGTTTCACCAACACAAATGATGGGGATTAGTCCATGCTTCAGTGCGGCTTTCGTCTTTGCCGCGACTAGCTCATCATTTTCGTGATGGTCCTGACGACGCTCGGAGTGTCCGATGATGACGTAACGGCAATTTAGCTTTTTTAGGAATTCTGCTGAAATGTCGCCGGTGTGCGCTCCCTCGTCGTAAGGAGACACGTCCTGTGCGCCGAATGCGAAACCCAGCGAATCGCTTTCGATTAGCGTTTGCACCGAACGAATATCGGTGAAGGGAGGGAAAACCGAGACTTCAACCTCGGTTGGGGAAAACTTGGCGTCTTTCAGTATCCAGGCAATCTTCTGAACAAAAGCGACGGCACGTAAGTGGTCGAAGTTCATCTTCCAGTTTCCAGCGATCAATGGGCGACGGGTTACCATCCGAGTACCTCCAGTCCAGGGAGCTTCTTGCCTTCGAGGAATTCCAGACTCGCACCACCGCCCGTTGAAATGTGTCCGAATTCTGAATCCTTGAAGCCTAATGCGCGCACAGCTGCGGCTGAGTCACCGCCACCAACGACGCTGAGGCCCCTGACTTTCGTCAACGCTTCGGCGATGACTCTCGTCCCTTGTGCGAACGCTGACATTTCGAAAACTCCCATTGGGCCGTTCCAGAAGACCGTCTGCGACGACGTGATGAGTTCCGCAAACTTTGTTGCGGACTCTGGTCCGATATCGAGACCCAACCCCGACGCACCAAACGGGGTCTGTTCGATTGAGTCACTCTTTGCGACGACTGTTTCCGCATTTGCGGCAAACTTGCTCGCGACGACGACGTCGGTTGGCAGAACAATTTCTACACCCAATTCAGTGGCACGAGCGAGGTAAGACGTGACGTCATCAAGACGATCAAGTTCGCACAGCGACGAGCCGATATTGTGGCCCATTGCCTTGAGAAAAGTGAATGCCATACCGCCACCG
>CAMFDU010000047.1 GCA_945949175.1 Gulosibacter massiliensis | reverse complement strand
CCATCGTTGTGACCGGTATCGGCGCGACCTCGTGCCTCGGCGGAAACGCCCGCGACACCTGGGAGGCGCTGTTGCGCCGCGAGAGCGGTATTCGGCTTCTTACCGAAGAGTGGGTCGAGACACATGATCTCCCCGTAAAGTTTGCCGGTCGAGTGAAGGTCCCTGCGTCTGACGTACTCGAGCGCATCGAAATCAAGCGCTTGGATCCTTCTGCGCAACTCGCCGTGATTGCCGCGCGAGAAGCGTGGGCCGATGCGGGTGCACCGAGCGACCCGAAAGAACGCGTACTCGTCGATTTTGCGACCGGAATTGGCGGGCTCAACACTCTTCTTGACGCGTGGGACGTCCTTAAGGAAAAGGGTCCGCGTCGAGTTCTTCCGATGACTATCCCTATGCTGATGCCGAACGCTGCGGCTGCTGCGATTTCGATGGACTTGGAAACGCGAGGTGGCGCTCGAACCTGTGTCTCAGCCTGTGCTTCCGGCACCGAGTCGATTTCAAACGCCGTCGACCACCTTCGGGCTGGTATCGCCGATGTGGTCATCTGCGGTGGAACCGAATCAGTCATCCACCCACTTCCCATTGCTGCGTTCGCTGCAATGCACGCGCTTTCGACACGGAATGATGACCCGGTGCGTGCGTCACGACCATACGACAAGGACCGCGACGGTTTCGTGCTCGGCGAAGGCGCTGCCGTCTTGATTCTGGAAACCAAGGAGCATGCCGAAGCCCGCGGCGCAAAGATTTATGCCGAGATTGCCGGAGGATCAGTGTCCTCTGACGCACACCACATCACGGCACCAGACCCAGAGGGTAATGGAGCGGCACGAGCGGTTCTCGACGCACTCACGGATGCCGGTGTGACCCCCTCCGATGTCAATTACATCAATGCTCACGCAACGTCGACACCGGTTGGCGATATCGCGGAATACACCGCCCTGCATAAGGTATTCGGCGACCGCATCAAGGAGATTCCGGTCTCAGCAACCAAATCGGCTACCGGACACCTCCTCGGTGGAACCGGTGCGCTGGAGGCGATTTTCACGGTGCTGTCTGTGCATGAAAAGATTGCGGCGCCGACCCTCAACCTCGACAATCAGGACGAGGCCATTCCGCTTGATGTCGTCATCGAGCCTCGCGCACTGCCGGATTCGATCATCGCCATCAGTAACTCGTTTGGTTTTGGTGGCCATAACGCTGTCATCGTCGTCAGATCGGTCTAACTCCCACGCGCCCCTTGGGCTTTAATGCCATCTTCTGGTCCACGCTGTGTCGAAACGGTTCTAGTTCGTCGTCCCACGCCGTACCGAGAGCACGCGACAATTCGTGTTCCAGCTCGGTCGCATCACCGTTAGCCATGTCTATCGCGTAGCGAATTCGGTCTTCGCCAACCATCGCATTGCCCGCTGCATCCGTCATGGTAAAAAAAATGCCGAGGCTCGGTGTGTGCACATACCGAACCCCATCTCGATTGGTTGCAGTTGCTTCCCAGACTTCAAATCGGGTGCGGTCCCAACCCCGCAGCGCAGAGGCAAATCGAGCGGCGGAACCACTGGGGCCCGACCAGGCAACTGTCGCGCAAACACTCCCCTCCACGCACGGCTGATCGTTCCATTCGACGGACGTTTCTGACCCCAGAATGTGTCCGAGCGTCCATGAGACGTGCGGTGCAAGCGCAACAGGGCACGAGTGAACATGAATCACACCGTATGCGTCGTTCATCCATCCTCCTCATGCCGCACGACTTCCCCTCGAACGGCACCACGGATGGAGCCTTAAGTATGCGCGCGACTCGAGAAAAAGTCCAATCGACAAATCTGTGAATTGGGCTAGCTGTGGAGAAGTGATCCGTCGCTCGCAAGGACGTTTCTTTCGCCCGCTCTCACGGCGAAAGGCAGTCGATTCTGTTTCGGCGGTATCGGGCAATTGAAGTTATAGGAAAACGCGCAGGGCGGCAACACCGCATAGTTGAAATCCATCGTGACCGTTCCATCAATGTTCGGAACCACAAAAAGAAACCGACCAACTGAATAGGTTTCGGATCCGTTTGTCACATCAGCGAACACAATCTGCAGCGCTTTGCCCGTCCCGATTGTGGCCAATGAAACCGTGTGCCCCTCGTGGTTGAATTCGATTTCTCCCGGAATCACTTCGGTCTTGGCCGCGCCCAACTTTTTCTCGACATCCATCGTGGTGCCGGTCGGGTTCGGCTTCCATTTGCCCTTCACGACCCAGTCCGGGTTGTAAGGAAAAGCATCAATTCGCCCAAATTTTTCAATGGACTCGCTCTTGGAGTCCCACACACGCAGCCCACTCAGGCCTTCTTCTGCGATCACGGTCGCACGGCGTGTTTCCGACAACGTGATTGACGGAGCCGTGTCGCCAGGCCCGTTGAGCGTCACAGAGCCGTTCACTAGTTTTCCATCGACAAAAATCTGGTCTTCGGGGCGGGCCGTCAACACGAGACCTCGTTCACCGTCCGTGCGCGGCGCCCACGTCCCGGGCACGCCCCACACCGCCTGTTCAGAATCGAACCACTGGGTGAGCACCAAGGCGAGGCTCCCGAAAGGTTCCGCGACCTGGATTTCTCGCCTCGAGTGAAACAAAGCAAACGTGTCGTCGGACTCGGTCATGCTTTCATTCTGCCGAAATGCGGTGACGGAATTCGGCAGGCTCACCGCGCGATGGCACGTCGATACTGCGTGATCATTTGGGCGGTGCAGTGGGATTGGCGAAACTCGGTGGCGTTACCTAAATCCCGCTGATGATTCGTGGCATCGACAGTCCGAACGGCCCGAGCGAGTGCGTCCCCCAACGCTTTCGAGGTCAGATCGGCGGCAACAGTGACGGAACTTTTGGGAAGTCCGTCCGCGACCGCCGAATCGACGAGGACAACATGCGTGCCCATCGACAACGCCTCGGTCACCGTCATGCCCTGTGTCTCGAAATCGTGTGAGGTTTGCACGAGGATGTCAGCGTCGGCAATCACTTCGATCGCACGATCATACGAAACCGCACCCACAAATCTGACGTTGGGTGTCGCGAGGGCTTTTGCTTTGGATGCAAGACCGCCGTCGCCCACGATCACGACGTCGAGCGGTTCGGGACACTCGGCTACCCCTTCGAGAAATTCGAGAAGGCGTTTCTCGGGCGAAAAACGCCCAACCCACGCGACACGAGTCACGTTGCGAGGATCTCGCGAAAGCCCCGCAACCCTTTCCAACACGTCGTCACTGACTCCCGTCGGAATGACCGCGATATCGGGGTGTCGACGTGACACGACGTCCCGCTTTGCCAGAAGCCGCGCGAAATGTTCGGAGGGCGCCGTCACTACATCACTGTGATGGGCATAACCCGCCAGATAATCAAACGCGTTACGTGGTCGGTCCACGGCATCGTCCCCAAGCGACCATTTCTGCCATCGTCCCAACAGAGCGTATAAGATCCCTGGGAACGGAATGGAACGATTAACACCGACATCGAGTCGGTGATGCATGGTGTGCACGATCGGAAGGTCGCGTCCCCGCCCAAATCTGTATCCCAGTGCCGCTCCCCAGAAATCGGATTGAACATGCACCACGTCCACCGCGGGTCGGACCCGCAAAGCCCGTTCAACCTGGGCTAGGTGACGTTGGCTCGGCCGAATCCAGGTGTATTCCCGCACAGTTGGGATTGGAAATGACGGGAGGTCAATGAAGCGCTCGTCGTCGACGGGACCGGTTCGAAGAGCGGGTGACACGAACGTGACCACATGTCCAGCTCGCTCGAGGAACTCGGCTTGCAGGTTCACTGACACCTGGGCGCCCCCGAGCGTATGGGGATGTTGTTCACAGAAAAGAAGAACGTGCATAGGAGTGCCAGTCTAGGGCGAGGGTTCTGGTACCCACCGCCGACGCCGTGTAGGGTCAAAGAACCTTCAGGACTAGAGCCCCACTCGAGGAGACCGCATGAACGATGTTCCCACCATTCATACCCCCGATGCGAACGCGCTGCCCCTTCCGCCGCACGCTCCGAAGCCGACGAGTATTGACGGGCAAGTCGAATCCAGCGCCGCCACGTGGAAGTCCGAAGACGGACTCGTGGAAACGGGTGTGTGGGAGTGCACCGCGGGGACATTCACTGCATCGAGGGACGGATACGACGAGGTCGCCGTTATTCTCTCGGGTAAAGCGACGGTGGTATCGGACGCGGGCGACACCGTCGTCGTCGGCCCGGGCAGCACGCTCATCACCCCCGCCGGCTGGATCGGAACCTGGACAGTGCATGAAACTGTTCGGAAGGTTTATGTCCTGCGAACAATTTCTTAGCGCCAATCAAACTCTGCAACGATCCGTTGCACAGACCAGCGCGAATCGTTCACGTTTATCGGACGTCATGTTCGGAATGGGTATGCTCGAACCATGCGATATTTGGTGACGGGCGGTGCTGGATTTCTCGGCTCTCATCTTTGTGAACGCCTTCTTCTATCTGGGCATTCCGTGATCGCCATGGATGATTTTTCGACTGGTTCACCTGACAACGTGCGAGACCTTGGATCCCTTGGTGATTTTGAAATCCTCGAATGGGACGTCGCTGTCCCTTTCGATGTTGACGTGGATGGAATCTTCAACCTTGCATGTCCTGCTTCACCAATTCAATATCAGCGGAATCCGACCCGCACGACCAAGACATCGGTTCTCGGCGCGATTAATTCTCTAGAACTTGCGAAGAAACTGGAAATTCCCGTCCTTCAGGCATCCACCTCGGAAATCTACGGTGACCCGCGCGAATCTCCACAGTCGGAAGAGTATTGGGGAAACGTGAATCCAATCGGCATCAGAGCCTGCTACGACGAGGGCAAACGCGTAGCGGAAACCTTGTTTTTGGACTATTTCAGAGAATTCTCTGTTGACATTCGAATTGCACGGATTTTCAATACGTACGGGCCACGGATGGCACTGAACGACGGTCGAGTAGTGCCTCAGTTCATAACGCAGGCGCTGCGTGGCGACCCGCTAACAATTTATGGTGATGGGGAACAAACACGCAGCTTTTGCTACGTGGATGATTTGATCTCTGGTTTCATCGCGCTGTTTTTGAGAGCCGGGGAACATCGCCCAATAAATTTGGGGAACCCGGAACCCATATCAATGTTGGACCTCGCGAGCGAAGTTGTTGATCTCACCCAATCAAAGAGCACCATTACCTTCATGCCTTTGCCGCTCGATGACCCGTTGATCAGAGAACCTGATATTGAACGTGCCAAGGACGTTCTCGATTGGGCTCCGCTCGTCGACCGCTCTGACGGGTTGTTGGCTACGATTGCCGACATTCGCCAACGAGTCTGATTCAAGTGCCAAGCATGACCTATCGCGCTCTGTCGATGACAAAATCCGCAATCTCTTTAAGCATCTGTGGTGAAAGAGTTGCATGTTCCTCGTCGAGGTAGAAGGCCCGATATTCGCGACCTAAGCCTTCAGTGAGATTACGGAAATAGAATCTCGATTGGCTAACGGTTGCCAACTCAACGATTGGCGCGTCTCCGGGCAAGAAAATCGAGTGCACGAGCCCCGCTCCATGTTGCCCGACCAACACTGTCGTGCGGTTGATTGCTTCCATTTGGGCCGCCGGCGACATATCCGCAAAGTCCACAAGGTCTACTCGCGTTCGTTCGGAAATGATCTGTGAGAGACGATCAAGATTACTGATGGAACGACGAAGGGAACCGCCGCCCGCTTTTTGCGCGCGCCCATCGAGGTAAAAAGCTGGAGGAATCCCTCTATTCAAGACTGTCACTGTGTCAGGCGTTGAGTCCCCCGTAACCAACTTTTCGCGAAATGCGCTCACGAGGTCGTGGAACCGCGTGGTGTCCACCAACGGACCTGTCCTATCTGCAAACGTGTCCAGTTGAATGCGCTTGTCCCACAATCGCGGGGTTGCAGCAGGCAACAACTTTTCGCGAGAAATGATTGTGAACGCGTCAGGGCCGAATGCAAAATCAAGCCACACGTTCATTGGCCCGCAATCGCGCACGATGTATCCCTTACCAACGACGCCGACTTTCAGTTCCATCTCGAATAGGGGCAAGAGGTATTGAACAACAAAATGATAAAAGTGCTCCACGCTAGGTCCGGGTCCAGGCTTTAGGTACTCAGCCATGGAAGGCACCGTCCTCTCGTTTGTTCCAATAAGTCCAGTAGGGCGAGCGGGGCTTGAACCCGCGACCGACGGATTATGAGTCCGCTGCTCTAACCAGCTGAGCTATCGCCCCGAGAACACCAGCCTACCGAGCGCAGTGAACAGCGACGGCGTGGACACAACTAACGCGTTAGAGCAGGTCGGGGATCTTCTGCTCTTCCTTGACGTTGGCTCGACGGAAGA
>CAMFDU010000046.1 GCA_945949175.1 Gulosibacter massiliensis | reverse complement strand
AGTCCCGCAGGGCGGTTTCGATGTCCGCGACGGTTCCACCGATCGGACGCGCCAGCGGTGAGTCACCAAAGATCGCGGTGAAGAACTGTTCCGCGCACACGTCGTCCGGGTCGTCGGCCGCCATTGCTAATTCCTCGAGAATGACAGTGCGTTCCATCTCGAAATCGTCGGGGCGAAGCAGCGAATTCGAGACCTGGTCCCCCAGAACACGGACCGCAGTCGCCAAATCCTTTGATCGCACTCGCGCGAGGTAACAGGTGTTCTCTTTGGCTGTCAGCGCGTTGTGAAAGGCACCCATCGCGTCGAACGTTTCGGAAATCTCGAACGCTCCGCGTGTGCTTGTTCCCTTGAACAACAGATGTTCGAGGAAATGGGTCGACCCATGGTGACCGGCGTCTTCGTCGCGCGAGCCCGCACCGATCCAAAAGCCGATTGTCACTGAACGAGACCCCGGCACGCGCTCGGTCAGAACACGCAGGCCACTCGAGTGCACCGTGCGGCGAACCTCGCAGTTGCCGGTCGAGGTGAACGAGATGGAAGGTTCGGTAAGAGGAAGTTCGATGTGCGCCATGAGACTTTGAGCCTACACAGCGCTGCCCAATGAAAAACGGGGGCGAGCCGAAGCCCGCCCCCGCCTTTACTGAACGACTACTTGTCGCGGAATTCAGCCTTAGCGAATTCCTTGTCGTCTTCTGCCGACTTGATACGTGCAATCGAGAAGATCATGAGACCGAAGAGACACTTCGCGAGGATGTCCGCGATGGTGTATCCGACCTCACGTGCAACGAATGCCGACGGGTCGAAGCTGTCAGCGCTCATGCCCAAGATGTACGTGATGGGGTAAACGCCCCACGTTGCGAGAAGGAGGAGGCGAAGAAGAGAAATCTTCTTGCGGACCTCAGCCGACTGCTTCGCAAGGCTCTTGCCGAGTTCGACGAACAGGACGAAGAGGATGTAGAGGAAGGGGAGGGTCGAGAGGACCAACCATACGTCTGCACCCCATCCGAACAGGGCGATCTTGGCGTCTCCGGGGTAACCGAGGAGGATCATGGCTGCGGCTGCAGGCACCAAGCGGTTCAACAGTGAACGCTGGACGGCGATTGCAAGACCAATAACAGCAACTGCTTCTACGAGAAGAAGCGGCACCGTAAGGAGCCAGTCAACGTAACGGTAACCTACGTTGTACGCGTCCGCGTTGTTGCCTTCGGTTCCTGCAAACGCGTGGTTGAACGAGTCAAACATGCGGAAGTAGTGGTAGGCAGCAATCGCGGTAACGGTACCCGAGACCATAACCGCCATGCGGTAACGGGGGGCAACGCGCTCACGCGCAATGAAAAGGAAAATCGAGGTGAACAGCATGCTCGCGATACCCAGCGAGAACATGTTGTACACCAAATTGAATTGGGTGTTGTCTAACAGACCGGACAGCGTGTTCACACGAAGCCTTTCGGTTCAAAACGGGCTGAACACTCGTGGCATCCATCCCATCGGGGTGACCCCCTAACACGGGAACCATTCCCCGTGCATACAGAATGCTACCGTTTGCATTGGAAAATGTGTAGACCAAAACACCAACAAAAAACGGGGACGAGCCGAAGCCCGTCCCCGCAGTTTGTGGAGTTTTACTCGGCGTCGGCGCTAACCCCGGCCGCGTCCGAGCCACCGGCTTCGCCTTCGACTACGGGGACAAGCGAGAGCTTGCCACGGTCATCGATCTTGGCGATTTCGACGAGGATCTTTTGTCCGACCGAGAGCACGTCTTCCGCGTTCTCGACGCGCTTTCCACCCGAGAGCTTGCGCAGCTCAGAGATGTGCAGCAGTCCGTCTTTGCCGGGCATGAGCGACACGAATGCACCGAACGCCGCGATCTTGACGACGGTTCCGAGGAACTGCTCGCCAACTTCGGGGTTGATGGGGTTCGCGATCTGGTTGACGCGGTCACGCGCCGCCTCTGCCGATGGGCCGTCGTTCGAGCCGATGTAGACGGTTCCGTCTTCTTCGATCGAAATCTGAGCGCCGGTCTCGTCCTGGATGGAGTTGATCGTCTTGCCCTTCGGCCCGATGAGCTCGCCGATCTTGTCGACGGGGATTTGAACCGAGATCACGCGAGGTGCGGTCGGTGCCATTTCGTCTGGGCCGTCGATGGCTTCGTTGAGGACGTCGAGGATTGCGAGTCGAGCAGCTTTGGCCTGTGTCAACGCGCTGGTGAGGACCGATGCCGGGATTCCGTCGAGCTTGGTGTCGAGCTGAATCGCGGTAATGAAGTCCTTGGTTCCGGCGACCTTGAAGTCCATGTCGCCGAGTGCGTCTTCTGCACCGAGGATGTCGGTCAGTGCGGCGTAGCGGGTTTCACCGTCGACCTCGTCAGAAACGAGGCCCATGGCGATTCCGGCAACGGACGCACGAAGCGGCACGCCGGCGTTGAGCAGCGACAGCGTCGATGCACACACCGAACCCATCGAGGTTGAACCGTTTGACGAGAGCGCCTCGGACACCTGACGGATTGCGTAGGGGAACTCCTCGCGGCTCGGCAACACCGGAACGAGTGCGCGCTCGGCGAGGAAGCCGTGCCCGATCTCGCGTCGCTTCGGCGAACCAACGCGACCGGTTTCACCAGTCGAGTAGGGCGGGAAGTTGTAGTGGTGCATGTAGCGCTTGCTCGTGATGGGGCTCAGCGAGTCAATCTGCTGTTCCATCTTCAGCATGTTGAGCGTGGTGATTCCCAGAATCTGGGTCTCTCCGCGCTGGAACAGTGCCGAACCGTGAACGCGGGGCAGAACCTGAACCTCGGCGTCGAGCGCACGAATGTCACTCATCCCACGGCCGTCGATACGAATGCCGTCCTTGAGGATACGACCGCGAACGACCTTCTTCGTCACCGACTTGTAGGCCGCTGAGACCTGACCTAGCGCGTCAGCGGGCAAACCGCCGGCTTCGACGTGCGTGGCGATTTCGGCCTTGACTTTGTCCTTGAGCTGATCGTCGGCCTTCTGACGATCGACCTTGTCGGCGATCTGGTAAACGTCGGTCAATTCCTTGAGCGCGATTCCCGACACGGCGTTGTACACGTCATCTGAATAGTCCGAGAACACGGGGTAGTGCTGGATTTCCTTCGCCGACTGGTCGGCGAGCTTCTTCTGTGCACGAACGAGTTCCATGATGAACGGCTTCGAGGCTTCGAGACCCTGCGAGACGATGTCTTCGTCGGGCTTGATGCCACCGGCCTGAATGAGGTGCCACGAGCCTTCGGTCGCTTCGGCCTCAACCATCATGATGGCGACGTCGTCCTTGCCATCCTTACCCGTCACAACGCGACCGGCAACGACGATGTCGAAGACGGCAAGCGCCACCTGGTCGACGGTCGGGAATGCGACCCAGTTGCCGTCGATGAGGACCATGCGAACACCGGCGATCGGACCAGAGAACGGGAGGCCCGAGATCTGAGTCGACGCGCTGGCGGCGTTGATCGCGAGGGCGTCGTAAAATTCACCCGGTGCAATCGACAGGACAGTGATGACGATCTGTACCTCGTTGCGAAGACCGTCGACAAACGACGGGCGCAACGGGCGGTCGATGAGACGGCAGACGAGGATCGCTTCGGTTGAGGGGCGTCCTTCGCGTCGGAAGAACGAGCCGGGGATCTTGCCCGCAGCATACGAACGCTCTTCGACGTCTACGGTCAGCGGGAAGAAGTCGAATCCTTCACGCGGTTGCTTGCTCGCGCTGGTCGCGCTGAGAAGCATGGTTTCTTCGTCGAGATATGCGGCTACCGCACCCTGCGCCTGTTGCGCAAGACGGCCCGTCTCGAATCGGATGATGCGCTTGCCGAACTTACCGTTATCGATAACGGCCTCGGCAAACTTGATTTCGGGACCTTCCATTAGGTCTTTCTCCTCTTTATACATGTTTGTTCATCCGCACTCACCCCGTGTGGGCGGGTGCGTTTATTGCTGAGCGAATCGGCTTGCATTTCATGCGCGTGGATGTGACCCTTCGGATCGAATCCCGGCATTGTGCTGGCCACCAGTAGAAATTCACCGACAAATTTTCGGTAAACCACCACCGAGGACCAACTTCTGGTCGCCGTGCTCTCTTCAAGGGTAACAGACAGCCCGTGAATTTGCCGGTATGTAAACGAAACCCCCGCGTGGAGGCGGGGGTTTCGCGTGTTTTTAGAGTACTTGACGCGCGTTAAATTGTCTATGCGGTCGAGATTTGGTACCCGACGATGGCCATCAACTAAACAATTCCTTTCGACGCAAAAAAGGTGATTCGAACCAACGATATGACGCGTAAGCGACAGCGAGCGTTAACGCCAAAAACATTAGGCCCGCAAGGGGCGGGTAAAGCCCAAAGGTCGTCACGAGCCACATGCCCGCCATCCGTCCCGGCCAATGGAAAACGTAAATCCCGTAACTCCTGACGCCCAGCCAGACCATCAGACGCGTGCCCGCGCTTTGTGGTTCTTCGTCTGCATTGTCTCCGACGACTTTTGCCGTCGTCGAACACATGAGTACCCAGGTGGCGATTAATGCCACGATAAGCATCGTGTACCACGTGTTGAGGCTCCCCAGCACCTGCAACGGATCATTCGCAGCGAGTAGCACAATCCCCGAAGATCCGGCTATAACAAGAATCCATGACCATTTGCTTCGAGAAATTTGATTCCTCACTGCAATCCAGCGCGGTCCGCCAGAGTGGTCGAGCGATGCAATCATCACACCGAGTGCAAACGCATCAAGATGTGAAGTTGTGAAATTCCACACTGCCGGATACGGCAACAGTCCACCTATCCAGTATCGGGAAACTGGAGCAACGATGAACAGAAATCCCGACGCGAGCATCCTGGTTCGATAAGGCATCAGGCATAACAGCGGAATTAGGAGGTAAAACTGCTCTTCGGCGCACATCGACCAGAAGTGACCAATCCACTGATTTGTCGACTGCCACGCTGTCCAGTTGTAGGTGAATGTTGGCAAGCTCCAAAGGCCGGCCATGTCTATTCCGATGATCAGACAAATCACAAGACTCACCAGGAATACCGCGAAATAAAGTGGCCAAATCCGGAGAACTCGCCTCGCAAAATATCCGCGCCAAATGTGCGCACCCGGTGTCGCACGCATGCGAAGCATGATTCGTGTCAAAAGGTATGAACTGAGTACAAAAAATCCTGTGACACCGAACGAGCCTAACCACAACACGTTGCCGACGCTCTTGACAGCAGGGTCCTCAGTCGGCGGCAGAAAAAAAGGAGAATAATGCCCGATTACGACGAATAAGGCGCACGCTGCCCTGAAAACATCGAGCCCAACAGATCTTTTCATGGCCGCAGTCCTCCTTGACCCGTACCTATCGCAGTTGGACTGTCCGGCTCAAATTTCGGCCGTGGATCTGCGAAATTAGAGGGTCGCGATTAGCGACGAATGCCGAGGCGCTCGATGAGCGCACGGTAACGGTTGATGTCGACTCCGGCGAGGTAGCCAAGAAGGCGCTTGCGGCGACCGACGAGAAGCAAAAGGCCACGACGCGAGTGGTGGTCGTGCTTGTGGGTCTGGAAGTGCTCGGTCAGGTCTTTGATTCGCTTCGTGAGAATCGCAATCTGAACCTCGGGTGAACCGGTGTCACCGTCGTGCGTTGCGTACTCTTTGATGATGTCGTTCTTGATAGCAAGATCAAGTGGCATGTGTTCAGTCCCTTCGGTTCGCTGCGCGGTGCTGCACCGGGCTGGTGTAGCTCTCTCAATCCGCGGCCGTTACACGGCAACCTCACAACCTTATCAGCGTTTGGCGGTTGGACCTAGCCGAGCAGCGTCTCGCCGATGAACCCGCCCTCGAGACAGCCCGGCAGTATCACGAACTCGGACGAGCCGATGGGCGTTGTCCACAGGTTCAAAAGGTCGAAGTCGGCGAGCGATTGCTGAACGGGCAAGAACTGCCCGGTGATGTTTTGTTGGTAGGCAGTGAACAGCAACCCCACATTCGGGGAACCATCAGCGGCGAACCCGTCGTCGTAAGAGAACGGTCGACGCAGAAACAGTTGGCGTCCCTCTCCTGTATGAGCCCGATGCATGTGCGAGAACTCGGGGATTACCTTAAGTCCATCATCGTTTTGGGCGTCGAAATCGGGTCGATCCATGATGTGAGTTCCAGTCAAGGGTGCGCCGTTCGACAGTCTTCGCCCGATTGCCTTTTCTTTGTCGGTCGTCCCCAGCAGGTCCCAGGTCGGAAGGTTCATGGCGATTCGGCGAAGGACCAATTGAGTTCCACCCGCGAACCATCCCGCGTCCGCGGGTGCCCACACGTGCGAGTCGAACTCGGCATCGGTGGTGGGGTTCGAAACACCGTCGACATGCCCGAACAGATTGCGAGGTGTGACCGAGTGAGGCGCGACGCCCTGTGCGCGAACGAACCCGCGCTGAGCGTAATGAGGTCGGGCGATGCTCGAGACGACTCGGGTCATGTGTCGAATCGCGTGCGACACCGTGAGAGGGTCATCG
>CAMFDU010000045.1 GCA_945949175.1 Gulosibacter massiliensis | reverse complement strand
GCGATCTACTTCACTGCCGTGGTCGCGTGGTCAGCGGCCCTCGCGCGAATCGATTTTCGCGAACACCGGTTGCCCGACCGGCTTACTCTCCCTGCGATTCCTGTCGCACGGGCAGTTCTCATGATGAATCGACCAGAGAATCTTGGGTTCGCGGCGACTGCAGCGGTAGCGGTTCTTGCCCTCGGACTCGTTATACACCGGGTTGCTGAGCTGGGGCTTGGCGATGTGAAACTCTTGCCCGCTGTCATCATTCTTGTGTCAAACGCCGAGAATCCCGCTGCAAATCTCGCGCAATGGTTCGTCGGAATGGCAATTCTGGGGGGAATTCACGCGGCAATCCACATTTTGATCACCGAAGACAAACGGTCGCACATCCCCTTTGGACCGGCAATTCTCGGTGGAATGCTCTGTGTCGTCAGTGCAGGTTGACCAAACACCAAATGTGCGTGTAATCTTGAGATTTGTGTGCATGCCAACGCGTGCGAGGAATCGTGCGGGAAAGCAACACACACAAGGACCGTTATCCGGGTCGACTGCGTGACGCAGCCTAGCCGAGGTCCCCACGGCATTTCGACCGCCGGTCGTTTGAGAACATCACTGTCACCGTGCAGAAAAATCAAGGAGAAAAGTCGTGCCAACGATTCAGCAGTTGGTTCGTAAGGGACGTAGCCCCAAGGTCACCAAGACCAAGGCGCCAGCGCTCAAGTCGAACCCGCAACAGCGTGGAGTGTGTACCCGCGTGTACACCACCACTCCCAAGAAGCCGAACTCGGCTCTTCGTAAGGTCGCTCGTGTCAAGCTCTCGAACGGCGTCGAAGTGACCGCTTACATTCCGGGCGAAGGCCACAACCTGCAAGAGCACTCGATGGTGCTCGTTCGTGGCGGTCGTGTGAAGGACCTCCCCGGTGTTCGCTACAAGATTGTTCGTGGCGCGCTCGACACGCAGGCGGTCAAGAACCGCAAGCAGGCTCGTAGCCTCTACGGCGCGAAGGCGGACAAGAAGTAATGCCTCGTAAAGGACCCGCACCCAAGCGCCCCGTTGTCGCCGATCCCGTTTACAGCTCGCCCGTAGTGTCGCAGCTCGTCAACAAGATCCTCCTCGACGGCAAGAAGGACCTCGCCCAGCGCATCGTTTATGGCGCGCTCGAAGGTGTTGCCACAAAGTCCAGTCAGGACCCCGTCGTCGTGCTCAAGAAGGCACTCGACAACGTTCGCCCAACCCTCGAGGTGCGTTCGCGTCGCGTCGGTGGATCGACGTACCAGGTTCCGATTGAAGTCAAGCCGCACCGTGCGAACACCCTCGCTCTGCGTTGGTTGACTTCTTACGCGAAGTCGCGTCGTGAAAAGACGATGACCGAGCGCCTCCAAAACGAAATCCTCGACGCGTCCAACGGACTGGGAGCGGCCGTAAAGCGCCGTGAAGACACCCACAAGATGGCCGAGTCGAACAAGGCATTCGCGCACTACCGCTGGTAGTCGCTCGGGGCTGGTCCCGCGACCAGCCCCTTACCCCGACCTCATCCATTCAGAAACACACACGGAGAACATCACATGGCACAGGACGTGCTCACCGACCTCAACAAGGTCCGCAACATCGGCATCATGGCTCACATCGATGCCGGAAAAACGACGACGACCGAACGTATTCTTTACTACACCGGTATCACCCACAAGATTGGTGAAGTTCACGATGGCGCGGCCACCATGGACTGGATGGCGCAAGAGCAAGAGCGTGGAATCACCATCACGTCCGCTGCAACGACGTGTTTCTGGGACAAGAACCAGATCAACATTATTGACACCCCTGGGCACGTCGACTTCACCGTCGAGGTAGAGCGTTCGCTCCGTGTTCTCGACGGTGCCGTTGCTGTTTTCGACGGAAAAGAAGGCGTCGAGCCCCAGTCCGAGACCGTGTGGCGTCAAGCGGACAAGTACAACGTGCCGCGCATCTGCTTTGTCAACAAGATGGACAAGCTCGGCGCGGACTTCTACTTCACTGTTGACACCATCATCAAGCGCCTCGGCGCAAAGCCTCTCGTCATCCAGCTTCCGATTGGTTTCGAGTCGACCTTCGTCGGCGTCGTCGACTTGATCGAGATGCGCGCCCTCGTGTGGCAGGGTGACTCGAAGGGTGACGTTTCGCTCGGTGCTTCCTACGAGATTGAAGCCATTCCCGCTGACCTTCAGGCCAAGGCCGAGGAATACCGCTCGAACCTCATCGAAGCCGTTTCCGAATCCAGCGACGAACTCCTTGAGAAGTTCCTCGCTGGTGAAGAACCCACGATTCCTGAAATCAAGGCGGCTATTCGCAAGATGACGATTGCTGGCGCCGCGTACCCCGTTCTCTGTGGTTCGGCGTTCAAGAACCGCGGTGTTCAGCCGATGCTTGACGCCGTTATCGATTACCTCCCTTCGCCGCTCGACGTTCCCGATGTCGATGGAATCGATGTTCGCGACCCAGAAAAGCACCTCACGCGTAAGCCGGAATCGACGGAACCTTTCGCGGCACTGGCATTCAAGATCGCGGTTCACCCGTTCTTTGGCCGCCTTACCTACATTCGCGTGTATTCGGGCAAGTTGAATTCGGGCGAGCAGATCATCAACTCGACCAAGGATAAGAAAGAGCGCATCGGCAAGATCTTCCAGATGCACTCGAACAAGGAAAATCCGGTCGACTCGGTTACCGCTGGCCACATCTATGCGGTCATTGGACTCAAGGACACCACCACCGGCGACACTCTCTGTGACCCGACCCATGCAATCGTTCTAGAATCAATGACCTTCCCCGAGCCTGTCATCGAGGTTGCGATCGAGCCCAAGACCAAGGCCGACCAGGAAAAGCTCGGGCTCGCGATTCAGAAGCTCGCGGAAGAAGACCCGACGTTCCGCACGGAGCTCAACCAAGAGACCGGCCAGACCGTCATCAAGGGAATGGGTGAACTTCACCTGGACATCCTCGTTGACCGCATGAAGCGCGAATTCGGTGTCGAAGCCAACGTCGGTAAGCCGCAGGTTGCATACCGCGAAACTCTGAAGACGTCCGTCCTCAAGTACGACTACACCCACAAGAAGCAGACCGGTGGTTCTGGTCAGTTCGCGAAGGTGCAGATCAGCCTTGAGCCGATGGAAGTTACAGTCGAAAAGGTTTACGAATTCGAAAACGCCGTGACCGGTGGTCGTGTTCCCCGTGAATACATCCCCGCCGTCGACGCCGGAATCCAGGACGCCATGCAGGTCGGCGTTCTCGCGGGATTCCCCACCGTCGGTGTCAAGGCAATCCTCGTTGATGGTCAGTATCACGACGTTGACTCGTCGGAAATGGCCTTCAAGATCGCCGGATCGATGGCCTACAAAGAGGCTGCTCGTAAGGCGAACCCCATTCTCCTCGAGCCGCTCATGGCGGTCGAGGTCCGCACGCCAGAAGAGTACATGGGAGACGTTATCGGCGACCTGAACTCTCGACGCGGGCAGATTCAAAGCATGGAAGATGCGACCGGTGTCAAAGTCGTTCGCGCTCTCGTGCCGCTGTCGGAAATGTTCGGATACGTTGGTGACTTGCGGTCGAAGACCTCGGGTCGCGCGGTGTATTCGATGACATTCGAGACATATGCTGAGGTCCCGAAGGCTGTCGCCGACGAGATCGTCCAGAAGAGCAAGGGCGACTGAGCTCCTCGCGTGACGACACCCGTCGAGACGCGATAAACTAAAAACTTCATATCCCTTATTAACAATCGTTTATCCGGAAGTTCCGGGTAAATAACCGAAAGTCCTAGGAGGACACCGTGGCTAAGGCCAAGTTCGAGCGGAGCAAGCCGCACGTAAACATCGGAACGATTGGTCACGTCGACCACGGCAAGACCACTCTGACCGCCGCAATCTCGAAGGTTCTTGCAGAAAAGTACCCTTCGGCCGTCAACGTCGTCCGCGACTTCTCGTCGATCGACTCCGCTCCTGAAGAGCGCCAGCGCGGTATCACTATCAACATCTCGCACGTTGAGTACGAGACCCCCAAGCGTCACTACGCTCACGTTGATGCACCCGGCCACGCTGACTACATCAAGAACATGATCACCGGCGCTGCTCAGATGGACGGTGCAATCCTCGTGGTTGCCGCCACTGACGGCCCCATGGCTCAGACCCGTGAGCACGTTCTTCTCGCGAAGCAGGTTGGTGTTCCTTACCTCCTCGTCGCACTCAACAAGGCTGACATGGTCGACGACGAGGAAATCCTCGAACTCGTCGAGGTCGAGGTTCGCGAGCTTCTCTCGGCCCAGGGCTTCGATGGCGACAACGCCCCCGTCGTTCGCGTTTCGGGCCTCAAGGCTCTCGAAGGTGACGCCAAGTGGACCGAATCCATCGTTGAACTGATGGAAGCTGTCGACAACTCTGTTCCGGACCCTGTCCGCGACAAGGACAAGCCCTTCTTGATGCCCATCGAGGACGTCTTCACGATCACCGGTCGTGGAACGGTTGTTACCGGCCGCGCCGAGCGTGGAACTCTCGGAATCAACTCCGAAGTTGAAATCGTTGGCATTCGCCCCACCCAGAAGACGACTGTGACCGGAATCGAAATGTTCCACAAGCAGCTCGACGAGGCATGGGCCGGAGAAAACTGTGGTCTTCTCCTTCGTGGAACCAAGCGTGAAGATGTTGAGCGTGGCCAGGTTGTTGTCAAGCCCGGTTCGATCACCCCTCACACCGAGTTCGATGGAACCGCCTACATCCTTTCCAAGGAAGAGGGCGGACGCCACAACCCGTTCTTCACGAACTACCGCCCCCAGTTCTACTTCCGCACGACTGACGTCACTGGCGTCATCGAGCTTCCTGCTGGTACCGAAATGGTTATGCCCGGTGACACCACCGACATGGCCGTTACGCTCATCCAGCCGATCGCTATGGAAGAGGGCCTCGGCTTTGCAATCCGTGAGGGTGGCCGCACCGTCGGCGCCGGCACGGTGACCAAGGTCAAGAAGTAGTCTCGACTACTCCTTTCGTTGGGGTCCAGCCTTCGGGCTGGGCCCCTTCTTTTTCTCGGAATGACCGAGCGCGAGCAAAGTCGAATTGGCGACACGCCCGAGTTGCACAAATGTCGGGTTTGTGAGAGAGTAGTGAAGTTGTATACGCGGCACTTTGCTGTGTCGCTCACTGTCCGGAAGTGATTAGGACGCGGTTTCCAGCATTTACCTAGTCCGCCGACAGACAACACGGCTTGCCGCTGACGTGGTTTCCGCGTGTGTCGGTCGGGCTAGTTGATAGAAAAACAGTGGTGCGCAAGCACAAAGTGCTCACGGACAACCTTGTCGGTGAACTGAAAGAAAGAGTGGATCATGGCGGGACAAAAAATCCGCATTCGGTTGAAGTCTTACGACCACGCCGGAATCGACGCCTCGGCGCGAAAGATCGTCGAAACGGTCACCCGTGCGGGTGCGACCGTCGTCGGCCCCGTGCCGCTTCCGACAGAGAAGGACGTCATTGCTGTCATCCGCTCGCCTCACAAGTACAAGGACAGCCGCGAACACTTTGAGAAGCGCACCCACAAGCGTCTTATCGACATCATTGACCCGACTCCGAAGGCGGTCGACTCGCTTATGCGTCTCGACCTTCCCGAAGACGTTTCCATCGAAATCAAGCTTTAAGGACACCCCATGACGAAGGTCAAGAACACGAAGGGTCTTTTGGGCATCAAGCTCGGAATGACCCAGGCCTGGGACGAGAACAACAAGTTTGTTCCCGTCACAGTGGTTGCGGTGAGCCCGAACGTGGTCACCCAGCTTCGCACCGAAGAAATCGACGGATACGTTGCCGTACAGATCGCTTCTGGCGCAATCGACCCGCGCAAGGTCACCAAGCCTCTCTCGGGCCACTTCGAGAAGGCGGGCGTTACGCCTCGCCGTCACGTCGCCGAAATCCGGACCCCAGATGCTGCGAACTATAACCTCGGACAGGAACTGACCGTAGACATCTTCGCCGCTGGCGAGGGAGTCGACGTCGTCGGAACGTCCAAGGGTAAGGGCTTCGCCGGTGTCATGAAGCGTCACAACTTCAAGGGTGTCTCTGCATCGCACGGTTCGCACCGAAACCACCGCAAGCCCGGTTCGATCGGTGCTTCGTCGACCCCGTCGCGCGTCTTCAAAGGCATGCGCATGGCCGGTCGTATGGGTTTCGATCGCGTTACCGTCCTCAATCTTAAAGTTCACGCGGTTGATTCCGAGCGTGGACTCCTCCTCATCAAGGGCGCGGTTCCCGGTCCCGCCGGTCGCCTCGTCTTCGTTCGCAACGCAGTGAAGGGAGCCTAAAGACCATGTCTCAGGTATCCGTCGTTGACGCCGCTGGCAAGAAGACCGGCACAGTAGAGCTTCCCGGCTCGGTGTTCGATGTTGTGGCCAACGTGCCGCTCATCCACCAGGTCGTTGTTGCTCAGCTTGCTGCCGCTCGCCAGGGCACACACAAGACCAAGAACCGCGGAGAAGTTTCCGGTTCGGGTCGCAAGCCTTTCAAGCAGAAGGGAACCGGTCGTGCCCGTCAGGGTTCGGTCCGCATGCCCCAGCACCGCGGTGGTGGAATCGTCCACGGACCGACTCCTCGTGACTACTCGCAGCGCACTCCCAAAAAGATGATCCACCTTGCGTTGCTCGGTGCCATCTCGGATCGCGCACGCGCGGGCCGCGTTCACGTTGTCACCTCGTTTGTTCCCGGTGACGCACCGTCGACCAAGACCGCCTCGAAGCTCGTTGCTGACCTGACGACCGGACCCAACGTCCTGATTGTTGTGGCCACGACGGACACGGTGACGGAAAAGAGTGTTCGTAACCTCATCGGTATCCACACGATCACGCCGGGTCAGCTCAACGCGTACGACGTTTTGCACGCGGACGACATCATCTTCACGCAGGCTGCCTACGACACGTTCGTTGCCGCCAAGTTCGAGAA
>CAMFDU010000044.1 GCA_945949175.1 Gulosibacter massiliensis | reverse complement strand
ACGAACGGAACGCGAGGGAGTTCCGTCGGGTGCAGGAAGTTAAAACGATCTGCATCGCGACCGTCTCGGCGCAATTCGTTCCACGACGTCACCGACCACACATCGGCTGCGACGTTCCACTCTTTTGCAAGCAACTCTTGCGCCTCGAGCGCCCACGGAACTGAAACGCCACTGGCAAGAATCTGTGCCGGAATCGCGCCCTTCGAAGCAGGGCGGTATTTGTACATGCCGCGTAACAGACCATCAATGTCGATACCGGAGGGTTCCGCGGGTTGAATCATTGGCTCGTTGTAAACAGTCAGGTAGTAGTACACGTTGGGGTCTGAGTGGGTGCCGCCGTACATGCGGTCAAGGCCGGCCTTGACAATGTGCCCAATCTCGAACGCGAATGCCGGGTCGTAGGAAATAACCGCATCATTTGCCGAGGCAATGAGGTGTGAATGTCCATCGGCATGTTGTAGGCCCTCACCCGCAAGTGTGGTTTTGCCGGCGGTCGCCCCGATGATGAAACCGCGAACCATTTGGTCACCAGCGAGCCACATCTGGTCACCGGTTCTTTGAAAACCAAACATCGAATAGAGCACGTACACGGGGATCATTACTTCGCCCTGTGTCGCATACGATGTTCCGGCGGCTACGAACGCGGCCATCGAGCCGGCCTCGTTGATTCCAGTGTGGAGGATTTGACCGTCAACGCTTTCCTTGTAGGCGAGCAGGAGCTCTCGGTCGACTGAGACGTAGTTTTGTCCGAATGGGTTGTAGATCTTCGACGTGGGGAAGTAGGAATCCATGCCGAAGGTGCGTGCTTCGTCGGGAATGATCGGCACGAAGCGCTTGCCAATGTTTTCGTCTTTTAAAAGGTCCTTGAACAATCGGGCAAAGGCCATCGTCGTTGCGACGTCTTGTTTGCCGCTTCCCTTTTTGGACAATTCGTAAAGCTTGTCGCCCGGCAGGTCAATCGGCTTGGGCTGGTGACGTCGTTGCGGCAACGCTCCGCCGAGTTCGCGCCGCTTGGTGAGCAAATACTGAATCGCCGGGTCGTCCGGACCCGGGTGGTAGTAAGGAGGGCGGTACGGGTCTGCTTTCAGTTCTGCGTCCGAAATCGGAATGCGCAGGTCATCGCGGAACGACTTGAGTACGTCGAAAGACAGCTTCTTCATTTGGTGTACAGCGTTGCGTCCCTCAAACGACTTTCCAAGACCATAGCCCTTGACTGTCTTCGCGAGAATTACAGTCGGCTTTCCCTTGTGGGACAGGGCCTCGGCGTAAGCCGCATACAGCTTTCGGTAGTCGTGTCCGCCGCGCTTGAGGGACCAAATCTGGTCGTCCGTCCAGTCGGCAACCATTGCTGCGGTGCGGGGATCGCGGCCGAAAAAGTTTTCACGGATGTATGCACCCGATTCTGCTTTGTATGTTTGGAAGTCTCCGTCCGGAGTGGCGTTCATGAGGTCGCGAAGGGCACCTTCTGTGTCGTTGAGAATGAGTGAATCCCATTCGCGCCCCCACACAACCTTGATAACATTCCATCCAGCCCCGCGGAAAAACGACTCCAATTCTTGAATAATCTTGCCGTTACCTCGGACGGGACCGTCGAGTCGTTGCAAGTTGCAGTTCACGACAAACGTCAGGTTATCGAGACCGTCATTCGCCGCAAGTTGGAGTGCTCCGCGGGATTCAACCTCGTCCATCTCACCGTCGCCGAGAAACGCCCACACGTGCTGATCGGAACAATCCTTGATTCCCCGATTCGTCATGTATTTGTTGAACTGCGCCTGATAAATCGCGTTGATTGGACCGAGTCCCATTGATACCGTCGGGAACTGCCAGAAGTTGGGCATCAGACGAGGATGCGGGTATGACGACAAACCGCCAGCGAAATGTGACTTTTCTTGACGGAAGCCATCCAACTGGTCTTCGGTCAAACGCCCTTCGAGGAAAGCGCGTGCATACATGCCGGGTGCAGCATGGCCCTGATAAAAAATCTGGTCGCCACCACCTGGGTGGTCTGGCCCGCGGAAAAAGTGATTGTGCCCAACTTCATAAAGCGAAGCGCTCGAGGCGTAAGACCCAATATGTCCGCCGACTCCGATACCGGGACGCTGGGCTCGGTGCACCATGATTGCGGAGTTCCATCGGATCCACGCTCGGTATTGACGCTCGATATCCTCGTCGCCCGGGAACGCAACTTCGTTCTCAGGGGCAATCGTGTTCAGATAATCCGTTGTCGGCACCATCGGAACACCGAGGTGCAGCTCTTTGGAACGCTTCAAGAGCGCAAGCATCAACTCGCGACCACGTTCATGACCCTGCGCTGAAACGACGTCCGTGAGGGACTCTTGCCATTCCGACGTCTCGTCCGGGTTGCTGTCCAACGCGGACGACGAATAAGGGTCCTGGTCGTTCACGCTCATAAAATAAGTCTTCCAATCAAAGGTGGCGAGGAAGTGGCGTTGTCAGGGTTGCGACGACGTCCACCCAATCCTAGACCGCTGCGCGCCACGAGTCGATATTCCCCTATGATTAACCGGTCAGGGCCTGTAGCTCAGTTGGTTAGAGCGCCACGCTTACACCGTGGATGTCGGGAGTTCGAGTCTCTCCGGGCTCACCCCTTAGATGATCGGTGTGGGTGCACTGTCTATCAGTCGGAAGAATTCACTGGATTCTTCCGCTCCGGGCTCACTCCCGATTGTTAAACGTCGATAACGTGAACGAGGGTGTCGATGAACCCTTCGAAGCTCGTCGAATTCTTGATGACATCGGACATCCGTGCTCGATCCGAGAAAACGTCGACGAACTGCTCAAACACCTCTTGAAACTCTTCGCGCCCGCTCGCTGCGAACGCGATAAACGCGACCACATTGACACGCTGATCGCCCCACTGCGTAGCGACCTCATTCACCGCGAGGGCAATGGTCGGTCGTTCAGCGGTCATCGACATCCCGTGCGGAACCGCTAGCCCTTCGACGAAAACGGTCGAGGACATTTGCTCGCGCTCGATGGCGCTATCGATGTATCCGTCATCAATGATTCCCCGAGATTTAAGCGCTTCGCCAAGAGTTCGAATCGCCGACTCTGGCCCGTCGAACGTGACGTTTCGGAAAAACGTGTCCGCGCGGAAGTACTCGAGCAGTCGCTCACGAATGAGGTTTCGCCGACGACCTCGGCGTGCGCGTGCCGTGACGCGGCGCACCGCGTCGATGTCAGCCTCTGACAGGAACGGCTGCACCTGCACAATTGTGTCCAGTTCGAATGACAGAGGAATCGTTGTGATGACGATGTCGGTTGTGATGTCGCTTGCGCGAACGTCCGTCCGTGTAATCACCGATTCGATGGTGATTTCTCCTCCAAGAATCTTTTCGATACTTTCCCTCATCACAATGTGCAGGTCATAATACGAGGGACTTACGATTGTTGCTGAAACCCGATTCTTTGCCTGCGCTTGCCGTTCAAGATGGGTTCCGATGTGAAGCGCGATGTAGGAAATCTCATCTTCGTCAATCGTGATGTCGCGCTCTCTTTGTATCGTCGACGCAATGAACACCGCAATATCCCAAACGAGTGGATATGACGACTTGATGGATTTTTGAAGAGGGTTTCTAGACGGAGAATCAAATTTGGCTCGGGCAACAAGGTGTCCGATATGTAACGCCAGTCGTCCGATGAGGTCGCTGTTGCGAAGGTCAATCAGGTACTCGTCGTAGACCAATTCAATTGCGCGAGTGGTAAGAGCAGCATCTTCACTGTCGACCGCTGTCGAGCCAGCCGGTCCGCCAGACCCAGGGGTGATGATTCTGGTTGCAAGTTGGCGAGCGAGATACCACTCTTCGCGCGCGCCGAGATCAATCGAAAAATGACGTTTGGCCAACTCGCGGACGATTCCCGAAACAAAAGTCGTGTCGTCATCAATCTCGATCTCGATGTCGGGAAGGGTCAAACCGTTTCGAACCCGATCGACAGCGATGGCGAGATGTAACAGCACAGAATCGATTCCGTACTCATTGATGAAGTAGCGATGATAGTCGAGCCGTTCAATGAGATCAGTTTTGAACTCAACAAGGGCCGGAATGTCAAAGCGAAGGGCGATGGTGTCGAGGCTCAGCAACCCAGAGGTCGTCGTGTCATGGATGAGAGTCGAGAGCAATCGCCGAAGCTCTGACTCATCACCTCGGAGAGTGAGGACATTGTCAACGCGGTCGATAGCGACTCCCGAAACTGCAGCGCTCTGACGAATGCGCTTGATATCTGATTCAATCGTCGCCGCCGAGACATGCAGGGACGACGAGAGGTCGTCAATCGACAGACCCGTGCTGGTCGACGCGAGCCGGTGCACAATGTGATGCTCGCGCTCGCGAGGAGTTGATGGAAACGACTCCGGTTTTGCGTCAAGGGCAGAGCGATACGTGAAATAGGCGTCGCGGTTCAATCGATAGCCGGTGCTCGTCGCGCTAATGATGTCATAGGGGTGTGCGGCCGACTTCGCGGCGGCGACATAGGACCGCACGCTCCGAGTCGACACCCCCATGCTCTCGGCGAGGAACGCTGCGCTGAGCGAGTCGTCAGTTGACCGCAGCAATTCCAGTAGCGAGAGATATTTATCTGACATGGTGCCTCAACGATACCGAACCGCGGGAAATCACTTCCGCGAGGGCGGAAGCATCCCTATGACTGAATTTCACCATGAGAGCGCGAGTTACTGACACAGTTAGGACATTCAATGAGGAGGTGCGATGACGGAGGTTGTCGTCGTGTGCGCAGCAGGCGCGTCCAGCACGTTCCTTGCTCGTCGCTTAACCGAGCTCGCTTCGGCTGCAGGCCTTTCATGGAGTTTCACTCCCGCACCGGTTGATTCAATTCCCGACGATTCAACTGCTGTCGTCGCGATCACCTCTCACGTCGCAACTCCAGAGGTGCTGGACTCGTTTACCTCGCACGGAATTCGCCATGTAGTTCTCCCGGATACGGTACGTGGAGTTTTCGGTGCCGAGGATGCGCTGACTGCGATTGTCACCTTCGCAACCGATGCCAATGGACTCGCGGACTCGGTGGCCCACTCACGCTTAGCGAAGGGGGCAATCTGATGTCGACACGCAGCGCGACCATCGCGTCTAGCCACGGGCTTCACGCTCGACCGGCCGCGATGTTTGTGCAGGCGGTAAACGCCTCCGGACTCGCCGTAACTATTGAGAAAGACGGTCGTGAGGCTCCCGCGGGGAGCATCCTTGGTGTGATTTCGCTTGCAATAAACCAGGGCGATGTCGTGACACTCACAGCCGACGGCGACAACGCCGAAACCGTTTTGGACTCTCTCGTGTCTTTTCTCGAAACGGATCACGACGCCGCATGACAACCTCAGAATCCATTGTCACGGGAATCGGCGTTGGCCGAGGACTTGTGGTTGGTGCAGTGCGACGAATGCCAGATCCGCTTCCGGAACCGGCGCAGACCAAAAGCGACCGGGGAGTCGATGACGAGCATCTCCGCGCTACCAGCGCGCTAAGCGAGACCGCAGCTGACCTGCGGGCTCGTGGTGTTCAGTCCGGGGGGCTCGCGAAAGACATCCTGGATGCGCTCGCTCTGATGGCCGAAGACACGATGCTGCTGGCTGACGTCAAGAACCACATCGAGCAAGGTTCCACCGCCGAGCGAGCGGTCTTTGAGGCTTTTGCCGCATTTGCGTCGATTATGAAGGCGGCTGGGGGATACACGGCTGAACGTGCAGGCGACCTCGGCGACGTTGCGAATAGAGTCATTGCGCGCATCATGCGAGTCGCCGCACCCGGTGTGCCTCAGTCAACTACCCCTTTCATCCTCGTCGCTCGAGATCTAGCGCCAGCAGACACAGCGTTGCTTGATTTCGATATCGTCCGTGCCCTTGTCACGATTGATGGGGGTCCGACCTCTCACACCGCGATTTTGGCGCGAGAAAAGGGGCTTCCCGCGATCGTTGGTGCGACAGACGCGGCATTACTAATCGACGGCGAGACCGTCATCGTTGACGCGAGCTCGGGTGAAATTGTTCGGCACCCCTCGACGGCTCGTATCGACGAGGCGCTCCTCGAGTCCGAGTCTCGATTGGCGGCTCGCGCCGGGGCGACCGGCCCTGGTCTGTTGGCGGACGGCCACGAGGTTGCGTTACTCGCCAACGTCGGTTCGTTGAAGTCGGCTTTCGCTGCGGTCGAGGCGCACGCCGAGGGGGTGGGATTGTTCCGCACGGAGTTCCTCTTCCTCGAGAACGATGTCGCACCATCGATTGAGGCGCAAAAAGCGGAATACACCGCAGTTTTCGAGAAATTCCCTGGGCAAAAAGTGGTCGTTCGAGTGCTCGACGCGGGCGCGGACAAACCATTGTCATTTTTGACCGATGACGGTGAAGAGAACCCAGCACTTGGACGACGTGGCATTCGCGCCTTGTTCGCACACGAGCAAATCCTTCGTGATCAACTGACCGCCATTGCTCACGCCACAGCCTCAACAACTGCCGACGTTTGGGTCATGGCGCCGATGATTTCCACTGTCGAAGAAACCGAGAAGTTCGTGGATATCTGTCGCGAGGTCGGAATTCACAAAGCCGGCGTTATGGTCGAGGTGCCCTCCAGTGCTCTTCTTGCTGACCACATTCTTGAAGTTGCCGACTTTGTATCTATCGGCACAAATGATTTGACCCAATACACATTCGCTGCGGACCGTCTTTTGGGTACCGTTGCAAACCTCCAGGACGCCTGGAGCCCAGCGGTTCTGCGCCTCATTCGTGAGGTTGGTCTCGCCGGGGAACGGACGAATAAGCCGGTGGGAATTTGTGGTGAAGCAGCCGCGGATCCGGTTCTTGCCGTCGTGCTTATTGGACTCGGCGTCACGTCGCTGTCGATGTCCCCCACAGCCCTCGCTGATGTGCGGGCCGAAATTTCGCGCTTCACGCTTGTCGAAGCGCGCCAGCTTGCCGAACGAGCATTGTCGGCGAGAAATGCAAAAGACGCTAGAGCAATGGCGTCCTTTGCGTTCACTCATTAACACAAACACACACAGAAAAGGAGCGAGTCAATGACGACATCGTCATCGCTACGAG
>CAMFDU010000043.1 GCA_945949175.1 Gulosibacter massiliensis | reverse complement strand
ACCGATGAAACTGAGGGTCGCGCCAAGAAGAACCACGTTCCCCATGTCGAGTGTCGCCTGAACGATGAGCGGCGTGACAGCGTTCGGCAGAACGTCTTTTCGATAAATGTTCCAGGTCGAGTCGCCGGTTACCCGAGCGGCCGCTACGTAATCAGCCTGCTTGATTCGGATGATTTCTCCCCGGACTATTCGGGCATATTTCACCCAGAAGACCATTGCGAGCGCCAAGATAATGTTGCTGAACGAGGGCCCAAGGAACGCAGAAATTGCGAGGGCAAAGATGAGCTCGGGGATAGCGAGGAACACATCGACGATTCGCATCAAAAGGTTATCCAGCCGACCTCCGACCATGGCGGCGATGCTTCCCACGATTGTTCCAAAAACCAGGGTGAAGCCGACAACCGTGATCGACAGTTGCAGTGAAAGGTGTGAGCCCCAAATCAGTCCGTAAAAGACGTCGCCACCGGTGCTGTCGGTTCCCAGCAGGTGGCCTGCCTCACCCGGCGGAACACCGATGTTTGACCAGTCGCGAGGGCTTTGATACGCATCAGGCGAGTTTGGCTCGGTGATGAGCGGAGCAGAGATTGCCATGAGGATAAAGAATCCGATGATGGAAAAACCAACGACGGTTAAGGGGTTGCGGAAAACCTCTCGTGCAATCTCGCGACGACGCGCCCATTTGACGCTAAGTGCGGATTCGCGTGCAACCGCGGCCTTTTTCTTCGACGCTTTCGAATCGCGCAACGTCGTCATCCGAGAACCACCCTTCGGTCGAGGTATGCGTAGGCGATATCGACGGCGAGGTTCACGGTCATGAAGATGACAGAGGTCACAAGCACGTAGGACATGATGGTGGCTTGGTCACCCGAAAGAATCGCACTGGTCACCCACTGCCCGAGTCCGGGCCAACGGAAAATCAGTTCGACCGCAACCGACCCTTGAAGGAGGAACCCGAAACTCAGGCCGATTGTGGTGGTGGTCGGAACGAGTGCATTGCGTCGAGCGTGGCGCTTGATCACTATGTTCTCTGCAAGCCCCTTCGACCGGGCAGCTTCAACGTACTCTTCACCCATCGCTTCGACCATGGACGACCGCATCATTCGCACGATGATGGCCATTGCCCCGAACGCGAGAACGGTGGCCGGAAGAATCAGATGCCGAAGAGCATCGAAAAGTGCAACGGGGTTCCCCGCGAGTATCGAGTCCATTGTGTAAAGACCCGTCGGATGGGCAATGGAATCGAAAACTTCCTTGGTTGATCGTCCGAGTGGGAACCAGTCGAGCCAGAGGTAAAAAGGAATGAGCAGAAGTAGGCCGAACCAGAAGGTCGGGGTGCTGGCTCCGAGAATCGAGAAAAGGCGGGCGGCGTGGTCGGGTCCCTTGTTGCGATTTACGCCGGCGATGGTTCCCAGGGCGATTCCGCCGATGACCGCGATCAGCGCCGCGAGGATGGCAAGTTCGAGAGTGGCCGTGATTTTGGTCCCGATGATTTCGGCAACTGGCGAAGCGGAAACACCCGACCAACCAAAATCTCCTTGGAGGAGTCCGCCGAGCCACGCAAAGTATTGAACTGGAATGGGCTGGTCGAGTAGGTATCGCGCCTCGAGCGCGGCAACCTCGGCAAGCGACATTGTGGGTGATGCATAAATGCCGACGGGTGAGCCGGTGAAACGGGTGAGCACGAAAACCACAACGCTGACCCCCAGCATGATGAAGGGGAGCAGGATCAGCCTGCGAATGAGGTAGTCGCGAACCTGCATGTGGGCCTCCGTTGGATCACAAAATACTGTTTCGGCTAATCTCTGCAAACGATTGCTTTAGAACATAGCAGGTGTCGAGAAACTTGTAAAGCAGTCGACCGGTAGCGCGGCTTTCAGTCGCAAATGCAGACCACTGCGGCAGCTGCTGCCCCCAAAAAAACGACGGTCAGATCGACGACGCAAGGCGAATGATGTCGGCCTCGCTGGGTGTGTACGCCCCGGAAAGTCGGCGGATTTCAGCGAGCACCCGTAATTGATCTGCACTCACAATCTCTCCGGGAAGGCAGCCGAAATCGGCGGACGTCAGAATCTCCACATAGGCGGTATTCGCCAAAGCCGGCGCTTGTGTTCCAAGAGCCTCGATGAGCTCGGTCGAGCTGAGCGAGCGAATGGCCTCTGTTGCCGCTTCCCACATGTCGAGAAAAGTGCGAGTGTGTTCACTGACGTCTCCCGCCAGCTGAACTAGAACGGTTCCCAAATAGTCGTCGCTCACGTCAGTGGATGTCGCCCAACGGCGGAAACCGGCTTGCTCGGCCGCGACGCCAGCCTCGGCGTTAAGAATGGAACCCTGAATCGCGCCATCCTTGATTGCGTCGAGTCGCTTTGGGGTTGCCCCCACCGCCTCGAATTTGATGGTCGAATGGTCGACGCCAAGTGACGCCAGCATCTGCAGCAACAAAATCGCAAACCCCGAGCTCATCACGTCCACACCGAGAGTAGAGCCAGCGAAATCTTCTACCGCATCGATGTCATCGGAGGTGTAGAGCGCGAGACGCATTCCGCGGTCAATCGGTCGCAGGAACTGTAAATCGAGTTGCTCCTTGAGAGGGTTGTTGGGGGTGGTGGCATACAGAAGCACATTGTCTGGACTCGTGATGGCCAGGTCGATCTCGCGGCTGCGAAGGGACTCAAACTGTCCGGGCGACGATTGAACTCGTTGCGTTTCCCACTCAACTCCAAAACGAGCATTGAGTTCGAGCGATCGAGCGACGGCAAGCACAGGCGACTCGCTGAACTGGCCAACTCGGATTACCTGCGATGTCATGGTGTTCTCCTCGAGGGTTTGTGCGGTATCTGCGCTGAAATCCGGCCCGAATTGAAGCTCGTCGCGATCCAACTCTACGATAGCGCAAACGATTGCTTACGCTCTGACTGCGCCGACACTGAAGCCCATTGAAAAGGGGACATGGCAGACTTACCGTGTGCGCGACGTCATCATCCTCGGGAGTACTGGGTCAATCGGGACCCAAGCGCTCGACATTGTGCGAGCCAACCCCGAACGTTTTCGAATCGTCGGTTTGGGTGCTGGACGTAACCGGGAATTAGCCCAGGCGCAGGCCGCCGAATTTGGTGTGGCCAACGTTGCGTTTGGCGCGGATGACGCCGTTTCGCTCATCGAATCGACCCGAACCGACGTTGTTCTTAACGGAATCACCGGCGCGGTCGGACTGGCGCCGACGCTCGCGGCGCTCGCGACGGACGCAACACTGGCGCTCGCTAACAAGGAATCGCTCATCATTGGTGGTGCGCTGGTCAAGGGTGCTGCGAAACCAGGGCAATTGGTTCCGGTCGACTCGGAACACTCCGCCCTCGCGCAATCACTTATGGCCGGAACTCACCCCGAGGTCGCCAAACTAATTGTCACCGCCAGCGGCGGACCTTTCCGCGGCTTCACGCGCGAGCAACTAGCCGGTGTTACCCCTGCCCAGGCGGCTAAACACCCGACGTGGAACATGGGTTCAGTCATCACCACGAATTCCGCAACCCTCGTCAACAAAGGCCTCGAGGTCATCGAGGCACACCTTCTTTTTGACATTCCGTTCGACCGCATCGAGGTCACGGTTCATCCGCAATCCGTCGTTCACTCACTCGTCGAGTTTGTTGACGGGTCGACGATGGCGCAGTGTTCGCCGCCGGACATGCACTTGCCGATTGCGCTCGGGCTCGATTGGCCCAACCGAGTTCCGGGGGCGACGGCCCCAATCGACTGGTCGCAGTCTCATTCATGGACCTTCGAACCTCTGGACGAGGCAGTGTTCCCCGCGGTGCGACTAGCACGCCAGGTCGGCATTGCCGGCTCGACGTTTCCCGCCGTGTACAACGCGGCGAACGAGGTTGCGGTAGAGGCGTTCAACGCGGGGCACATCGGTTTCCTCAACATTGTCGAGACGATTGAACGCACAGTCGACGCGCATTCCGCCCCCGCGAAATTGGATCTCGACGGACTGCTCGAGGCGGATTCGTGGGCGCGCGCGACGGCTGAGAGTTTCCTGAGCAACCGCTAAACCCACCCAAGACCGTCGACGGTCACGGGTAACCTTGACCACATGGAGATCGTGCTGTGGATTCTGGGTGTGCTGGTGTTGGCCGTTGGAATCGCCATCTCTATTGGACTTCATGAACTCGGGCACTTCTATCCCGCGCGTAAGTTCGGAGTTTTCGTCGGCTCATTCATGATCGGTTTCGGGCCGACGTTGTGGTCACGCAAATTCGGCGAGACGGAATTCGGGTTCAAGGCCATTCCGCTTGGCGGATATGTATCGCTGTCGGGGATGTACCCCACAACCGCCAATGCGAACAAACCCGGCTTCCGAATGTTCCGCAAACTGGTGCAAGAAGCCCGCGACGCATCGGCCGAAACCATCACCGACGATTCACGCGCCTTCTATCGACTGCCGGTTCTGCAGCGCATCATCGTGATGCTTGGCGGCCCGTTCATGAACCTCGTCATCGCGTCCGTTCTCTTTGTTTTTTTGTTCACCGGAATCGGAGTCGTCGGAGCGACCACAACCATCGGCAGCATCTCGGAATGTGTTTTGCCCGTCACCTCGTCCCGCACAACGTGCGAGTCGGGTGACCCGAAAGCCCCCGCCGCCGAAGCAGGGCTGAAACCTGGCGACCGCGTGGTCTCAATCGCGGGCCAGCCGGTCACGACCTGGGAATCCGGCACTGCGATCATCCGGGAATCGGCCGAGCGTGAAATCACTATTGTTGTCGAACGCGGCGGGCAAGAACTTTCGCTCGCGGTGACGCCGATGGCGACGGTTCGGTATGCGCTGGATGCTTCGGGCAACCCCATCATCGACGCTGAGGGAAACCCGGAAACCGCGACCGTCGGATTTGTCGGGGTCGGCCCGGCGGTCGAACGTCAACAGCAGTCCCCGCTCGTCGCTCTTGACGCGATGGGGAACAACATCGTGCAGGTCGGCGCGCTCATCCTCGATTTGCCAAATCGAATGATCCAAGTCTGGAACGCGGCGTTCGGTGCCGAAACCCGAGACCCCAACGGACCGGTCAGCGTGGTGGGTGTCGGTCGCATCGCCGGCGACATCGCCGCCGCCGAACAAATCGACCTTGGCGACCGAGTCGCAGCCCTCATTGGGATTCTTGCGAGCCTCAATATTGCGCTGTTCGTGTTCAACCTCATCCCGCTGTTACCTCTTGACGGCGGACACATCGTTGTCGCGTTATGGCAAGGGATTCGCAACGCCGTGGCGAAGCTTCGGGGCAAACCCGAACCCGGCCCGGTCGATTCGGCGAGACTTGTTCCCTTCACGATTGTGATTACCGTGCTGCTTATGGCCATGAGCGCATTGCTGATTTACGCCGACATCGTCAAGCCGATAACCCTCGGTCTCTAGGGCTGTACGATGTTGCTGTGGCTGTAAACATCGGACTTCCCCGCGTCGTAGAGACGCTCGCACCGCGTCGCAAGACCCGCCAAATCAAGGTGGGAAAGGTGATGGTCGGCAGTGAATCGCAGGTCTCGGTTCAATCGATGACGACGACCAAAACGACGGACATTAACGGCACGCTGCAGCAAATCGCCGAACTCACCGCGACTGGTTGCGACATCGTGCGTGTCGCCGTCCCTACTCAGGACGACGCTGACGTTTTGCACATCATCGCGAAAAAGAGCCAGATCCCCGTTATCGCCGACATTCATTTCCAGCCCAAATACGTCTTCCAGGCAATCGATGCGGGTTGTGCCGCCGTTCGCGTGAATCCGGGAAACATCAAGGCGTTCGATGACAAGGTGGGCGAAATCGCCAAGGCCGCGAAAGCGGCGGGCGTTAGCCTTCGCATCGGTGTCAACGCCGGCTCACTCGACCCGCGCTTGTTGCAGAAGTATGGTCGGCCGACCCCCGAGGCACTTGTCGAGAGCGCAGTCTGGGAGGCCAGCCTCTTCGAGGAACACGACTTCCACGACTTCAAGATTTCGGTCAAGCACAACGACCCCGTAGTTATGGTCAAGGCTTACCGCCAACTCGCCGAACGCGGCGACTGGCCGCTTCACCTCGGCGTCACCGAAGCCGGCCCAGCCTTTCAGGGCACGATCAAGTCATCGACCGCGTTCGGTATCCTGCTCGCCGAGGGTATCGGTGACACGATTCGCGTGTCGCTCTCTGCTCCGCCAGCCGAAGAAATCAAGGTCGGGCTCAAGATTCTCGAGTCACTCAACTTGCGCGAGCGCAAGCTCGAAATCGTGTCCTGCCCGTCGTGCGGTCGCGCGCAAGTCGATGTCTACACTCTGGCCGAAGACGTCACCAAGGGTCTTGAGGGCATGACCGTTCCACTGCGCGTCGCCGTCATGGGTTGTGTCGTCAACGGACCGGGCGAGGCCCGCGAAGCCGACCTCGGTGTCGCGTCGGGCAATGGCCGCGGCCAAATCTTTGTCAAGGGCGAGGTCATCAAGACAGTCCCTGAATCAGAAATCGTCAAGACGCTCATCGAAGAAGCGAATCGCCTCGCTGCCGAGATGCCGGCCAGCGAAACGGGCACTCCCGTCGTCACCACCTCTGCCTAGGGACAATGCGCCACGCGCTAGGCTGGCACCCGTGGTGACCCGACTCTCTCAATTGTTCGTTCGCACTCTGCGCGAGGACCCGTCCGACGCGGAAGTGACGTCGCATCGCCTGTTGGTGCGTGCCGGGTACATCCGTCGTCAGGCGCCGGGCATCTTTGCCTGGCTGCCGCTTGGGCTTCGCGTTCGCCGCAAGGTCGAACAGGTTATTCACGACGAGATGGAACGTGCCGGAGCTCAACAGGTTCACTTTCCAGCGCTGCTTCCGCGCGAGCCTTACGAGGTTACTGGTCGCTGGACCGAATATGGCGATGGAATTTTCCGCCTGAAGGACCGCAAAGACGCCGATTATTTGCTCGCACCGACGCACGAAGAGGTCTTTACGCTCACGGTCAAAGACCTGTACAACTCGTACAAAGATTTGCCGCTCACGATTTATCAAATCCAGGACAAGTACCGTGATGAGGCCCGACCGCGCGCCGGACTACTGCGGGGTCGCGAGTTCTCGATGAAAGATGCCTATTCGTTTGACTACACCGACGAGGGCCTCGAAGTTTCGTACCAGGCACAGCGCGATGCATACGAACGAATTTTTAAGCGACTCGGGCTTGAGTATGTGATTGTGTCGGCGGACGCCGGAGCGATGGGTGGTAGTAAATCAGAAGAGTTTCTCCACCCGACCCCGATCGGCGAAGACACGTTTGTCCAGAGCGACGGTGGTTACGCCGCCAACGTCGAGGCCTATCGCACGACCGCCCCTGATGCTTTGCCCATCGACGGGCAGCCCGCAGCGACCGTGTTCGATTCCCCGAACACGCCGACCATCGAAACACTGGTGGCGCTCGCAAACGACAAGCAC
>CAMFDU010000042.1 GCA_945949175.1 Gulosibacter massiliensis | reverse complement strand
GTGGAACACCACCTTATTTCGACGGGATCGATCGGACGTTTCATTACGCCATCATCCATCGTTGTTGGCACCGGTATCTCTGCCGACGATGTCGAACTTCACCCGAAGGCCGAGTACATTTCGGTTCGAGGTCCGATCACCGCGAGATTGGTGAAAGAGTGTGGCGGACCTGACGTCGAATCCTTCGGTGACCCTGGAGCGGTGATGTCACGAATCATCCCGCTGACCCGCCCGAAAAAGACGAACGGCAAGACGGCCTTTGTTCGGCACTTCACGCACAGCGCTTTGACCATGCGATTGCCCGACAACTTCGAGGAACTGTCCGTGTTGATGTCGGCTCCGGACAAGATTGCTGAATTCCTTGGACGCCTGATCAAATTTGACCGCGTGGTAACCAGCGCGATGCACGTGTTTATCGTCTGCCAGTCCTATGGAATCCCGTGTTCGCTCGTCACGTTTGAAGGTTTCGAAGACGCGGTTCATGGAACCGGCCTGAAGTACGGCGATTATTCAATGGGTGTCGGGCTCGAGACAATCAGTCCCGTCAGCGTCCCGATTGACCTGCGTAAATTCTCGTTCGCCAACATCGAGCGCGATGACACGGTGTCGGAAGCGAAAAAGGATGAAATCATCGACGCGATTAAACGCGGTCTTGCGGCCGAGGCACGATACCGTTAGGTCATCATGATCACCTTGGTGCTGCAATTCCGATCGGCGATGGCTGACCTTTTCCGCACACGCCGTGACCGATTTATCGTCGCTGGGCTGGTCTCGATCGGAGCACTTGTCTCGGCGGCGGAACTTCTCACCGCACAGTTGTTTTCGACCATCATCATCCCCGACGCTGGTGTGACACGTTCGACGAACGACACGATTGTTTTGGCTATCGTGTTCCTCGTCGTGTTCGGCGGGCTTCGTGTCGTGAGTTACGGGCAAAGTCTTTACCGCGTCAACGTTTTTGAAAAAGCTTTCCACGGTAATTCGGCATCTCGCGCGGGGGAGTCGTGGCGTTGGGCGACGGCGATGGAACTGACGTCGATCTTGACGATGGGCGCACGGATTGTCGTCATCGGTGCGGCTCTGTTCTTCTTGTCGCCCCTGTTTGGTCTCGCGAATCTGGTCATCGCGCTAGGGGTTATTCAGGTATTTGGTATGTCTCTCCGCCGCCAGTTCGTCACGCAGCAGGGTTTCCGAAATCAACAAGAAGCGAAAGATCCCGTGTCGAGCGCTGCCAAGGTCCGTGCCCGAATAAAGGCGGGCGAGCTCGCCTCGCTGATAGCGAGTGTTGGCGTCATGATTCTGATGGCTGCCCTAATTGCGCTGACGGTGCTCGGCGATATCGCGGCCGGCGCTGCTCTTGTCTCGTTTCTGGCGGTTCGTATGATTGGACAGATGTATTCGGGAATTGCCTCTGGGCTGATGCGATTTGCTCGAGCGCGAGTTAACAGTGACTGAGCCCGAGCTCACTATCGCTTATTCGGTGCTTGCCGAGGGGGTATCGCGTGTCGTGTTGCCGCGTGCTCGCGCTGACACGGAAATTCTGATGGTGGTTCAGGGGACAGGGGATATCGCCCCACAACGCGACGATGTCCGTATCATCCGCCTTAAATCAACCGGAGTAGCCGCGAGCCGCAATGCCGCAATTCGAGAGGCAGCCGGAAAGGTATTGGTTTTCGGTGAAGAGGACGTCACTTGGCTCACGAAGGGGCTCGCCGAGGTTCGCGCGACATTCGAGGACAACCCGCGTCTCGCGGTGTTGCTTGGACGAGCCAACGATGAAACCGGTGCACTGCGAAAGCGTTACCCGGCGATTCGCGAATCGGCGACGATGTGGAATTCTGCCCGCGTCGGCACAATCGAACTTGCGGTTCGCCCCGAACTGATTCGCCAAGCAAAGGTGTCGTTCGACGAGAATTTCGGAGCGGGAACCCCAAACTTTCTTGGCGACGAATACATCTTTGTTGCCGACGCGAATCGCGCGAAACTCAAGTGCGATTATTTCCCGATTACGTTCAGTCAGCATCCGAAAGATTCGTCGGGGACGCGGTTCGGCACCGATGCCGATGCTCGTGCCCGATCGCGGGTTTTCGATCGCGTGTTTGGGCAGCTCGCGCCGGTGGTGCGCGCGGCGCTGTGGTTAAGAAACCCGATCCGGTTCGGCTCGTTGGCCCGCGGAGTTCGGTTCGTTACCGGCGCTTTCCCGAGATAGCCCAGCGCAGCGCGTCGACGACGGTTCGGTGTTCGAATACGAATCCGTCCTTTTCGAGCGCCGTCGCCCGAATTTTCTGCGATGCCAAGAGCAGCTCGCGGCCCGCGTCACCCATGAGTCCAATAGCAAAGGAAGGAATCACGAATAGGTGTGGGCGTTTCATGATTCGCGCGAGCTCACGCGTCACCTCGACGGAACGTGCGGGAGTTGGGCCGACGAGATTGACCGCACCCCTGAGTTTTGAATCGATGAGGTGCACGATGGCGCGAACCTCGTCGCGGTGACTGATCCACGGCCACCATTGTTGTCCGGAACCGACGCGCGCACCCGCAAAGAATGACGTCGCCAGCCGAAGCGGCGCGAGTGCGCCGCCATCACCAAGGACCAGGCCCGTGCGCAGGTACACGGTTCGACAGTTGGCGCCCGACGCATGGGCTTCCCATTCTTCGGTGACGTCCGCAAGGAACCCGGCACCTCGTGCGCTGGTTTCGGTTAATTCTTCGTCACCGCGATTACCGTAGATTCCGACAGCTGACCCGGACAAAAACGTGGACGGGGTTACCTTTGCCGCGTTGATCGCCGTCACCAGTGTCGTCGTCGCTTCGCGACGGGATGCGGCAATCGACTCACGAATCGACTGTGTCCACGGTATGCGCGAGATACTCGCCCCTGACAGATTGATGATTGCATCAGCGCCCGACAGAACTGCTGGTTCGAGTTTTCCGATCTGCGGGTCCCACGAGATCTCGTCGGCTCGCGTTGAAGCACCGCGAACGAGTCGCGTTATCGTCCAGCCGGCTGCTGTCAGTTCCGCGACGAGCGCACGACCGATGAAACCGGACGCACCGGCGATGACCGCACGACGACTCGACATCTCACACCTTCCTTCGGTGGTTTGAAGTCTAGATGTTGTGGTCTGATCCGACTCGCGTTGTGCGAGGTGTTCCGGCTTTTTCGAGCCCGAAGGTGATGCCGCGCTTGGCGAACAACAGGTAAATCTCGCACCCAAGGCAGTAGCCGAATGCTGCGTTGAGGAACGCGGCAACGAACGCGACGGCCGCGGCGACGGGAACGGCGGCGGGGATGCCGACGAGATAGAGAAGGACGCCGGTGATGGTCACGATGAATCCGACGGCTTGCGAGAACGTTGGGCCGGCGGGGCTTTCGACGAATTCCGGAGCCTTGAGGCGCGGGCGAACGAACTTCGCAAAGAACAGGCCGTAGGGGGACTGTTGGACTCCGCCGACCGCTCCCCAAAGGAAGATCGCCGACAGCACGACGAGCAAAACGTATCCGGGCGCTTCCGTGTCGATGGGTGCCGTCGCGAGGGGTATCGAAATGAACACGGTGACGAGCAACAGCACGGCGGTGATGGTCGCGCCGAAACGCGGTCCTCGCGGGTCGATTCCAGTGGGCTTGTTCATATGACGGTCTCCTCGGTTGCAGTGACGGATCGTACGGGAATGGTGCCTTCGATGGCGTTGATAAACGTTTCGGCTGGGGCAATGCCGTTGATGCGCGCGCGAATCTCGCCTTCCGGGCTCACGATGAGCGTGGTGGGGGTCGATCGTATCGACAGCCGGTTCGCCAGGTCAAGATGTTCAATCGCGTCGATGTCCCGGTAGGCAACGTCGCTGCGGAAGTTTGCGATTTTTTCGAGACGCGGTTTCAACTGGGCGCATGGTGCACACAGTGGTGTGGTGAACTGCAGGATTGTGGTCTTGCCGGCTTCGCGATAGTCGAGCGAGATGGTCGAACCACTCTGCGTGACGACGCGACCCTGCCGACTCTTCCAGAGGAGTCCGAGCAGCGTCGACACGACGAGCAGCCCCGCGACGATTCCGTACTCCATGCCTCAACGGTATGCACGAGAGCCCGTTACGGCTAATCCCGAAGGGTTTTGTTACGTAACATCCACATTGTCCGCATTGTCGGGGGAAATAGGGGAATTATTTGGGAATCGGGCACAATGGACTCATGTACATCTCTGCTCGAGTCGACTACGCGATGCGCGCGTTGCTCGAACTCGCGGCGGCCCAACGTGAAAACCCGCGGGCGTTGCTCAAGGGCGACGCGATCGCCGAGACGCACGACATTCCAACCAAGTTCCTCGTCGGTGTGCTGACCACTCTTCGCACCGCTGGCATCCTGCAAAGCATGCGTGGTCGTGACGGGGGATTCCGCCTGGCCAAGCCCGCCGCCGACATTCGGGTCGCTGACGTCATGCGCGCACTCGAAGGCCCTCTCGCCGAAGTTCGCGGCGAACGCCCCGAGGAAACCGAATACCTGGGCGCCGCGGTGCACCTGCGTGACGTCTGGATCGCGACTCGAGTCGCACTGCGCAACGTTCTCGAAAACATGAGCCTTGCCGACATCGAATCCGGAAACCTCTCTAGCGAGGTGGCCGCTCTTCTCTCGGCCCCTGGGGCGTGGACTCGGCGTTAGGTCGCCCGCAATCGGTAGGCTGAACGCATGAGTGATGTCCAGTTTCGCAGCGACGTGACCGTCGAACTCGTTCGCTCCACCGCGAACGACCGCGACGTCTTGTTCGCTGCTCGCGTCTCGACTCAGGGCGAGCAGTCGCTCGAGGGCAATGCTGACGACGCAACAGACCGCGACAAGGGACTCATCAACTACCTCATGCGCGACCGTCACGGTTCGCCGTTCGAGCACAACTCGATGACGTTCTACGTGCAGGCGCCGATTTTTGTCTTCCGCGAATTCATGCGTCACCGCATCGCGTCGTACAACGAAGAAAGCGGTCGCTATCGCGAACTGCGTCCCGTGTTCTATGTTCCCGGCGCAGACCGAAACCTTGTTCAGGTCGGCAAGACGGGCAGCTACGAGTTCACTCCTGGCACGCCGGAACAGACTCAACTCGTCGACGCCGAAGTCCGTGCCGTCTGCACCGAGGCCTATGCCTCGTATCAGCGAATGTTGGAGGCCGGCGTGGCCCGCGAAGTCGCCCGAATGGTCTTGCCCGTCACCATTTATTCTTCGATGTACGTCACGATGAACGCGCGTTCGCTCATGAACTTTCTTAGCCTTCGAACGATGCGCGAAGGAACACACTTCCCGTCGTTCCCCCAACGTGAAATTGAAATGGTGGCGGAAAAGATGGAACAATTCTGGGTTGATTTGATGCCCATGACGTCGGCGTCGTTCAACGCCAACGGCCGCGTAGCCCCTTAGCAAGAAGGAGGCGCCATGCCTCGAATCATCAGTGAACCGCAACCGCTCGAAACGGGTGCTCTTCGAATCATTCCACTCGGCGGAATCGGCGAGATCGGCCGAAACATGACCGTTTACGAATTCGACGGGCGGCTGCTCATCGTCGACTGCGGCGTATTGTTCCCCGAGGAAACGCAACCCGGTGTCGACCTGATCCTTCCCGACTTCACCCCGATTCGCGACCGCCTCGACGACATCGTTGGAATCGTGTTGACCCACGGGCACGAAGACCACATCGGCGCGGTGCCGTATCTGTTGCGCCTGCGCGAGGACATCACGTTGTACGGCTCGCGTCTGACGCTCGCGCTCATGGAAGCAAAGCTCAAGGAGCACAAAATCAAGCCCGACCTAGAGGTCGTGTCCGACGACCAGCGGCTCAACGTCGGTCCGTTCGATCTCGAGTTCGTCGCGGTCAACCACTCGATCCCCGACGCGCTCGCCGTTGCGATTCGCACTCCCGCCGGGCTCGTCCTCGCAACGGGCGACTTCAAGATGGACCAACTGCCTCTCGACGGTCGCCTCACCGATCTGCGCTCGTTCGCGCGTCTCGGCGAGGAAGGTGTCGACATCTTTATGACCGACTCGACCAATGCCGACGTCCCCGGTTTCACGCCGCTTGAACGCGACATCGGGCCCGTCATCGAACAGGTCATGCACCGCGCGAAAGGCAAGGTAGTTGTCGCGAGTTTCGCCTCGCACGTTCACCGCGTCCAACAAATCATTGACGCGGCCGTCGCGAACGGGCGCCACGTAGTGTTTGTCGGTCGATCGATGGTGCGCAACATGGGAATTGCATCCGAACTGGGGTACATGACGATTCCCGCTGGAACCGTCGTCGACCTCAAGGACGCCGTCGAGATGCCAGACGACCGCGTTGTCTTCATGTCAACCGGGTCGCAGGGCGAGCCGATGGCCGTCTTGTCGCGCATGGCAAACCAGGAACACCAGATAGAGGTCGGAAAGGGTGACACGGTCATCCTCGCGTCGTCGTTAATTCCCGGAAACGAAAACGCGGTCTATCGGGTTATCAATGGGCTCATCGCCCTCGGGGCAAACGTCGTTCACAAGGGGACCGCCAAGGTACACGTCTCGGGTCACGCTGCTGCCGGCGAACTCTTGTATTGCTACAACATCGTGAAACCGAAGAACGTGTTTCCGATTCATGGAGAGGTGCGTCACCTTCACGCAAACGTCGCCCTCGCAATCGAGACGGGCGTTCCGATACAGAACACGCTCATTCCCGAGAACGGCACGGTCGTCGACCTGAAGGACGGCCGAATGAACATCGCCGGCCAACACGACATCGGGTTCGTCTATGTCGACGGCTCGAGTGTTGGCGAAATCACCGACGCCGACCTCAAAGACCGCCGCATCTTGGCGGAAGAGGGCTTCATCTCGATATTCGTCGCAATCGACCCCCGAACGGGTGCGGTCGTTGTCGGTCCCGAGATTCACGCGCGAGGCTTCGCCGAAGACGAATCCGTCTTTGACGACGTCAAACCACAAATCGTCAAGGCGCTCGCTGAGGCGGCGACCTCGGGAGTAAACGACGCCGGACAGTTCCAACAGGTCGTTCGTCGTGTCGTCGGTCGCTGGGTCAACACCCAACACCGCCGTCGCCCCATGATTGTTCCCATCGTTATCGAGGCGTAATCACGTGACGGGACTCAATCCGATTCATGGCGTCATCGAGCGGGCAGCAGCATCACCCGAGGCAATCGCGATTCAGAGCGCGAAAGGCGAGTTCCTGAATTCGGTCTTTGTCGACACCGTTGTCCGCATCGCGGCGAAACTTCGAGCAGACGGAGTCCGACCTGGATCGGTCGTCGGGCTTCGAATGGATCCTTTCCTCAACACGGTATTCCTAGCGGCGCTGATGCACGAGGGAGCGGTGTCGTTCGTCGCCCGCGGCAATATCGTCGAGGAACATGCGTCGTCGATAGACGCCCTGTATTCCGATGACGCCGTTTTCGCCGCGCGCGTCCCGGGTGGGGTCCACGTCACGCCGCGATGGCTAGAGGAAGCGGCCCGCATCAACCCGCGAATCGAACCGAACGATT
>CAMFDU010000041.1 GCA_945949175.1 Gulosibacter massiliensis | reverse complement strand
TTCGTGATGACGGCAAGATCGCGTTCGCCGTTGTCGCTGTAAATCAAGATTCGATCGGGCAAGATTTCCTGACGTTCGCCGATGTCAGCAATTGATTTCGCGACGGACTGATTCTTGTCCGACCCGTAACGGACTTCGAGAACCTCTTTGCTGGAATACTGGCGAATCAGCTGAGACGGCGAGCCCTCGGCCATGATCGCACCTTTGTCGACAACGATGATGCGATCACTCAGCTGTTCGGCCTCGTCCATGTAATGCGTCGTGAGAACGAGGGTCGTGCCTTGCTCTTTGAGGCGAAACAGACGATCCCACAGAATGTGGCGCGCTTGCGGGTCGAGTCCTGTCGTCGGCTCGTCGAGGAGGAGCATCTGCGGGTCATTCATGAGGGAGCGGGCGATGGTCAGACGGCGCTTCATGCCGCCAGAGAGCGGCTCGACCTTAGATTTGGCGCGTTCCGTCAACTGCGCGAATTCGAGGAGTTCATCGGCGCGCTTTGCCACCGCAGCGTGAGACATTCCGAAAAATCGACCATAGGTGATCAGGTTCTCGCGGACACGCAATTCCTCGTCAAGATTGTCCTCTTGGGGAACGACACCGAGTTGTGAACGAATCGCGGGACCGTCGGTGTTGGGGTCCATTCCGAGGACCTCGAGGTTTCCCGACGTGCGCGTCGACACCGCGGCAATCATTTTCATCGTGGTCGACTTGCCGGCACCGTTGGGTCCCAGAAGCCCGAAGGATTCCCCGCGCTGTACCTCGAAGGAAATTCCGTCTACAGCAATGAAATGGCCATATTTCTTGACGATGTTTTCAGCACGAATCACGGGTACAGACACAAAGACTTAGTCTAGTACTGAGGGATGCGCCCCGTCTGGTCGAGCACAAACGATACGACACACGCCCCCATAACTCACGAAAAGGACGGTCATGTCATCACCTCGTTTCGGCGGATTCCGCCGCGGTGGCGGACCCACCGATGACAGCGGTCCCAAGGCGACCTTTTCGCAATTGGTTCCGTACCTGCTCGAACACAAAAAGATTTTGATCGTTGTCATTCTTTTGAGCCTGCTCGGGGCTGGCGCGGCTCTCGGTCAACCACTCATTGTCGCTCAAATCATCTCGACCGTTCAGGCCGGTACTGAACTCGGGTGGCTCGTCCCTGGACTCATTGCCCTGGTCGTCGGCGGGGCATTGCTATCGAGCATTCGCCATTATCTGTTGCAACGCACCGGCGAAAGCGTGGTTTTGTCATCACGTCGCCACCTCGTCGCGAGACTCCTCAACCTGCCGATCAGTCAGTTCGATGCCCGTCGTACCGGCGACCTCGTTTCTCGTGTCGGTGCCGACTCGACCATGTTACGGGCGGTACTTACACAAGGCCTCGTTGAGGCGGTCGGCGGTTCAGTGACGTTCGTTGGCGCCATCATCGCGATGCTCATCATCGACAGCGTGCTCTTCGGCCTCACGTTCGCTGTGGTGATCGCCTCAATCATCATTGTGATCGGCCTGTCTCGGCGTATTCGCGTGTATTCGCGAATCGCACAGGACCGAGTCGGCGACCTCACGGCGTCGGTCGAACGGGCCATCTCGGCAGTTAGGACCGTTCGCGCCGCCAACGCAGTTCAGCGCGAAATCGACACGGTTGACACCGATGCCCGTGGTGCCTGGCGAGCGGGGCTCGACGTCGCACGCATTTCAGCGTTTGTCGTTCCGATTTCAAGCATCGCGATGCAGGTGTCGTTCCTCGTCGTTCTCGGTGTCGGCGGATTCCGCGTCGCGAGTGGAACCATCGAGGTCGCACAACTCGTGTCATTCATTCTCTTCTTGTTCATCATGATCATGCCCCTCGGCCAAGCAATCGGCGCCTTCACCTCGGTGATGCAGGCTCTCGGCGCTCTCGGGCGAATTCAGGAAATCATCGAGTTACCCGGCGAAACCGAAAGCGACGTCGTCACCGAGCAACTCAATGGCGAACTCGGGAAAGTGGCAATTGAATTCGACAACGTGTCTTTCGCCTACGACCCCGAGACACCGATTCTTGATTCAGTGTCGTTCACGATCAAAACCGGGACACGCATCGCCCTCGTCGGCCCGAGTGGTTCGGGGAAGTCCACGATTTTGTCCCTCATCGAACGGTTTTATGACCCGCAATCCGGCACGATTCGTCTCGGTGGACACGATGTCCGTTCACTCGATCGTGCAGAGCTTCGCTCTGCGATTGGCTACGTCGAACAAGACGCTCCCGTTCTCGCTGGGTCAATTCGGGACAACCTCGTTTTGGGTGCCCCGAATGCATCTGATTCGGACTGTGTCGACGTGCTCGCCGAGGTCAACCTCTTGAACATCGTGGACCGAGATGCCCGAGGAATTCACGCCCCGGTTGGTGAGGGTGGCGTGCTGTTGTCGGGCGGCGAACGCCAGCGACTCGCGATTGCACGCGCGCTTCTCGCCGCCGCCCCCATCCTGCTACTCGATGAATCAACGTCGAGCCTTGATGGACTCAACGAACAGTTGATGAAGGACGCGATTGATCGAGTCTCGGCGAAACGCACCCTGATTGTCATCGCCCACAGGCTGTCGACCGTCATCGATAGCGATCAAATCGTGGTACTTCGGAAGGGCGTCGTTTTGGGCGTGGGCACTCATAAGCAACTTTTGAAAGCCGTTCCGCTCTACCGTGAACTTGCCGAGACGCAGTTGCTCTCTCCGGTTGAAGCCTAAGAAAAGTCGGAGTCCGGCGCGAGCGTTGGCACGAACGCGCTGGGGGCATTGAACCCGTGCGCGAGCATGCCGTTGGATTCGCGCAGATAGCACGTGCCGCAGAGCGACTCATAGGTGACGCTTTCGCCGTCGATAGCGACCTGCGCACCGTCGAAAATGAACTGCCCATTGACCAGCCGCGCATTGAACATCGCTTTTCGCCCGCATCGACAAATCGTCTTCAATTCCTCAAGGGCGTGTGCCACTTCAAGCAGTCGGCGTGAACCGGGGAATGCGATTGTCTGAAAATCGGTCCGAATTCCGTAGGCGAGGACAGGAACGTCTTCGAGAATTGCGATGCGCAAGAGATCGTCAACCTGGTCGACGCTGAGGAACTGAGCCTCGTCGAGAAGCAGGCACGCGACATCTTGGCCGGTCGTTGCTTTGGTTTGGTCCCGATAGGCATCGAACATCGTGCGGACATCGTCATTCGGTCCGATAACAAAGTTCACGGCTCGTTCAACGCCAAGACGAGACACGATTGACGCTTCACCCTTCGTGTCGATGCGGGGTTTCGCGATGAGCACCTGTTGCCCGCGTTCCGCATAGTTATAGGCGGCCTGAAGCAACGCCGTGCTCTTGCCGCTGTTCATCGCACCATATCGGAAATACAACTTCGCCATGGTTCGAGCGTACCGAATAGCACCCGTCCTTAGGATGGACACGTGCACCGCCTCGCCGCAATCTCAATCGTCTGCGTTGGAGTGATTGGGCTCACGGGATGTTCGACTAATCCAACCGTGCAATTGGACAACCTGCGCGAAAGGTTTGTCGCGGCTGGCGGGGTCTGTTCTGATTGGGGGCCCATCGACGCACCGCTCGCCCCTGCTGCAAAAACCTGCGCGGAAGGTGCTGCCCTTGTCGTTTTTGAATCAACCGAGGACCGTGCGGATTTCATCAAATCCGAACTCGAGACAAACGAGCAAATCCGCGCCCGCACCCACGTCATCTTGTCGAATGACACCTGGCTGGTGCTGGATACCTTGGCCTCAATAGTTCGGGTGATGCCCGCGCTGGGCGGAATGATTAGCGGCCGAAATGGCGCTAATCCCTAATCCGGCCTACAGAGCGCGTTCCGCTATCTCGACAACGTTCTGCAGCAGCAAGGCACGTGTCATTGGCCCGACCCCACCCGGGTTCGGCGAGACCCACGCGGCGACCGCACGCACATCGTCATCGACGTCCCCGGCGATTCGTGTGGTTCCGTCGGAATTCGTGACCCTCGAGACGCCCACATCGAGAACGATTACACCCGGTTTGACATTGGCGGCCGTCACGATGGATGTTGAGCCAGCAGCCGCAACAATGAGATCCGCAGACTTCAGGTGATCAGCAAGGTTTCGTGTCCCGGTGTGAGTGAGCGTCACGGTGGCGTTGATTTCTTTGCGAGTAAGAAGAGACCCAATGGGTCGACCGACGGTGATTCCTCGACCGATAACGACAACGTTGAGTCCGTCCCACGCGATACCGTGACGTTCGACGAGTTCGACAACGCCTTGCGGAGTGCACGGCAACGGCCATGTGACTGGCCCAGATGCGCTATTAACGAGTCGTCCAAGGTTGATTGGGTGAAGACCATCCGCATCTTTACTCGGATTAATACGTTCGAGAATCGCGTCGGTGTCGACGTGTTCAGGCAACGGCAACTGAACGATAAACCCCGTCACCGCGGGATTCGCATTGAGTTCGTCGATGACGGCTTCAACCTCGGCCTGTGTCGCGCTGTTGGGAAGCTCTCGGCGGATTGATGCGATTCCGACCTCAGCGCAGTCCTTGTGCTTGCCTCCCACGTACCACTCGGAACCAGGGTCGTTTCCGACCAACACCGTTGCGAGCCCGGGGGTGACACCCTTGGCGCGAAGTGCGTCCACGCGAACCTTAAGTTCGCTCTTGATCGCCCCGGCGGTCGCCGTGCCATCGAGCAACCGGGCCGTCATCCGTGTTACTGTTCGAGGCCGTTATAGAGCGGGAAAGCGTCGGTGAGTACCTTGACGCGTCGTTTCAGTTCGACGACATCCGGGTTCGGCATCAGCGCGTGTGCAATGACATCCGACACTTCGGTGAATTCGGCATCTCCGAAACCGCGCGTTGCGAGCGCTGATGTGCCGATGCGGACGCCCGACGTGACCATCGGTGGGCGAGGGTCGAACGGAACAGAGTTTCGGTTGACCGTGATTCCAGCGTCATGAAGCAGGTCTTGTGCTTCCATTCCGTTCACGGTCGAATTGCGGAGGTCGACGAGGACCAGGTGAACATCGGTTCCTCCGGTGAGCACGCCAACACCAGCCTTCGTCGCATCGGCCGCGGTGAGACGTTCAGCAAGAATTCGCGCCCCGCGAATAGTGCGCTCTTGTCGTTCTTTGAAGTCCGCCGTGGCAGCGAGCTTGAACGCTGTCGCTTTTCCGGCAATCACATGCATGAGAGGTCCGCCCTGTTGTCCAGGGAACACGGCAGAGTTGAGCTTTTTACCCAGTTCTTCGTCGCGCGACAAGATCAGACCCGATCGCGGGCCCGCAAGTGTCTTGTGCACGGTTGTCGACACCACATCGGCGTACGGGACAGGGCTGGGGTGAACCCCTGCCGCGACGAGCCCGGCGAAGTGTGCCATGTCGACCCAAAGCTTGGCGCCGACCTCGTCGGCGATTTCGCGGAATGCGGCGAAGTCGAGGTGGCGTGAGTACGCGCTCCAGCCAGCGATGAGGACTTGCGGCTTGTGCTCGAGCGCCAGATCGCGCACGACGTTCATATCGACGAGGAACGTTTCAGGGTCGAGGCCGTAAGCCACCGCGTTGTACAAGCGGCCCGAGAAGTTGAGTTTCATACCGTGCGTAAGGTGCCCGCCGTGTGCGAGTTCAAGACCGAGAATCGTGTCACCCTTGGTGGCGATGGCGTGCAAGACAGCCGCGTTCGCGGTCGCACCCGAATGGGGCTGGACGTTGGCATAGGCGGCACCAAACAACGACTTTGCTCGCTCAATCGCGAGTGACTCGGCAATGTCGACGAATTCACAGCCACCGTAATAGCGCTTGCCGGGATATCCTTCGGCATACTTGTTCGTGAGGACCGAACCTTGAGTCTGCAAGATCGAGCGGGCCACAAAGTTCTCTGACGCAATCATCTCGAGATAATCCTGCTGTCGACCGAGTTCGAGTTTCAAAACCTCGGCAATCTCGGGGTCAACCTCTGACAGGGGGGCGTTGAATGTGTGAATGTCGTTCACGGGGCTCCTCGCGAAGTGGTCGGTTCTGACACCATTCTAGTTTGCCCAGAGCGCTCGTTCTCTGCGCCTCGCGATGAGGGCAACCGTCGCACCACCGACAAGAACACACGCGCCCACATAGGGAAGAGCCGTGATTCCGAGGGGTACCAGCAGCACCCCTCCGATAAACGATCCGCTGCCTATTCCCAGGTTCCACGCGGTGGTGCGCATCGCCCCGGCGAAGTCTCGGAGGCGTGGGCTCGACAGTTCCATGATGTATTGCCCGAAGAGTGGTTCGGTCACGGCGAATCCGAGGCTCCACAGCGCACAGGCCACGATCGCGGCGACCTGCGAGCCGGCGACCAGGTTGAGTACAACCATCATGGCCGCCATGTACAGGATCGATATTGAAATGTTTCGCGAAAGATTTTCGGGGCGGCGACCCAATCGCTCGGCGACGACGATTCCAATCGTGCCGCCAACACCATAGGCCGCGAGGGGAACGGCAACGGTCAGTGGTGTGAAGTGGGCGACCTCGATGAGGAACGGAGCGATGTAGGGATAAAACAGGTTGCCTCCGCCAACGACAAGAAACACTCCTGAAACCCCGAGCAACACCATTCGGAAGGATCGGTCTCGGACAACCGAGTGCACTTCGTCAGCGTTCTCGGTGTGCGGATTAGGAACGGAAACCAGCAAAACGTAAAGTCCGACGCTCGCGCCAATCGTCAGAGCCGTCATGATGAGGAATCCGGCCCGCCAATCGGAAATCGCCGCGAGTGCAGAACCAAGTGGGAGTCCAGCGATAAACGCGAGGTTCGCCCCGGCCGAGATGAACAGAAACCCTCGAGACCGCCAATGAGCGGGCAACATTGTTGTCACGTACCCCGTTGCGATCATCCAGAACATGCCGTTGCCAAGACCTCCGACGATTCGGGAAGCAAACAACACGTCATAGTTGGGAGCCAGTGAGGCCATGACATTCGACACGGTGAACAGTCCCACCGAGACAATCAGCAAAGACTTGCGGCTAAAGCGACGAGTGGTCAATGACATGGGGATGGCGGTAAGAACTACCGTCGCAGCCCACACCGACACAAGGAAACCAATCTGCGACGTGCTGACGTTGAGGTCGGCGGACATCGACGGCAACATGCCGGTCGGCAAAAACTCGGATGTCACTGTGGCAAAGACCGTGAATCCGATAGCTGTCATCGCCGCCCACGGGAAGCGGTCGGTCGATGCGGAAGTCGTGGTCATACTGTTGACAGCCTAGGACTTATCGCCCAGCCGCAATCCCCTTCAATTGCGCCCGCCCTGCGCGAACGGCGCGAAGAGCGCCGAGAATTGAAATGAGGTCGACGAGCTCTTGCAGCGCAGCACCCACGATTGCTGGTATCTGCCCTAGCGCGGCCCACACCATGAGTGCAAGTGAGAATGCAATCCCCAACCATATGGACTGCAGTGCGATGGCGACTGTTCGCTGCCCGATCGAGATGGCGCGTGCGACGCGCGAGATATCGTCAAGCAGAATGACAATATCGGCGCTCTCGGCCGCCGAGGTCGACCCTTTTGCCCCCATCGCGATTCCGACATCGGAAACCGCGAGGACAGGGGCGTCATTAACACCATCCCCAACCATGACGATGGGGCGGGGTGTCGCTGCGCGAATCGCATCAACCTTGTCCTC
>CAMFDU010000040.1 GCA_945949175.1 Gulosibacter massiliensis | reverse complement strand
GAGTAGGGGTTCAGAAGTTTGGATCCTTCCTCTCGGGCATGGTTATGCCCAACATCGCGGCGTTTATCGCCTGGGGCCTCATCACGGCCTTCTTCATCCCCACCGGCTGGGTCCCCAGCCTTGGTGCTCCCGTCGAAGAGGGTGGACTTAACTTCCTCGCGATGGTCGGCCCCATGATCGTTTACATGCTCCCGTTGCTCATCGCAAACACTGGTGGACGTCTCGTCTACGGTACGCGTGGTGGTGTCGTGGGTGTCATCGGAACGATGGGTGTCATCGTTGGAACCACAATTCCCATGTTCATGGGCGCAATGATTGTTGGACCCCTCGGTGGATGGCTCATCAAGAAGGTTGACGCATTGTGGGCTGGCAAGATTCGTGCCGGTTTCGAAATGCTCGTCGACAACTTCTCGGCAGGTATCGTCGGTGGTCTGCTCGCAATCGGTGCATTCCTCGGAATTTCCCCGGTTGTGACCTCGGTCTCTGACGCCCTCGGCGCCGGTGTCCAGGCACTCATCGACACAGGATTGATCCCACTTGCAAGTCTCCTCATCGAGCCTGCGAAGATCCTCTTCCTGAACAACGCAATCAACCACGGTGTCTTGACGCCACTCGGAACGATTGCTGCAGAGAAGGACGGTCAGTCGATTCTGTTCCTCCTCGAGGCTAACCCTGGACCCGGTCTTGGAATCCTTCTCGCTTTTGCCGTCTTCGGCATTGGCATTTCGAAGGCCTCCGCTCCTGGTGCGATCATCATCCACTTCCTTGGTGGAATTCACGAGGTCTACTTCCCGTACGTCCTCATGAAGCCAGCTCTCATCGTGGCTGTTATCGCTGGTGGCGCCACCGGTGTTGCAACGAACCTGATTCTGGGTGGTGGCCTCCGCGCCCCTGCCTCGCCGGGTTCGATCTTCGCCGTGCTCATCCAGACGCCCACAACCGCCTACGTAGGAGTAATCCTTTCGGTGATTCTGTCGGCAACGGTATCGTTCTTGATTGCGGGTATCGTCGTTCGTGCGACTCGCAAGGGCGACATTGAAGCCGAGAGTGGCGAACTCGCTGCTGCAAAGGCACAGTCGAAGGCAAACAAGGGGTAATAACAATGTCTGCTGACCTTACACACACTGTCATTTTCGCTTGTGATGCGGGAATGGGCTCTAGCGCGATGGGGGCAACCCTACTTCGCACCAAGCTGAAGTCCGCCGGCATCACCGACGTCACCGTCATCAATAAGGCTGTAGCCGAGTTGGCGTCGGACGCGGAATTCGTGATTACTCACTCGGGGCTGACGGATCGGGCGCGCCACATGGCCCCCGACGCCATTCACGTCACGGTTGAGAACTTCATGGCCACTCCGAAGTATGACGAGGTTGTTGAGACCCTTCGGGCTCAGCGAGCGTAGGTCAGCGACAACCGGGGATTCACGTGATGAACGTATTATCTGCAGACACGATTCGCCTTCACGGAACGGCAACAACCCGTGAAGAAGCCATCGCAGAGGTGGGGGCGCTTCTCGTCTCCAGCGGCGCGGTGACAGACGAATACGTCTCGGCAATGTTCGCGCGTGAATCCTCGGTTTCCACATACATGGGGAACCTCCTCGCGATTCCACATGGAACCAACGAATCGAAGGACTCAATTAATCGTTCCGCAATCGCGGTTGTCCGTTATGACGATGCGATCGATTGGGGAGGCAATCCGGTTCGATTTGTCATCGGAATTGCGGGGAAAGGCGACAGTCACCTCGAGGTTCTTGGCTCAATCGCGACGATCTTCAGCGACATGAGTGCGGTGACAGAGCTTCTTGAGGCGACAACGACCGATCACGTGCTGAGCCGTCTCGGGCTCAACGCCTCATGACCGCTGTCCATTTTGGGGCAGGAAACATTGGTCGAGGATTCATCGGGCTAGCGCTGCACAAAGCGGGACACCGCGTAATCTTTGTGGACGTCCACGAGTCATTGATTTCATCCCTTCAGGAGAATGACTCATATCGAGTAGTCGAGACAGGCTCGAGCGGCGTCGTGCACATTGTCGACAATTTCACGGCGGTGAATTCGGCGAACAACCCGGGTGAGGTGATTCAGGCAATTGCTGACGCTGATATCGTCACCACCGCGGTTGGTCCGCGCGTTTTGGAGTTTGTCGCTCCACTGATTGCGCGAGGATTGGCGGCCCGAACTGCACCGCACCCGCTCGCGGTGATGGCCTGCGAGAATGCCATCGGGGCGACCGATGTGCTCAAATCATTCGTCTCGGCATCAGCGTCTGATGTCGAATTGTCCCGAGCGCGCTTCGCGAACACCGCTGTTGACCGTATTATTCCGATTCAGGATCCCACGCAAGGCCTTGATGTCACGGTCGAAGCGTTCAGTGAATGGGTGATCGACCGAACCGCGTTCGGCTGCGCCGAACCAACCATCCCTGATGCACATTTCGTGGACAACCTCGCGCCGTACATTGAACGAAAACTCTTCACCGTCAACACGGCGCACGCATCGATCGCGTATCTCGGACTTCTCGCGGGGGCAGAACACATTGCCGAGGCACTCACAATCAGCTCTGTCACGTCGCTGGTCGATGACGTACTTCGCGAGACAACCCGAATGCTCGTTTCGCGACACGGAATCGACGAAAACGACCAGCGTGCCTATGTGGCACAGACGTTGAACCGTTTTCACAATCCAGATCTTGACGACGAGCTGGTTCGCGTCGGTCGTCAACCCCTCCGAAAGCTCTCGCGCCATGAACGACTCGTCGAGCCCGCAGCGGCGCTGAGCGAAGTCGGGTTCACCCCTGTCGCCTTATTGCAGGTCATCGAGGCTGCGCTGCGATTCGACGTAACGTCCGACGACGAGTCCGTCGAACTTCAACGGATGAGGGCGACGCTGAGTGCTGGCGAAATCGCTTCGACGGTTTGTGGAATAAACGACGACCACCCACTTTTTGCGCCACTCGTCGCCTCTATCGCGCGTACGCTGGGGTAGATGTCCAGTTCCGCTCTGCTCGCCCTGCTCGTCTCGTGCCTGATGTGGGGGACGACTGGAGTTGTCGCTGCCGGAATGTCATCCAACGTCTCGACGTTCGCCATCGGAGCGTTCACCATGGGGGTGGGTGGCGTTGCTCTCGCCGCATTGACCTGGCGCGCCGTTCAGAGAGCACTTTCAATCCCTGAGGCGCGATGGTGGGTGGTGCTCGGAGGAATCGGTGTGCTGGTGTATCCGCTGGCGTTCTATGCCGGTATGCGTGACGCGGGTGTTGCGGTCGGCAATACGGTCGCCTTGGGCTCCGGGCCCCTCTTCGCCGGCGTCATTGAATGGATTGCAACCAAAAGAAGGCCCACACAACGTTGGTTTTTTGCCGTTGGAATCGCTGGCGCGGGACTCGTTTTTGTTGGAGTTGCCCGCGGTGGGACAAGCGATGTCGGCCCAAACGGAGTACTTCTTGCGTTGATTGCGGGCATGGCCTACGCACTGTACTCGGTCGCCGGTTCTCGTGTAATTGCAGCCGGAGCGAGCTTCCAAGGCTCAATGGGTGCTGTTTTTGGGGCAGGGGCGTTGCCGTTGCTCGTCGTCCTTGTGTTCACCGGGGGTCCGCTCGTTTCGGATTTCGACAACCTCACCCGCGGCGTCTACCTCGCGTTAGGACCGTTGGTGCTTGCTTACCTGTTGTTTGGTTACGCACTGACACGAGCGAGCGCCTCGCTCGTAACGCTGGTGACCCTTTTGGAACCCGTTTTCGCCACAATTTTGGCGGTAGTACTGCTGGGCGAAGTATTGCCAACCGTCGGTTGGGCCGGAATTGCGCTCTTGGTGAGCGGAGTTGCGGTCGCTACCGTTCCGCGGCGTGCCCCGCAAATCCACGATTCCAGGGCATCGTGGCGTTAAGGTAGTAAGCATGGTCGCGGATAAAGAAAACGGCAAAAACCTCTTTGGTCGGCCCCGACGTTCATCTTTTGTTGCCGCTTCAGAAGAAAACGCTGATTTCGTTCCAATCCTGCCGGCTGTGGGATCGACACCGATCCCGGCGGCGTCTGACGTGAATTACTTTCCTACGGTGGCAACAGGACAACCGAGTCTTCGGGAACCCGCGCCCCCTGCGCGCCTTGTCGTCCCGACACGCAAATCAATGTCCGAAGAGGAAATTGCGACGGTGTTTGCAGAGTCCGCAGAGATGACAAGTTCGGAACAAATCGCGATGCTTGATGCGCAAGTGACGTTACGAGAAGACGACCTGCGAACGGCAAAGGAATTCGTCAACCACTTGCGTTCTGCTAAACCGGCGGACGCTCAGCTCTTGCTGGACGAATTGAAAGACGTTTATGCCGACGTCGACCCGAAGATTGCGACGTTGAGCTTGAGCGATGAGCCGATCTCGGATTCAGCGACGAATGCCGCGGATGACGCCGCTTCGGTCGTGACAGCTTTGCCCACAACTGAGACGACGACCACCCTGGCCAATCTTGTAGACCCTAATCTGGCGACTGTTCCCGCCCGAGAGTCACCCCCGGTACCCGACGTGAACGGCCGTTACGGGGGTTGGAATGTCGTAATTCTTTTGGCGGCAATGGTGGCAATGCTCATACCCGTGACGTCGTCCGTTTTCACTTCCTTCGGGTCGCCCGTGCCCGCGCGCGTCGACTCGATGCTGAACTCGTCGGGGGTCGTTTCTGCCGTTATCGCTCTGTTTGCGGTATTTCCTCTCGTTCTTCTCGCACGGTCGACCTCTATCCGTCACGCTTTATCGACGAGGGGAGCGATTCAAAGGGCAGCTGGCGTGGCTGGGGGAACAGTCCTTTGGGTCGTCGGATCGCTCGCTGTTCTCATTGGCACGCTCACCGTACTTCTCGTCACGTCTCAGGGCATCGGCCTTCAACTGAGTTCGATCCCTGGCGTAACCTCTACGCTTGCCCAATTTGCTCCGAACGCCCATGCCTCGGTAATTGTCGTAGCGCTGATCGCGTTCGTTGGTTTTGTCATTGCGTCGTTGTCGCGTAGGGCGTATCGTGGCTCAATTTTGGTACTGGCGGGATTCACAGTCGTTGGTCCGGCCGTAGTCATTCTCACCGGCCTCGCGGTTGTCGCTACCAAAACCGGAGACTTCTTTACTCCGGAAAACATTGTGATAGCCGCGGGAATCATTCCGATCAGCGTCATCCTGTTTGCGGGTATTGAGTCAGGAGTGGCCACTGTGGTTCGCCGTGATGAAACCGTTGTGCGCGGCGTGACGCTATACATTGGACTCGCAGCCGGTCTTGGGTTCGCTGCCTGGGCTCTCGTCTTGGGAATGAGCCCCAACGCACTGGGCAGTTTGTTTGTTGGCTCGAACCCAGCGCTGAATATCATTGCGGCGAGTACCGAGTTGGCGTTCATCGTGGGAACGATCACTTTTGCGGTGCCCCTGATTCTGATCGCCGCACTTGTCGGTCGGTCGTTGATGATGGTTGCGGTTCGGGATGACCGTGGGTCTGGGTCTTGGCCAATTCGCGTTTTTGTCATGGCCGTTCCACTGATAATCCTTGGGCTCGATCTAACCGGGATTGCTGGTGATATCGTCGCTGTACTTCCAGGAATCCCGTTCATGTCGATCCCGCTCGCGGTGATCGTGGGACTCATGGCAGGGGCTTCGATTGCATCGCGTCGTGAACTCGGTGGGGCCGCGCGAGTCATCAACTCAGTTCTTTCGTTTCTCGTCATGGTTGTCGGTCTCGCTCTGACGTCATGGTCAGTTCCGAGCCTTGCCACCGTTTACGACGGTTCGGTTGCACCGCTCGTAACGGCGCTGGGACTACCAGACACCATCTCGCTCGTCGTCCCAGCGGGTATCCTCGTGCTGTCATTTATGCTTTCACTGATCGTTTCAACGTTTGGCGCAGTTCGCCCGAATCGCAACGCGTAGGCCAACGGTGACGACGACACTGCGGGACATCACCGCAACTATTGATGAACTATGGCCTCTGGCCGGTCAAGAAGATTGGGATAATTCCGGAGTAATCTCGGGCTCTTCACACCACGCAGTATCGTCGGTATTGTTCGTGGTCGACATTACCGATGAGACCGTATCCGAGGCCATTGCCGGCGGCTTCGACGTCCTCATCGCACATCACCCGTTGCTATTGAGGGGGCTGTCTAGTGTTGACGAAGACCGTTACAAGGGCGAACTTGTTGCTCGGCTCATCCGTGGCGGGTGCGCGGCGATCGGTGTGCATACCAATGGTGACCGTGTCCCCACCGGAACAAGTGCATCGTTGGCAAAGACCCTGGGAATCACCGTCGAGCGCCCAATCGTTTCGGATGAACTGGGCGGTGGACTGGGAGTAATCGGCCACGTACCCGAGCAAACCCTCGGTGATTTCGCGCGGGATATCGCGTCAAAATTGCCTGCGACCGCTGGTGGCGTCCGAGTTTCCGGAGATTTTGCTCGCCGAATCCGTTCGGTCTCGTTGTGCGCCGGTGCGGGGGATGCGCTTCTCGCGCATAAAGATGTCACGTCAACGGATGTTTATGTAACGAGCGATCTGAGACATCACCCGGCGTCGGAATTCCGCGAACAAGCGCGACTCGGTAATGACACGGCACTCATCGATGTGTCGCACTGGGCGGCCGAATGGATGTGGCTCGAGACTGCTGCGTCGGAATTCCGCAGAGCGCGTCCCGACATTGCGGTGACCGTTTCCGACATCAATACGGACCCATGGTCCTTTGCGGTGATGCAGTAATGGTGATGCGCGCTCCTGCTGAGGCGCAAACCAGGCTGCTTGATGTGCTTGCACTCGACACGGAAGCAATTGTGATCAGTCGGACAATTGTCGACGCGAACGCCGCGCTGATTGCGCTGGACACCGACGCCGATTACCAACGTCTCGTCCGTGAGTCGGAGGCATGGGCAGATCGCCACGATGAGATCGAACGTCGGTGTGAACACCTTGAATCTGACATTAGGGCAGCAAAAGACCGAATTGAACAAGATCGTGCGCGTGAAAAGGGTTCGACAGACTCTAAAGAATTGACGTCACTCGAACACGAAATAGAGTCTTTGGAGCGACGGATCGCGATGCTCGAAGAACAAGAATTGGAGGCGCTCACAGAGCGCGACGAGGTGGCCGGGACGTGGAACGCAGTGAAAATCGCTCGAGACTCGTTTCACGAAGCGCGAGCTGACGCGCAAAATGCTCTTCGGTCAGAAATCGACGCTTCGAACCGGCGTCGTGCCGAAATCATCACCGCTCGCGCCGAGATTGTTGCCACGCTGCCGTCTGACCTGATCGAGCTCTACGAACGCCAACGAGAACGTTACGGCGTTGGCGCATCCCATCTGCGAGCGGGAATCACCTCGGCGAGCGGGGTGACGCTGACTCCGGGGCAATTGCAGGACGCTCGATCCGCTGACGCAGACGAGGTGTTGATGTGTCCGGACAGTAACGCGATTTTGATTCGGACGGCGGAATCGGGACTGTGACGCGCTTCATTGTCGAGGCTGACGGCGGTTCGCGCGGTAATCCGGGCGTAGCGGCCGGAGGTGCGGTAGTCATTGACGCCGAGACCGGGGAAATCCTCGCAGAAGTAGGGGTTTTTGTCGGAATAGCGACTAACAACGTCGCTGAGTATTCGGGATTGATTGGCGGTCTTCGCAAAGCCCGACAGATTGACGCCACCGCATCTATACACGTTCGAATGGATTCGAAACTCGTGGTCGAGCAAATGTCGGGACGATGGAAAATCAAACACCCCGACATGCGTGAGCTTGCACGGGAGGCACATGCCGTCATCGCCGGAACCGACGTCACGTTCGAATGGATTGCCCGTGAGTTCAATTCCCGTGCGGATGCCGTTGCGAATGCGTCGATGGACCGTCGCGACTCGTTCGACTAGTCGCTAACATGGAATAACGAGAGGGTCGGCCAGGCGGTCGCGTCACCGAAAGGTGCCGAGGAACGTCCGGGCTCCACAGAGCAGGATGGTGGGTAACACCCACCCGGGGTAACCCGCGAGACAGTGCCACAGAGAACAGACCGCCCGCAAGGGTAAGGGTGAAACGGTGGTGTAAGAGACCACCAGGGGGTCGGGTGACCGGCTTCGCTAGGTAAACCTCGTCCGGAGCAAGACCAGACAGATGCCATTGACGCTGCTCGCCGAGGCATCGGGTAGGTTGCTAGAACTCCGCGGTAACGCGGCGTCGAGAAAGATGACCGTCCACGACAGAACCCGGCGT
>CAMFDU010000039.1 GCA_945949175.1 Gulosibacter massiliensis | reverse complement strand
GACACCCCCGGAGTTCGCTCGTTTGGGTTGGGACACGTTCGCCCCGAGTCCGTCCTGGCGGCGTTCACCGATCTAGCGGAAATCGCCGAAGATTGCCCACGCGGATGCAACCATTTTGACGCCGACTGTGCGATGGTCGAAGCAGTAGCCGCCGGCGCACTCGGGCCTGAAGGTGCGGCGCGACTCGATTCGGTGCAGCGATTGATTCAGTCGCTTGATTCCGTGGCGTAACCTGACAGCGTGCCCATTACCGTTCAGGACGACCTCGCCCTTGCCCGCTCGCTTGCCGCAATGGCCGACCTGGTGTCGATGCGTCGTTATGAGTCTCAAGACTTCACCGTCACGACGAAACCCGATCGCACACCGGTCACCGAAGCAGACCGTGAAGTCGAACATGCGATTCGCGAGGGCTTGGCTGCCGCACGGCCAGAGGATGCCATCTTGGGTGAAGAGTTCGGTTCGACCGGCCACCAAGAAGGCGAACACCGCCCTCATCGCCAATGGATCATCGACCCGATTGACGGCACCGCTAATTTCCTCCGTGGAGTCCCAATTTGGGGAACATTGATTGCGCTTGCAATCGACGGCGTCCCTGTAGTTGGTGTCGTGTCCTCTCCTGCTCTGGGCCAACGCTGGTGGGGCGCAAAAGGCCAGGGCGCTTACACACAACGCGCCGGGAAACACGAAGAACGGATGTCCGTGAGTTCAGTGACGTCTCTTGAGGATGCGGTTGTCTCATACAACTCCTTAGCCGGGTGGATTGAGGCGGGTCGCGGTGACCAGGTGATTGCACTGGCAACCTCAGCGTGGAGGGCGCGAGCGATTGGCGATATGTGGGCGTACATGCTCGTCGCCGAAGGAGCCATCGATGTTGCGACCGAATGCGGCCTTCAGCCTTACGACATTGCTGCGCTCATCCCGATTCTGGAAGAAGCCGGAGGTCGGTTCACCGATATCGAGGGCCGCGAGGGTCCTTGGCACGGCACAGCGTGTGCAACCAACGGACATTTACACGACATGGTTCTGTCGACCCTTAGGTAGTCTTAGACCGTGCCTGTCATCCGTTTCTCGGCGTTTCGCCTTGCCTCCGTCATAACGGTTTCCGCTCTGTCGCTGACGGGGTGCACCATGGTTTCCACGCTCAGCAGCACCTATGGTGGTGGGCCTAGCCCTGTCGTTACCCCCTCGGTGACTCCGTCTTTCCCTCCGACGGGGCTCATCGAACTGGCGATTGGTGATTGCCTCGACCAGGCTTACCTCGAAGACGGAATCAACACGACCGAGCCAATTGTTGAGTGCGAAACCGCTCATGATTTTGAGGTGTTCGCGTCATTGACCTTCGTCGGAAGTTCATACCCTTCAGTAGAGGATCTCGTGAGCTTTGGCACCAAAGAGTGTGCCGTCGAGTTCAAGAATTTCGTCGGGCTTGACTTTGGGATTTCAGCACTAGATTTCCAGTATTACTACCCCACCGAATCATCGTGGGCCAAAGGGGACCGCGGCATTGATTGCGTCATTTTTGACCCGACGCAACAAACAACCGGAACGCTTGCCGACGCCAAGCGCTAGTAAACCCGATACGCGCCGCGCGATGGTGTCACGAGAAACAATTCGGGTTCGCTTAACTTTAGGTCAGTAAAGGCCTGGCGAACCTTGCGCTCGACGAACGACAGCAATTCGGTTGGCACAAGTGCGATGACGACCCCGCCCAGGCCCCCACCCGTCATCCGAGCCCCCAGAGCGCCGGCCCGCTGTACCGATCGGATCACACGGGAACTGTGCGAGTTCTGCACATCAAAGTCGTCCCTCATCGACAAGTACGAGGCAACAAGGAAGTCCCCGATCGCGCGCGGACCATCGGACCACAGCAATTCGGCAACCGCCGCAACTCGAGCGTTTTCGGTGACCACGTGGCGGACTCTTCGGTACGTTTCTTCATCCTCAGTTTCGCGCACACGCTGCAGGTCGTTGACGGCGAGGTCGCGCAGCGTCTCAACTCCGAGCGACCCGGCCGCTCGCAGACACGACGCGCGCCGATCCTGATTGGCTGTAACGCCGGGCGAATGTTGTCCGTCCGAAACGATGACAAGAAGCACGAGCCCAACATCGGCAATGGCAAAGGGAACCGCCGAGGCTTCGGCCAATTGGGAATCAACGAGAACAGCGGAGTCCGATTCCCCGAACATCGCCGTCGCTGCGTCAACCATCGTCGTCGGCGTTCCGACCATGTCGTGTTCCGCACGTTGGCACGCGTGAACCAAATCCATTCGCCCTAGGTCGATTTCCCACAGATCATTCACCGCCACGGCGACGGCACACGCGATTGCCGAATTGGCCCCAAAATCTGGGCCAGCGGGGATATCCGAATCGATCACGATATCTAGTCCCGATGCTCCGCCGCGCGAACCGCCCAGTGCCCACAGCACTCCAAGCGGAACAGCGGCCCAGCCACTAACGGACCCCGGCACGCACCGAGTCAATTCCACTGTCGTCGTGTCACCGAAGGGTGAGACCACGCGCACCCGACCGTCATCCCGAACTCCAACGGCAACGACCACGCTGAGGTTGATTGCAATGGGTAATGACAATCCTGCGTTGTAGTCGGTGTGGTCGCCAATGATGGTGACTCGACCGGGTGCAGACCACACACCAAGGGGCTCTGCCCCGACGACCTCGGTGAACCGAGTCGTCACCCGATCAACCAGTGTCATTCGCGGAAAACTACCAGCGGGGTCGCATGTCTGCAACCATCGGGCAGACGAACGGGTCGGCGTTGTTGCTCAGTCCGACCTTGTTCAAATAAACGATGATTGCCTTGTACGACGACATCAAGTTCATCTCGACCAGTGTGATGTTTTTGTCTGCACAGTAGGCCACCACGATGTCATGAGCGCGCTTGAGATAGGGCCGAGCCATCGACGGAAAGAGGTGGTGCTCGACCTGATAGTTGAGTCCCCCCATGAGGTTGTCCTTAAGCCAGCTTCCGCGAATATTTCTACTCGTCAGGACCTGACGTTCAAAGAAGTCGAGTTTTGCATCGCGCGGAACGAGCGGCATGCCCTTGTGGTTCGGTGCGAACGCGGCTCCCATGAAGAACCCAAAGATCATCATCATGAACATCCACAGCGCGATTGCCCACAGCCACCCGAACATGAGACCCATAATGACGTACGGTGCGGTCTGACGAACAACCATCAACGAGAACTCGAGAAGACGAATTCTGAGCGGACGATCCGTGCGGCGGAGCGCCGAGAACGAATCGAGCAAAAGGTCAAAACCGGTCAAGAACAATAGGGCCGGAAAGAGATAGCCCTGGCGGTTCGAGATCCAGCGTTCGATCCCACGCTTTTCGTCGCGTGACTCGACCGTGAAACTCAAGACACGAATCGCGATGTCAGGGTCTTGACCGATCTGGTTCGGTTTCTGGTGGTGCTTATTGTGCTTACGCATCCAGAACCCGTAGGACAACCCCGCGAACAGGTTCGAGAGCAAAAGTCCGGCCCAATCGTTCCATTTGTTATTGCGAAAAATCTGTCGGTGAGCCGCTTCGTGGGCGATGAAGCCGTATTGGGCACCGAGAACTCCGAGCAATCCGGCGATGAGGAACGCGACCCCAATAACGATGCCGTCGTGAAGTTCGGATGCCCCCACGAAGCCGCCAAAAACCCACAGTCCGGTCGCGAGGACAGAGATGACCGCGAGTCGAATGACGTAGAAGCTCGGGTTCTTTTTCAACAGACCCGCCTCTTTCACACGGGCCAAAAGCTCGGTGTAGTTGGAGGTCAGCGGGGCGAGGAGGGTTGCGCTCATTATCCGAGTTTAGGGGGTTTTTCTGTGAGTTACCCCTGCGTGACGCTACCCGACAAACGTGGCGAACAGACCCATCACCAGCCCGAGCAACGCCCCCCACGCGATCACCTCGATGACGCTGCGGCGGAAACGAATGAGTGCAACGGCCGCACCGATCGCAATCGCCACGCTAACCACATCAACCGACTCTCCAACTGGAAGAAAGACATTCTGTGCGAACACCAACGCGAGGCTCAGCACGACACCAACAATTGCCGCGTTGATGGCGGTGAGAGGACCGGCAAACGCCGTGCGATTCCGTGTCGCTTCGACGTACGGACCACCCGCGAGGATGAAAAAGAAGGACGGCAGGAACGTGAACCAGGTTGCAACGATTGCCGCAACAATTCCAGAAACCCAGGACGTGCCCGCCCCGAGGAATTCGCCGCCGAAACCACCGACAAAACCAACGAAACTGACGAACATGATGAGTGGACCGGGTGTTGTCTCACCGAGCGCAAGACCGTCAACCATTTGCGTCGGTGTTGCCCAGCCAGCGCTCACCGCACCGTGGAAAACGTAGGGAAGGACGGCATAAGCGCCCCCGAAGGTGAGAAGAGCGGCTCCGGAGAAGAACAGTGCCATCTCGACGAGTGAACTGTCTGGGCCGAGACTCAGCCACAATGCGCCAACGGGCAATAGCCACGCAACGAGCGTTGTGGCCACCGTCCTAAACAGACGCCATCTCGTGATGCGAGCATGCGGAGGCGTTGCCGTTTCGTCATCGATGATGGCTTGGCCGCTGGTGTTCGCGGTCGCCACGTGTCCGCTTCCACCTTGAAAAACAGCGGGCACGACGCGCGAACCGACAATTCCCACCACAACGGCTACCGCGAGGATGAGCGGAAACAGTGCACCCGATACCAGCATGGCAATCGTCGAGATTCCGGCGATTACCCACAGGACGGGATGCCCCAGTGATCGTGACCCGATTCGGAACACCGCCTGGGCAATGATTGCAACGACAACTGGTTTGATTGCCGCAAAAATCGCCATGACGATTGCCGTCTCCCCGAACGCGAGGTACAGCCACGTCAGGGCGATGAGAATGACCAGTGACGGCAAGATGAACAGTGTGCCGGCGATGAGTCCACCTCGCACCCCGTGCATGAGCCACCCAATGTAGGTGACGAGTTGCTGGGCCTCGGGTCCGGGAAGGACCATGCAGAAATTAAGCGCGTGTAGAAAACGTTTCTCGGAAATCCATCGCCGTTTGACGACAACCTCGTCGTGCAGCATCGAGATTTGACCGGCCGGACCGCCGAAACTGGTGAGACCAAGCCTCCACCAATACGAGAGTGCATCCCGAAATGGAATATTTTGAGAGGTCACGGCCTCAGTCTGACAGACCCGACTCGTGGAGAACAGCCGCTAGACCGCAATAGATAGTGTCACGTCAACTGCGTCGCCCACGGAAATTCTTTCGGGGAGCCTGACCGCGTTTTTGATGGGCACCAGATACCCACCGTCTTTGGGAAACAATGAGGTCGTCACCGTCGACGAGCCGATTATCACTGTCACCGGGATCACACCCCAACCGTACGTGACCATCGATGCGACCTCTGCGATTCGCGTTGCCTCCTCGTCAGGGACACGAACAAAGTAAAACGGAGACGGACCGCGCCACTCGAACATGTCGCTGGCGAAGTTAAGTCGCATTTCCGAATCCCATTTCACGTCATCACTGACGCTCAATGCCTCGCCGGCCGAAGCCTAAGGGCGCTTCCGTATTTTCTCGGCCTCAGCGCGAATGTCGTCGTCTGAAATCGGCTTCGCCCCGAGAACCGTGTAAGCATCGAGGTACGCGAACATGACCCCGATGCCCATTCCGAATATCACCCACATGGGCCAGAAGTAGCCCGTTGGCGTAGTGAACCACCAGATGCCGACAAGAATCGCGTTGACAGCAATCGTGACGATGAGGAATTCTTTTGCGTCGCGCTTTTTCTTGAGGCTCTTCTTCGCCTGTTCAAGCAGCGCAGGGTCTATCGGGGAGTTGTTGGTAGCCATACCCTTATTCTAAATCAAATCGGTCGGCACCCTACGATGGAAACGAAAGGTGGCGACATGACGCGAATTGACGTTCGGCTCGAACTTCCACACTCGATTGGTCACGTTTGGAATCGTCTGACGGATTGGCCGTCACATTCCGCGTGGATTCCGCACACTGTGGTCGATGTGACAACTCAAACTAATGGGGTGGGGACCGAGTTTGTGGGTGTTACGCGAATCGGGCCAATCCGATTAGACGATCCCATGACAGTGTCCGAGTCGCGTCCACCGAAACGCGGTGCCGCGTCATGCATGGTCACCAAAACTGGTCTTGTGCTGGGAGGCACCGCGGGCTTCACGCTCACGGCGCTGGGCGATTCGACCACGCGACTCGACTGGTTCGAGGATATTCACCTCAAGCCCACCTCATTGTTCTGGTGGACCGCGCCGTTCGTCTTCATTGTCGGAACAATCGCGTTCCGCTCTGCGCTCAACGCGTTCGCACGCACCCTTTAACGGCGCATGCCCCCGACTTTCGCCAGGGGCACACGAGAAGACCTGAGTTACTTGACGGGTTCGCCGAACGCGTTCGCCCCGAGTTGGCTGTCCTTCACAAGTTGAATAAACAACATAATCCATCCCACGATCGGAATGAGGATAAAGAGGTAATACGTGCCCTTGCGCCCGACGTCGTGCAAACGGCGCCACGTGAGAGCGAGCGACGGTACGAAAATAGCGAGCTGCCAAAGATTAGACAAAAGGGAGGATTGCTGGAACGACATTCCGTCGACAACGACCGTCGTCCCCGGCCAAACTATTCCAATCGCGATGCTCACGAGAGTCGTGAACAAGACCGCGTACCAAAATTCACTGCGTCGCGCACGTCCGCTGAACGTGGCGTACTTCGAGAAAAAACTTCCGATTGCTGCGCCAAATGACATGGGATTCCGTTCTGTCGGTGAAGAGGTTGTGTGGAATATGACCCACCTAATGGTGGAGATGGGGGGAATTGAACCCCCGTCCAATACGAACAGTCGGAAACTTCTACGGGTGTAGTCAGTGAAGACGTTTTGCTCGGCCCCGACATTTGTCACTAACACCTAAGTCGACGAGCCCAGTATCAGTTAATGTCCCGCGAACCCCTGACACACAAGTTCGTAGCAAGCCCTCTAAATGGCGCCAGGATCCGAGCCGAAGGCGGAACTCGGTCTGACGGACTTCGATGGCGGCTTATTAGGCAGCGAGAGCGAAGTCGGTGCGCTTTGCGTTGGCACCTATTGGTTTGCAAGGGGCGTTTACGAGATAACCCTGCATCCTCGACCCGCTTCTTTCCGGCTTAGACGCACTGTCGAAACCGATCATCCCCATGATGGGAGGCGAGCCACATTCCACACTGTTGAGTTTTCAAAACCCTTTCGGGTGCTTCACGAGTATAGAACGCTCGTCCGACATGCGTTATTCCCCGCGCAGACGTTTGGATTTCATCGCGCGCTCGGCCTCGCGCTTGTCTTCCTTTTCCCGCAGGGTGTGACGCTTGTCGTAATCCTTTTTTCCCTTGGCGATGGCGAGCTCGACCTTGGCGCGGCCATCCTTGAAATAGATTTTCAACGGAACAAGCGTGTACCCGCCGTCGTGAATGCGATGCGAAATCTTGATGATCTCAGCACGGTGTAGCAACAGCTTGCGCTTGCGCCTCGTCGCGTGGTTAGTCCACGTTCCCTGGGTGTACTCGGGGATATGGACGGACTCCATCCACATTTCACCATCGACAATCTGTGCCCAGCCGTCAACGAGTGACGCTTTGCCCAAACGAAGGGCCTTTACTTCGGTACCAACCAGCGAGAGGCCACACTCGAACGTGTCCTCGATGTGATAATCGTGGCGCGCCTTGCGGTTCGTCGCAACGACTTTTTCGCCTTGTTCCTTTGGCATGGCGCACCCCCTTTCCGGTCATCTGGTGAGTCCAAGCCCTCCAGTTTACATCCGGGCTAGACGCGAAGGTAACGGGAAATGGCGACATAGGCGCTCGTTGCCGCGAGAACCGCGCCGGCAAGGAGCAACCCAGGGAAGACAATCCAGACATCAGAGAGCGTGATGAATGACGTTGTCGGAAGGGCAGACGCGAGATAGCCACCCACGAAGAACACCACAATTCCTGCGATCGCGACACACGCGAGGAGCGAACCAATCGTCGCAGCAACCACGCCCTCGAGGATGAACGGAGTTTGGATGTACCAATTCGAAGCGCCGACAAGACGCATGATCGCAAGTTCGCGACGTCGTGAGAACGCCGATAGTCGGATTGTCGTCGCGATGAGCAGCGCAGCGGCAACGAGCATCAGCACCGCCAGGCCAACGGCCGTCAGACTCGCGGCGTTGAGCATCGAAAACACTCCGTCAAGGTACGACCGTTGGTCGATGACCGACTCGACGCCACTCATTCCGCCCAACGCCTCAAAAACGAGGGCCGCCTGCGTCGGGTCCTTGAGGTTCACCCAAAAAGTTTGGGGCAACAGATCTGGGG
>CAMFDU010000038.1 GCA_945949175.1 Gulosibacter massiliensis | reverse complement strand
AAGTTTGCGCCGGCGCTTGCCGCGGGGAACACCACGGTCCTCAAGCCTTCGGACACGACTCCGCAATCGACGCTCCTTTTAGCGCAGGTTGCTCAGGAATTCCTTCCCAAGGGCGTCTTGAACGTCGTCATCGGGGACCGCACCACGGGTGCGGCGATGACCGCCCACAAGATTCCGCAGATGGTGTCCATCACCGGTTCGGTTCGCGCCGGTATGGAGGTCGCGAAGTCTGCGGCCGCCGACGTCAAGCGCGTTCACCTCGAGCTCGGCGGTAAGGCTCCCGTCATCGTTTTCGATGACGCCGACATCGCTCGCGCGGTTGAGGGGATCGCTACTGCCGGCTACTTCAACGCCGGCCAGGACTGCACCGCGGCAACGCGCGTTCTCGTGCACGCGAAGGTTCACGACGAATTCGTCGCCGCGATGAAGGAATACGTTCAGGCGAACGTGTCGACGGGAATCCCGACTAACGAGGACATCCTGTACGGCCCCGTCAACAACGTGAACCAATTCGATCGCGTCATGGGGATCCTGGGCGACCTTCCGAACAACGCCGTCGTCGAGACCGGTGGAAACCGCCAGGGCACGGAAGGCTTCTTTATCGAGCCGACAATCGTTTCCGGGCTCAAGCAGACTGACTGGATTATCCAGAACGAAATCTTCGGACCGGTTGTCACGGTTCAAAAGTTCAAGGACGAAGCCGAAGCGCTCTCGTGGGCGAACGGAGTCGAATACGGACTCGCGTCGTCTGTCTGGACTAAGGACCACGGCCGCGCGATGCGTTTTGCCAAGCACCTCGACTTTGGTGCGGTGTGGATCAACACCCACATCCCGATCGTCGCCGAGATGCCCCACGGTGGCTTCAAGCACTCTGGCTATGGCAAGGACCTGTCGATGTATGGATTCGAGGACTACACGCGCATCAAGCACGTCATGTCCTATATCGGCGAGTAAACACGTCACGAACGGCGGCGGTTCTGCACAGAACCGCCGCCAGTTTCGTTTTCTGTGAGCGAGTCGTGGGACCGTTGCGCGGTGACTGCCGCGCATTTCCCGGTCATTGGCGTTGTTGCACCAATGGTTGTAGCTGGATTGGTATGGGGACTGACTGGTTCATCGTTCGCCCTGCTAGGAGCCGTCATCGCACCGACGATGGTGGTCGCGCATCACGTCGACGGGGTTCGACGCTCCGCTCGAGAGTCACGGCGAACCGAGTCTGCGCGTGCGCGCGAGCGCGCTGCCGAACGAGAGGCCAACAACGTGCAGCATGCCCGACGGATTGTCGACGAGAACCGTGCGCATCCGTCGGTCGCTGAGATCGCTCGAAACCCCGAATGGTTCCCCGCCCGCAATGGTGCTACCGTCGTTCGCGCTGGACACCAACCGGATGGTTCACCGTGGCTTGTCGATGTGGTGGCCGGGGTCACCGTCATCGGGAACGGTCCCATCGCGGACGCTGTGTGGACGTCATTAATTGTGCAGACAACCGCTCAACTCGGTGTCCCGCAAAACCCCGGTAACCCCGCGAGGTGGGCGAATGGGGCGTCGATTGCTCGGGGTGAGTCAACCGAGGTTGCGCTGGTGATTCGTTGTTCGGACCGCGGCATCGATTCCGTCACAGCCCGCGGGGCGCTTCCAATCCGCGTCGATTATCTGCCCGATGACGTGAGCGGTGCAGACGGGATTCTGAAAGCCATCGCGCGAATCAAACACGCGCGGTTGCAGGTGTCCTTGACGTCGGACACTCCCCATCTGCTCATTGCGGGTCGAACCGGATCAGGGAAGTCCCATGCACTCGCAGCACTTGTCGTCGACTGGGCCAAGCGCTTCAGACCGACTGAGCTCCAGTTCGTCGGGATTGATTTCAAGGGTGGCGCGACACTTGATCGGCTCGGAGGGCTGCCCCATCACCTCGCAACGCTCACTGATTTGACGGCCACTGATGTGCCGCGCGCGATTGCGGGATTGAGCGCTGAGATTCGTCGACGGGAGGCAGAGTTTGTCCACCAGCGCGTCGCAACAATCGAGAACGCGTCTGGCGTACCCCGGTTAGCCATCGTCGTCGACGAAGTTCACGAATTCCTGCGCCAATTCCCCGCGGCGCACGACCTGTTCGCGGACATCGCTCGGCGCGGGCGATCGCTCGGAATTCACCTCGTCCTCGCAGTCCAACACCCGAGTGGAGTGCTGCGCGATTCGGTGTTGGCAAACGTCCCCGTGAGAATTTGTCTCACGATGAATACCCACCACGATGTGATTCAGGTGTTGGGACGAACCACGTCCGTTGCGCCGTCGCGGGGGAGGTGCGTGGTCACGCTCGGTGACGGGCTGGTCCACGACGTTTTTGTTCCGCCTGTCAACTCTGCCCAATTGGTCGAACTTGCACGAGAGCGCGTCCACGCACCCCCGTGGCGGCCAGCGTTGTCAGCCCCTGTTCCGCGAGAAGGTCGAAAGGGTTTTGGGCTCGTCGACGACGTGGGCAATGCGTGTTACCGCATTGCCCACTGGCAACCGGGGGACGGCGATGTCGTGGTCGTGGGCGACCGTGGCTCGGGGCGGACCGAAACATTGCGGGCATTAGTCGCTGGGCATTCCGCGACCTGGGTGACAAGTGCCCGAGAACTCGACCTGGACGCCCGCATCCTCGTAATCGACGACCTGGACAGAATGGTCGATTCGATGACGCCCATCGCCGCCTGCGAACTAATCGATAGCATCCGGCGTGTGCGTCACGCATCGCCTCCGGTTGTCGTTCTCGTGTCCAGCGGACAACCATTGCCCCGCGCGCTCGGACCTTTTCCGAACGTCGTGACACTCCGAACCTCCACTCTCGAGGCACATCGAGCTACTGGGGCTCTGCCGGAAACGTTCGACCCGGCCTCCGCACCCGGTGTGGGCACGTGGCGGGGTCTTCGGTTTGTGCTCTACGCGAGAACAGAGTCGAGCGACACCGCGTCGAGACCGTGAGCGACGGCAACGGCGTCATTGGTGAGCGAGCCGTTGTAGGTGTTTAATCCGAGCGCGAGCGACGGATCTGCTCGAAGGGCGTCCTTCCACCCCATGGCCGCAAGTGCCCGAACATATGGCGCAGTCGCGTTGGTCAGGGCGTGGGTGGACGTCTGAGGCGCAGCCCCTGGCATGTTCGCGACGCAATAAAAGATCGTGTCGTGGACAGCAAACGTGGGTTCGCTGTGAGTCGTCGCGTGAGAATCCTCGAAGCAACCACCCTGGTCGATTGCGATGTCTACGAGCACGCTGCCCGGCTTCATCTTTTTGACAATCGCGTTGGTGATGAGTTTCGGTGCCTTTGCGCCAGGGATAAGAACCGAGCCGATGACCATGTCAGCGTTCACCGCGGCCTTTTCAATTTCGTAAGCGTTCGAGGCAAGAGTCTGTACTCGGCCCGCGTACAACGCGTCGAGTTCGCGCAAGCGCTGGAGGTTAGTGTCCAGCACAGTGACGTTCGCGCCTAGCCCGACGGCCATCGCAACGGCACTGGTGCCGGCGACACCGCCACCGAGGACAACGATGTTCGCGGCGTGGGTTCCAGGAACCCCCGAAACGAGAAGCCCAGTTCCGCCATTAGGGCGCAGCATCGCGTTCGCACCGACGATGACAGAAAGGCGACCGGCGACCTCACTCATCGGAGCGAGAAGCGGGAGTGCGCGGGAGGGAAGCTGAACCGTCTCGTAGGCGATGGCAGTGACCTTCGCGTCGAGCAGCGCCTTCGTCAAATGTTCTTCGGCTGCCAGGTGCAGATAGGTGAAGAGGAGCATTCCCTCGCGAAAGTATATGTATTCGCTCTCGATCGGCTCTTTGACCTTGAGGATCATCTCACCGGCTGCCCAGACCTTCGCCGCGTCTTTCTCGATTTCAGCGCCCTGCTTCGCGTAGTCATCATCGGTGATGTTGCTGCCCAGGCCTGCGCCGGCTTGAATAAGCACAGAGTGTCCAGCAGAAACAAGATCCTTTACTCCTGCCGGTGTGATCGCGACGCGATATTCATTGTTTTTGATTTCGGCGGGAACGGCAATCCGCATGGTGTGTCTCCTGTGACAATCGAGTTGGGGGAATCCCTCTGTAATTATGGCGATTTTCGAGGGATTCCGCAACAAAATCGGGAATATTCTGCGAAATTCGTGTTCTGGGCTTGTCGGTCTGGTGAATATCTCTGTTAGCGGTTACTTTTTGTCGTCAATTGTGCCATTATCAGACATACGCGGGGACGACAGAGCAGTCACCCACCGAGCAAAGGATATGCATGAACAAGCAAAACCTTCCTGAAGATCCGATCATTCGCGAACTAGTCCAGCACGCTCGTGCGGCCCAGATTTCTCGGCGCGCACTTCTCGGTGGCGCATTCGGTGGCGCTATCGCGTTGTCGCTTGCCGCGTGTGCACCAGGCGAACAGGCACTCGTTGCCGCAGAAGACATTTCGGATTCGGACCCCACCGTCAACTGGGCAAACTGGCCGTTGTACCTCGACGAGGACGACGCTGGAAACCACCCAACGCTCGACGCATTCACCGCGGCAACAGGAATCGCCGCCAAGTACCTCGTCGACGTCGACGACAACAACTCATACTTCGCCAAGGTCAAGGACCAATTGGCGCTCGGGCAGGACATCGGTGCCGACACTGTCTGCCTTACCGAGTGGATGGTTTCGCGATGGATTCGACGCGGTTGGACTCAAGAGTTCAACCTTGACAACATTCCTAACCACGCCAACCTTGTCGAGACGCTCCTCAACCCCGACTTCGACCCCGGTCGTAAGTCGTCACTCCCGTGGCAGGGCGGATTCGCGGGTCTCGTGTACAACACCGACCTCGTGACCGAGCCAGTTGTCTCGGTCGCTGACCTGTGGCGTGAAGACCTCCAAGGCCGCGTTGTTGTGCTCAGCGAAATGCGCGACACCCTCGGCGTCATGATGTCGAGCCAGGGCGTCGACATCACCAAGTTCACCGCCGACGAGTTCTACAACGCACTCGACGAGGTCGAAGCGCGTGTCACCGATGGCTTTATTCGCAACATCAAGGGCAACTCGTATTCAGAAGACCTCGTGAGCGAAGACGCTCTCGCGGGAATCGTCTGGTCGGGTGACATCACTGTCCTTAACCTCGAAGCCGGCTACGAGAAGTGGAAGTTCGTGCTTCCCGATTCGGGCGGAACGTTCTGGAACGACACCTTCATGGTGCCGATCGGAAGCCCGCGCAAGACGAACGCCGAAAAGCTCATCAACTGGTACTACGACCCGGCCATCGCGGCTCAGGTCGCAGCGTGGGTCAACTATGTGACCCCGGTCAACGGCGCGTACGAGGAAGCGATTAAGATTGACCCCGCTCTCGCCGAGAACCAGCTCATCTTCCCCAACGCGGACACGCTTTCTCAGGTATCGATTTTCCGCTCCCTGTCGGATGCCGAGGAAAACGAATTCCAGGCAGCCTTCCAGGGCGTACTCCTGGGCTAATCGCGTCAACTAAAGGGTGGTTGCAGGTGTCTGATTCCGTAAGCGGCTTCGCTCAAGGCGGCGCCGACCTCGAACTGGTCGGTGTGTCAAAACAATTCCCGGGGTTCACCGCGGTCGACAACGTCAGTTTCACCGTGCCGGCTGGGTCGTTCTTCGCATTGCTCGGCCCATCCGGGTGCGGAAAGACAACAACTCTTCGCCTCATCTCGGGGCTCGAAGAGCCCACCTCGGGACAAATCCTTGTCGGCGGCAAAGACGTCTCCAACACCAAGGCGCACCAGCGGCCGATCAACACGGTGTTCCAGTCGTACGCGTTGTTCCCGCACATGTCGGTTCTAGAGAACGTTGCGTTCGGACTCAAGCAGCGGGGTGTGAAGGACGCGACACAGCTCGCCCACGAGGCGTTGATGTTGGTGGAACTCGACCACCTCGCTGATCGAAAGCCAATGCAATTGTCTGGTGGACAACAGCAACGAGTGGCTCTCGCTCGTGCCGTTGTCAATCGCCCAGCACTGCTCTTGCTCGACGAGCCCTTAGGGGCTCTCGACCTCAAACTGCGCCGCCAGATGCAGATCGAATTGAAATCGATCCAATCCGAAGTCGGGTTGACCTTCCTTCACGTCACTCACGACCAGGAAGAGGCCATGACCATGGCGGACACTGTCGCGGTGATGAACAAGGGCAAGATTGAGCAGATGGGGCCGCCCGCTGAGCTCTATGAACTCCCGGCGACGCGATTCGTTGCGACCTTCCTTGGCCAGTCGAATCTGTTCGACGGAGTGGTTTCTGGAACTTCGGGAAAAAACGTCCAGGTCACCGTCGGAAAATTGACTCTCGACGTCCCGACCTCCAGAACAAAAGTGACGTCGGGCGAGATAACGGTCGGAGTTCGGCCCGAAAAGATCGAGATTTCCCGGAAAGAGCCCACCGCGTCGGCAACCCGATCGGTGGTCGGGCCAGGAACCGTCATCGACACGTCGTTCACGGGCGTTTCCACACAATACGTCGTCGACGTCCCCGGACTACACAACCTGACCGTCTTCGAACAGAACGACGGTGACATTGTCGCCGCTGGCTCAAAAGTGTGGCTGTCCTGGGCAACGGAATACTCGTTCGGGTTGCCAATGGACACCGACCAATTCATTGAGTCGGACACGACGACGCGGTCTCTCGCCGTCGCCAAGCGATAGTCCACCATGAGCCTCACCGCCTTCAGCCACGGCCCGTCCGGTGTCACGGTTGAACCCGGGGCGCAAAAGAAAAGTCGTGTTGTCTGGTTCTTGCTGTTGCCCGGTCTGGTGTATCTCGGGCTGTTCTTCATCACACCGCTGATTTCGCTCGTCATCACAGCGCTCAAAGAAGCACCCCCCGGGGCGTTCATTGGCGAGTACGTCAACGCGTTCCGCTGGGAGAACTACACCGAGGTGTTGTCGCTCTATGGTGAACATTCGGTGCGGTCGTTCCTCTACGCCGGTGCGGCCACGCTCATCGCGTTGGCCATCGGGTACCCGCTGGCCTATTTCATCGGGGTGCGCCTTCGGCCATACCCACTGTGGCAGTCGCTCGCACTCGTACTTGTCATCGCGCCGTTTTTCATCTCGTTCCTTCTGCGAACGGTGGCCTGGAAACAACTTCTCGCAGACGAGGGGTTCATCGTCGGAACCATGAAGGCATGGTCGATATTGCCGCCCGACGCGCACATCACCGGAACATCTATCAGCGTCATCTTTGGTCTCGCCTACAACTTCATCCCGTTCATGACGCTTCCGTTGTACTCGAGTATCGAGCGCCTCGATTTGCGACTCCTCGAAGCCGGCAACGACCTGTACGCGGGGCCGTTCACCTCATTCAGAAAAATCACCGTGCCGTTGACAATGCCGGGGATTATCTCTGGAACCCTGTTGACGTTTATTCCAGCGGCCGGTGATTACGTGAACGCTAGTGCGAACTTCTTGGGAAGCACCTCGACCACCATGATCGGTAACGTCATCGAATCCAACTTCCTTGTGCTTCAGAATTACCCGCACGCGGCCAGCATGTCGTTGATTCTCATGTCGGCGATTTTGATTCTGGTTTCTGCTTATGTGTACAAGAGCGGAACGGACGATCTGCTATGAAACTCGGCAAGTATCTTCTTCCGCTCTATGGAATCCTCGCGCTCATCTATCTGATGGTCCCGATCGTGTACACGATTGCGTTCTCATTCAACGATTCGAATCGCACCAATATCATCTGGAATGGATTCACTTTCGACAACTGGCTGAACGTTTGCGACGCGCAGGGTGTTTGTGAAGCGTTCGGAAACTCAATCGTCATCGCCGTCGCCTCGACACTCGTGGCAACCGTTTTGGGAACGGCCATTTCGATTGCTCTAGTTCGTTACAAGTTCAAGGGTCGCGCGGCGACAACGCTTCTGTTATTCATGCCGATGGCAACCCCCGAGGTCGTTCTCGGAGCAGGTCTGGCCGCGCAGTTCCTCAACGCTGGTGTTCCCAAGGGAATGTTGACGGTCATCCTTGCGCACATTATGTTCAGCATCTCGTTCGTTGTGGTCACGGTTCGTGCACGAGTCGCGGGCATCGATCCGAAACTAGAAGAAGCCGGTCGCGACCTTTACGCCAAACCATCACAGGTGTGGTGGAAGATCACGTTCCCGCTGTTGATGCCCGGAATCATGTCCGCCGCCCTCCTTGCGTTCGCGTTGTCATTCGACGACTTCATCATTACCAACTTCAACCGAGGGCCGGTCAACACGCTTCCCTCATTCATTTACACGGCGGCGGCACGTGGAATCCCCGCCGAAGCAAATGTGCTGGCGTCGGCGGTGTTCATCCTTGCGATTCTCGCGGTGGTCATCACGCAGGTCGGTGGCGAGATTACGCGCCGGCGTTTGAAAGCTAACGCCTAGACACTGACAGTGAGACGGCCGACGACGGCATCACCGCCGGTAATCGGCGCAACGAGTTCATCGATGAGGCTCTCGGCGACGGTTCGCTCGATGACTCCGTGACGCGCGAGCAGGGTGACCGCGGCGGCGGTGTTCGCCCGCTGTGAGCCGTCCAAACACTTGATCGCGACCGCGATTCCCTCGCGGGCGATGATGAGCACGCCCTCAGCGCCAATTTTGGCAATCGCATCGGTGCTCTCGATGACGCGCGTGTTGTCGCGACCCGGTCCGTCCAGCGCCCACGCGTTCGCACGAATTGCATTCACCAGGCGTTCGGCGTCCGCATCGTGTCCATCCGTCGCACGCGCGATGCCCGTGCCCAGGTCGCGAAGGCTCATGCCATACAACGGCGCTCCGCAACCATCGACCGCCGGCCACATCGTTTTCGCCCCCGTGAATTCTTCGACGACATCTCGGATGAGAACCTGCAGTGGATGAGTTGGCTCGAGGTAGGTCCGAGTGTCCCAACCGTTGGCGACGCATGCCCGCAGAAATGCGGCGTGCTTTCCCGAGCAGTTCATTGTGACGCGCTGCGG
>CAMFDU010000037.1 GCA_945949175.1 Gulosibacter massiliensis | reverse complement strand
GGGAAAACGTCGTATTCACGGCTGACCCGCTATCCAGCACGCTCGTCACATCTGCCGACCACGCCATCAGCGTCGGACTGCTCGAAAAGGAAAAAATCGACGCTGCCGGTGGACTTCCGGGAACCCTCTACAGCCTCGACCTGCTCAATGCGCTTCTCGCTGAACGCGGCGATTCGCAGGTCAAATAATGGCACAAGCGGAAGTCATGCTCCGCGCGAATAACGTCAGCAAATCATTCGGCCCGGAGGGGGCGGCCACGGTCGCCCTCGCTGGTGTCGACATGACGATTCGCGCAGGAGAATTCGTCACCATCGTTGGCGCGTCGGGCTGCGGAAAGTCGACGCTCCTGAACGTGTTCGCGGGACTCGACAAACCCACGGATGGAACCACCGAGGTCAACGGAAAGATCGCGCTCATGTTCCAAGAGGCGACGCTGTTGCCGTGGCTCACGGCGCGGGGAAACATCGAACTCGCACTGAAGTACGACGGAGTCCCGCGGAAAAACCGAGATGCTCGGGTCGCGGAATTGCTCGAGATCGTTCGACTCGGTGAATGGGCTGACAAACGACCCCACGAGCTGTCCGGTGGAATGCGTCAGCGCGTCGCGCTCGCACGCTGCCTCGCTCAAGGCGCACAAATTGTCTTGATGGACGAACCGCTCGGAGCGCTTGACGCCATGACGCGCGACCACTTGCATGACGAGATTGAAAGCATCGTCGCGGAACAGAAACTCACCGTCGTATTCGTGACCCATAACATGCGCGAAGCGGTTCGCCTCGGCGATCGCGTCATCCTCATGGGAAGTCGCCCCGGCCGAGTCGTCTATGAACAATCGGTTCCACTGAAACGCCCCCGCGCCATGGACTCGAACGACATCGCAACGCGTGCCGCTGAACTCACGAACCGCTTAAAGGCGGAACAGGGAATCCTGCACGGAGCCGACGCATGAGCAACACGCGTTTCCGACGTCCGAACATCAGCCTTCGCGAGGCATGGGCGTGGACGTGGCCAAAACTGTTCGCGGTTGCCCTGGTTCTCTTGGCATGGCAACTCCTATTCCTGTCTGAATGGCGACCCAGCTACGTCCTTCCTGGGCCAATTGAAACCTTCGCCGCTTTGTTTGAGATGGTGGGGACCGAACGATTCTGGCTTTCCACTCAAACGACGATGACCCGAGCCGGGTTCGGGTTCCTCCTCGCCCTGGTTATCGGGAGTTTCGTCGGAATTGCCGTGGCCCGAATCAAGCCGCTGCGGCTCGCAATCGGGAACGTAATCACTGGTCTTCAGGTGATGCCCTCTATCGCGTGGTTCCCCCTCGCAATCCTGGTCTTCGGGCTGAACGAACAAGCCATCTTGTTTGTCGTTGTGTTGGGCGCGGGTCCGTCGATTGCCAACGGCGTGATTGCCGGTATCGATCACGTGCCGCCGGCCTTCACCCGACTCGGACGCGTCTTGGGCGCTGGGAACATCGGGTTGTATCGAGACATCGTCCTCCCCGCTGCACTCCCGACCTACGTCGCGGGACTGGTGCAGGGATGGTCGTTTGCGTGGCGAAGCTTGATGGCAGGCGAACTTCTTGTCATCATCGCGGAAACACCATCGCTCGGGACAACTCTCGACTTTGCCCGCCAAATGTCCAAGGCCCCCGAACTTATTGCCACGATGATTGTGATCTTGATCATCGGAATGCTGGTCGACACCGTTTTCGGAACGATTTCTCGCAAAATCCGCCGCGACCGAGGTCTCGCGATTGACGATTAATTCCGAGCCGACCCCCTCTCAACCCCCGACAAGTTTGCGAGACGGTAGGCTGGAGCGTATGAATTCGAAGAGCTCTCGCGACGAAGACGCCGTCCTCGACGCCCTCGAAGCCGAAGCGATTTGGATGATTCGTGAGGCTGCGAGCGCATTCCAGAAGCCCGTTATTTTGTACTCCATCGGTAAAGATTCGACCGTTTTGCTGCGTCTCGCAGTCAAAGCGTTTGCTCCGGCACCCGTCCCATTTCCCGTGTTGCACATTGACACGACATGGAAATTCAAGGAAATGATCAAGTTCCGCGATGACACTGCGCGAACGAACAACCTGGACCTTGTCGTTCACACGAACCCGGATGGACGCGACAACAAGATTACGCCGTGGACTCACGGCGCCGACGAATACACCCGTTTGATGAAGACCGTTGCCCTTCGCACGGCGCTTGATGTCGGCGAATACGATGTTGCCCTCGGCGGTGCTCGTCGTGACGAAGAGCGTTCACGGGCCAAGGAGCGCATGTTCAGCCTTCGTGAACCTGGGCACGCCTGGGACCCGTCAAGCCAGCGACCCGAGTTTTGGCACACCGTCAACTCGACACTCAAGCCGGGTCAGACGATGCGGGCGTTCCCCATTTCGAACTGGACCGAACTCGACGTATGGAAGTACATCCGACGCGAAAAACTGGACGTTGTGCCCCTGTATTTTTCCAAGGAACGCCCGACCGTCGAACGCAACGGACAGCTCATCATGATTGATGACGACCGATACCCTCTCGAGCCAGGTGAAGAAATCGTCAACCGCCGAATTCGATTCCGGACTCTCGGTTGCTACCCGCTTACTGCGGCAGACACGGGCGAGGCGGCCTCGGTGGACGAAATCATCGATGAATTGACCCGCTCGACTACATCGGAACGATCCGGTCGCCTGATTGACGGAAAAGGTGCGTCGTCAATGGAGCGCAAAAAGCACGAGGGGTATTTCTAATGTCGAGTGCACTTCTACGGATCGTGGTTTGTGGCGCGGTTGACGACGGAAAGTCAACCGTACTTGGTCGACTCTTGGTCGAGACCAACTCAATCCCTTTGGATGAAATTGACAATTCACGCCTCATGGCTAACGGTGAGGTCGACTACAGTCAGCTCACCGATGGACTCGAGTCGGAACGTGAACAGGGCATCACCATCGACGTAGCGCACCGTCACGTGTATCTGCCGTCGGGTCGCCGCGCGATTCTTGCCGACTCTCCCGGCCACGAGCAATACACGCGCAACATGGCCGTCGCTGCCAGCGAGGCAGACTTTGGTTTGCTCCTCGTCGACGCCGTCAAGGGGGTCCGTGATCAATCGGTTCGTCACGCGGCCATCAATTCGCTCATGGGCGTCAAGCACATCGTCGTTGCCGTAAACAAGATGGATGCAGTTGGTTACGATAAGTCGGTTTTCGATGGAATCACTGGGGAACTTGACCGACGATTCGAGCCTTTTGGTTTCGAGGAAATCACGTACATCCCGGTATCCGGGATGGTGGGCGACAATGTCACCGTTCCGTCCGAAGAAATGCCCTGGGGAAATTCGGTCACAATTCTGTCGCTGCTTGACCAAGAGCGAACGTTCAATCGATCGGGCGGCGACGAAAGCCTCCGACTCCCCGTGCAATTCGTGTCCAAGGCCGGTGACGTTCGTTGGTATGCCGGAACAGTGGCGCGTGGAACGGTCAGTGTTGGCGACACAGTTCGTGTCTGGCCCGCAATGACCGAGGCGGTAATTGCCGGTATTTACGCCCCCAACGAGACCAAAACTGCGGGTGACGCCGAGGCCGTTCATGTCACGCTCGATCGCGAAGTCGACATCGCCCGCGGAGACGTGATTGTCGGTGCCACCGGCGAAATCCCTTCATCACGCGCTCACCTTGCCGACCTCGTCTGGATTGACACAAAACCATTAGATACTCACGCTTCCTACATCCTGCGCAGCGGTCCCATTGAAATCCCTGCTCGAGTCGAGACGGTGCGGTACGTTCGCGACATCACGACAGGTGAACAGGCTCGTGGTCGTGCACTCGAGGTGAATGACATTGGCCGTGTCGAAATCGTGACTGACCGACCGATTCTGCTTGACTCCTACGCCGAATCGATTCACACCGGCGGATTCATCCTCGTCGATCGACTGACCGCGATGACTGTTGCAGCGGGAATGTCGAAACACCCGCTCGTGCGCGAGTCAGATGTTGTCAAGCACGATTTTGCTGTCGGCCGCGCCGAGCGTGAGAAACTCAATGGTCTACGGTCGTGCGTCCTCTGGCTAACTGGTCTTCCCGGTTCAGGAAAGAGCACTGTCGCCGATGAACTCGAAAAGTCGCTCATGACGCTTGGGCTTCGGTCGTTTACTCTCGACGGAGACACCGTTCGATCGACACTGTCCGAGGACCTCGGGTTCTCGCCTGAAGACCGCAAAGAAAATGTACGCCGCGTCGCACGCGTTGCAGAACTCATGATGGAGGCGGGAATCATCGTCATCGTATCGCTCGTCTCGCCGTTCCGTGAGGATCGCGAAATGGCAAAGGAGCGCTTTGCCGACGGCGACTTCATCGAAATCTTTGTTGACACCCCGCTCGAGATTTGTATGCAGCGCGATCCCAAAGGTCTATACGCTCGCAGCCAAGCCGACAAGTCGATGCAGATGACCGGAGTTGGCCAGGGCTATGAAGTCCCACTCGCAGCAGATGTGACACTCGACGGGACGCAGCCCGTGGGCGATTCCGTGCAGAAGTTGCTGGGGCTCATCATCAGTCGTCGAATCTGATCGACATGCACGAGTTCTATTTCCTCTGTCGCCAGTTCCGTTGGGAATTGGCGTACCGAATTGTTTCGGCACTTCTGGCGACCTTTCTGGGACTTTTGCTGTTCGGAATGGTTCTCGCCGACAATCTTCCCGACTGGATCAGATCAGTTTCGTGGCTTCAAAGCTTTGCCGCGGCAATGCGTGAGCTTCCACCATGGGATTTCATTCTCATCGCCTTTGCCGTCACGCTGATTGGTGGTTATCTACTCAGGGTCACAACCTATCTGTTCCGGAAGCGCAACACCTCGCGCCTCGGCAAAATCACACTGAAAGAACTCAACGAAGGCCTGGATGGCCTTGTGATCCAACAACGGCGACGCCACATGTTTGGCAGAAGTCGCCTGCTGAGCATGGTGTTTGAAATGGGGAGTGCTGTCAGTGCCGTATTCGGTGTTGTGTGTGCGCTGATTGTGTTCGGCTACTACCCCTCAGCAATTGTGCTCGTCGTACTAGTCTTAGTCACCGTTTTTTACCTCCCCACCGCGGTAAAACGATGGCTCGCCGGACTAGAGAAAAATGAACAAGACCACGAGGCACTACGAAACAAACTGAAGGATGCGGGGTCCGACAGTGATTCAGTCGAAATTCATGTTCACGCCGAACGTATTCGGATTCGGGCTAAGAACCCAATTCTTCGCTTTTCGGTGATTTGGCCATTGCTGGTCATCGTTGTCCCGGGCACAATTGGCGCTGCCGCGATGGAATCGTGGCTTTTTGCCGTGAACATCAATGATTCGGCGCTCAACAAGTTGCTCATCGTGCTCATGGCAATGTCCCTCCGATCAATGTTGACTGCGATGACCGTCGTCGAGAGGGTGGCGAACCGAATCGCCCGCATCATTATGCCCGATCCCACCGAGGATGATGAGGACGTTTAATCCTTTAGAGCCATTGAACGGTTCGGTATGCGTCACGAATCTGTACCATATCGACGGTATATCGACGCTGAGCAAACTCCCGCGTTGGCATCACATGTCGATAATGCAGTTCGCGTAAGTCAGCAATTCGCCGCTGCCAATGATTGTTTTCGGGTTTCATCTGCGCTGAAATGTAGATCAACTTGGTTCCCGGTCGCGAAAACAGGGTGTTGTGCGGTGCGCTTCCGCCTTCCGCAATGATGTACTCGGCATCACGGAACATCGCTACCTGTTCGAGGAACTTAAATCTTTCGGGATATACAACCTCAAATCCTTCTGCGGCGAAAAAAGATTCAAGCTCCTCGCGGTTTTGACACCCATCGCGATATTGGGCTACATCGCGGGTCGACCTCGATACATAAAGTTTTTGGCCAACAGGGCTCTTCGTTGCCGACGCACGAGAAAGAAACTCGGATGTCATGGCATCAAACCGTTCAGTCCCAAGCGGAAAAAGCTCGACATTACCCCGGGGAGCAGAGTGCGAAATCACCGAACCGTGTTTCACGTACACATATCCTCCATCGGGTCCGTTCTGAGGAAAGAAGATTATGTCCTCCAGAGTCAGACCAACCATCGCAAGAAGGTCGCTCGGATTCCAGCCGGGGTGGCGGGTCAAGATACGTTTCGACGCGTCGATTTCTAATGCGCGGTGAATTCGGGGCAGGACGTGCAAAAGCCAATGTCCATAGGCGTCTGATCCGTTCTGAATAATCCAAACTGGCTCGTCCACCGACATCACTACCCCCTCATCAGTGTGACCACGCGGAGGGTGAATGTTGACGAACGGGAATTGCAACCATCGGCCGTCCGCAAGGCGCGCTTCACCGTGCGAGCCCAACGTCACGTCCGTGAGCGTAACAACCCAGTCGCCATTGACCTCGGGCTCGTAGATGTTTCGCGGGGTGGCCTCCCAGAACCCCTCACTATATGTTTCGTCCGATGCCGCAAAGCGCAATGTTGATCGTGGTTTTACTCCGGAAGGCCGCGACTCGAGTTGTACGCCCGCCGGTGCCGGACCATTTCGGCGGAATACCCGATACAAGTTGATGAGATTCGGTGATCGGCCGCGAAGATTCGTGTAGCCCTGTTTCAAGAGCCCGACGGCATGTTTCATTCGCGCGAGAAGACGTCGCGAAAGCGACACCTTCTTCATCGTCGCCGCGGTTTCGCCAAAATCCTCGTGCCAAACTCCCGCCAGTTCCTTGGGAACTCCGCAGACAATTTCACCGGCGGAAGTGCAGGAAGTTGGTTGACTCGCCGAATGGCGTCAGCCCAGCCCTGAACATCAAACGGGTCGATGATTGTCACGGCTTTGTTGTCAAATTTCGTCGCGAGTTCGGGCAAAGCCGTTGAATTTGCTGCGATCACCCGCTTTCCGCGCGATAGCGCTTCGACGACGGGAAGCCCGTATCCCTCGGCGAGCGAAGGAACCGCGACGACGTCAACGGCGTCATAAATTGCGAGGAGTTCTGCATCCGAAACGATTCCCTCGATACTGATGCGCGAACGTTGTTCTGGGCTGCAGGCATCAAGGGCGCTCTGCAAAACATCGTCGGTGACGATCGAATAGCCCGCGAGTATGCCGAGTCGGGCGTCTTCGCCGTATGTGAGAAGTTCGCGAATTGCCGAGACAACGACCTGAAAATTCTTCCGTTTGTCGAGTTGACCGATGAGGAGAACACGAACAGACGCGTCCTGGAAAATTCGCTGGGCAACAGAATCGTCTTTGGCCCCGCTCGTGCTGAAATGCGGCCACGGAAGATAGACGACCGATCGATTCTGGCCGTGATTCGTTCCCGTTTCGAGCAGATCAAGAAAGCGGAGATATTGGCTTAACGTGAATTCTGAGTTCGTGATGACGTCAGTTGCATCGCTGACTGCGTCCAGATATTCGAGATGAAGGCCGCGAACACCGCCGATGTTTTCTCGCTCAAATAGATGCCTGTGTGACAAAGGGAACAGGTCATGCACATAGATGATGCTGCGCATTACCTTCGTCGCGAAAACATCTTGCATCGCCCACGTGTGCGGAATGCTCACGGGGATGTCCATCATGAGATAGGTCTGGTTCGGATTCGGTTCCCAGATTGGTTGGGACTTGAATGAATAGTTTCGCTCGACCACTTGAGACTGTAGGTTGCGAGCGAGGAAATTCTTGAGTCCGAAGTAGGCAAGGCGTGCGAATGGAATTTCGCGCAAGAGGTTGCGGGTAGAAGTTCGACGCCCCATGTGCACGACTCCGACCGTAGCTTTTTCCGCTACCGCACGGGCTTGCGCAACTATTCCCGATCTTTCACGAACCACGATGCTTCCTAGTTCAGGAACGCTCCGCCACACGTTTGCGTCGTCGTCGTATCGAATAAATTCAATGTCTTCTGAATGTGCCGCGACAAATTGACGTATCACGCGCTGAACGCCCGTCGTGAAATTCATCTCCGCGATTGCGGTGATATCAAGAGCAATCGGCTTGGTCATCGAGAGTTCACCTCTACTTGGCGCATCCACTCATCCCAGCTCGAATCATGCGAGGACTGCATGGAGCGTAGTGCTCGGTTGGATTTCAAAAAACGACGCATCACCCAATGGCGATCCGAAGCCGACAGCGTCCAAGGTTGAAAAGCAGTACCGTCTTCATCAGGTAGACCCGCTATCGCCTGATTGTGGTAGTTGAACGACCGCGACTTCCACGCCTCGGTCAAACGTGGACGAAATGGTGGCCATAGCCATGCAACACGTGTGACCGATTTTATCCACGCCAACTTCTTCATTCCCAGGCTGGAAAAGGTGGGGTGAATGCGCAATCCCTCGATGCCCTCTACGCGAGGGGCGACCCCCAAATCAGCAAAATCAAAGATGCGGTCGATCGTTCCGAATGAACCCTGGTCGTCTTCGTCATAGGGCACAACGATGACATGATCCACGCCGACAGCGTCCACCCACCGGCGGTATTGGGCGGCATAATCGAGGGCGGCGAAATCGCGAAGGCGCGGGATTTTGAACATTTCCCAGCGTGGACTGAGTGTTGCCCACTTCCTTTCCCACATTTTCATGTGCTGGGCAATAATCGAACTCACGAGTTTGTCTTGACGGCGTGCGATGAAAAGGTAGTCCACAATCTCGAAATGTCGCCGCATAACAACGTCAAGGTGGCGCGGGTCAAAGCGTGGTAATCCGGTCTCTACGACGAAGACCGCGGTTGCGGATTTCAACTTTGTCTTCTGCAGCGCTTCTGAAACCTTTGCCAGAGCGATGTCCACATCACTTCCCGGGAATGAAGCGTCGGCCTTGTTTCCATCGGGTCGGTGGGCCTTGCTCATCAGTCCCTCAAGCTTGTAGCGCTGCCGAACAATATTGCCGTTCTCGCCAAACCACAAATCTCCGGCGGGAAAGATGATTGACTTCGGGGTGATGCCCAACTTATTGGTCAGCGTGAAATAGCGTGACAGGGCAGTGGTTCCCGTCTTTACGGGACCAAGATGAACGAGGGCACGAGTGACGGTCATGTCGCCGAGCCTATTGTTTGTGCAAACCATTCCGTCCATCGGGCGCTATCACCCTCTGCGCCTAATTTCTCACGAAATTGTTTGTTTGATGAGCGATATCTATCGGCAACAAAATCACGTTCCGCGGGACTGAGTGTCCAGGTATCGCCGGGGCGCATCGAGTTGCTTTTCATCTCGGCGTGTGCCCGGCGCACCACGAAATGAAAAAGCCAACGGTTCACGGCGCGAGCCCCCGGAATCAATGCGAGACGGAGCGCCCAACGTTTGATTGTTGCCAAATCATTCATCCGCTTCTGCGAGAAGGTTGAATGTATCCTCTCTTCGGTGCTCAATTCTGGGCTACGCGGGAATTCACCAAACTCGACTGCGCTGAAAATATCTTGTGACAGGTCAGTTGTGCCTGCGCCGGATCGATACGGCACAAAGTGCACCGAGTAATCCGTGGAACCCGTGTTCCACTTGTCCCACAGCCGCGCATAATCATAAGATCCACGTGCCACGTGTTTGCGAGTAAATGCCTTGGAATCAAGAGCGGATACGGCGGTGCGGTCCCACATGCGAATCTGTTGCGCAAGGAGAGATCGGATGGCGCTCGACTGGTCGCGCGCG
>CAMFDU010000036.1 GCA_945949175.1 Gulosibacter massiliensis | reverse complement strand
CGTGACACCGGAGCCGCGGTTGCACCGGACAACGCGTGGGCGATTCTTCAGGGAATCGAGACGCTGTCGCTTCGCATGGATCGCCATGTCGAGAACGCAAACGCCGTTGCGCGCTGGCTTGAGGCGCACCCCGATGTTGCGAGTGTGTCTCACGCTGGGCTCGAGTCGAGCCCGTGGTTCAAGGCAGGCCAGAAGTACGCCCCCAAGGGTGCTGGTGCCGTTCTCTCGTTCGAACTGAAGGGTGGTGTCAAGGCAGGTCGTGCGCTCGTGGAATCGATGAAGCTGTTCAGCCACGTCGCGAATATCGGTGATGTTCGATCGCTCATCATCCACCCGGCGTCGACGACGCACTCGCAGCTTTCTCCAGAAGAGCAGCTGAGCGCGGGTGTCACCCCCGGACTTGTTCGCCTTTCAGTCGGACTCGAGCACATCGATGACATCATCGCTGACCTCGAATCCGGCTTTGCTGCGGCACGCAAAGCCAAGTAGTTTCACTCTGCGTGTGGGGTCGGTTCCCTTGGGCCCGACCCCGCACGTCGTTGGGCGTGAGAGACTAGGCGAACTATGGATTGGCAGACGTCGGAAGAGACCGTTCCCTCGGCATTTGTGACCGAGGGAACCGTTCGCGCCCTCGGAGCGCCACCGGTGACGGGCGCGTGGCGCGATGGCGACCACCCGGGAAATCGTCAATTCGCCCAGTTGGGCGATCTCGTGCTCGAATCGGGTTCAACACTTCCGCGGGCGCGACTTGCCTACGAGACCTGGGGAACGCCAAACGCAGACCTGTCGAATGCCATTCTGATTATTCATTCACTCACCGCCGATTCCCATGTTGCCGGAGTCGCTGGGCCAGGACACGTCACCGATGGCTGGTGGGGCGGAGTTGTCGGCGATGGGCTAGGCATTGACACCACGAAGTGGTTCGTCGTCTGCCCCAACACTCTTGGTGGGTGCCAAGGTTCGACGGGACCGTCCACCGTAACCAGCGACGGACGCGAATGGGGATCCCGTTTCCCGTACCTCACCGTTCGAGACCAAACGCTCGCTTTAAAGAAACTTGCCGAGCAACTCGGCATCGCTCGTTGGGCTGCCGTGATCGGCGGAAGCGCTGCCGGCATGAGCGCTCTCGAGTACGCGGTCAGCCACCCCCACGAAGTCGAGCGAGTTGCGTTGCTCGCCACGTGTGGGGTAACGAGCGCCGATCAAATCTCGTTGAACTCCGTCCAAATCGAAGCGATTCGGATGGACCCGGGGTTTTCAGGAGGGGATTACTACGAAAATGAGGAAGGCCCATACCGCGGCCTCTCACTGGCTCGTCGCCTTGCAATGTTGTCCTATCGGTCGCCGGCAGAGTTCAACGACCGTTTCGATCGTGCCTGGCAAAGCGGCATCAGCCCTCTCGGTGACGGGGGACGCTTCGCTGTCGAGTCGTATCTAGACTTCCACGGGAACAAGTTCACACGTCGTTTCGACGCCAATTCCTACATCACCCTGGTTGAGTCGATGAGTTCACACGATGTGACGCGTGACCGCGGTTCACTCAAAGACGTGTTGGGGAGCGTAACCGCACGGGCTCTTGTCGTCGGAGTCGATTCGGACCGGCTTTTCCCGCTCGAACAGCAAGTGACGCTCGCGGAGTACCTGCCCAATCACATGGGCGGCCGAGACGCGTACGTCATGTCGTCACCTTACGGGCACGACGCCTTTCTCATCGCGGATGCCGAGGTTGGCGAACTGATACGCCAACTTCTCGACACGTAGCCGCAGCACAATCGCGAACAACGCCGAGACCGCCGGCGTCCGCGCGTGACTCATCGTGCCAGGAGTTTACGAATGACTACTGGAATTTGCATGACGAGTTGATCGAGCAAGAACGGGCCGCCCGCGGATGCGGCGTGTGCCGCAAGTGAGTGAATCACAACCGCCGACGCCGCTATTCGAGCGAGCACTCGTTTATCGGCAGCGATGTCTGTCGCGCGCGTCGCAATCATGGACCCAAGGACTCCACCGAGCACATCGCCCGCTCCGGCGATTGCCAACCACGGTGTCGCCAACGACACTGAGAACTCGTCCCCGAATTGATTAGCGATAAAGGTGGTCGAGCCTTTGAGGAGGACGGTGGCATTCCACTGCGAAGCCGCGAGCAGAGCATATTCAGCCGGTGCGCCTTCAACCGATTCCCGGGACACCCCAAAAACCTTCGCCATCTCGCCCGCATGGGGTGTTGCGAGAACGAGCCCGGTGTGAGGCAACAGGCTCAACGCACCAGCATCCACGACGGTGGGTTTCCCTTCGTCCATCGCGCGGCGCGCTCTGTTCATCGACTCCGTGTCGGTGTCGGACATACCTGAACCCACGACCCACGCCGATACTGGCCCAGCACCGAGAACCGCCTCAGGACGGCGAACGAGAAGCGGACGAGTTGCTTCATCAGGGCCGACATAGCGAACCATGCCAATCCCGGTCGACAGCGCGCCGTCTACCCCGAGCAACGCAGCACCGGGGTAGGCAGTTGATCCTGTCGCAAGCCCGACGACACCGCGCGAGTACTTGTGGTCGTGTGCCGACGGCGCGCGATACTCCAGAGCGGCTTCGCTCTCGTGAAACACCTCGACACCCATGGGACCAGCCTATTCGGCAGAGCGCGTGCCATAAACTATCAATCTGCCCGAAGGAGTTTGATGAAAGTCCCTGCCCTTTTCCAGCCACTGACAATTCGCGGTGTAACCTTTCGAAACCGAATCTGGCTGTCACCCCTGTGCGAGTATTCCGCGAAGACCGACGGCGTTCCGACCGACTGGCACATGGTGCATTTGGGATCATTCGCCATTGGGCGCGCTGGCCTCGTCATGGCCGAGGCAACGAGCATCAACGCCGTCGGCCGCATCTCTCCGCACGACGTCGGTATCTGGAACGATGAACAGGTTGGGGCGTGGAAGCGCATCACCGATTTCATTCACTCGCAAGGCGTCGTTGCGGGAGTGCAACTCGCTCACGCCGGACGCAAAGGTTCGACCGCTCCTGGCTGGGGTGCTGACTATGAGGACTCGACCCCGGCCGACAAGGGCGGTTGGCAGACCGTCGCACCCACCGCCCGCGCGTTCGGCTCGTATAACGTGCCTCTCGAACTGGACCTCGCAGGTATCGATTCCGTGGTTGCGGACTGGGCCGCAGCCGCAAGACGGGCTATCGCCGCTGGCTTTGACGTGGTCGAGATTCACGCCGCCCATGGGTACTTACTGCACCAGTTTCTTTCCCCCCTCGCGAACGAGCGAACTGACGAATATGGCGGTTCTCTCGAGAACCGCGCGCGTCTCCTTCGTCGCGTCGTGGTTGCGGTTCGTGACGCCATCGGTGATTCGGTTCCGCTTTTCGTGCGATTCAGCGCGACCGACTGGGACGAGCGCGGGATCACCGTCGAGGATGTTGCCGTCGTCGCGGGGTGGATTCACGAGGACAGCGCTGACTTGGTCGATACGTCAACAGGAGGTATCGCCGCCGGAATTCCGATTCCGACGGGACCCGGTTATCAGGTCGAGTTCGCCGACACCATCCGTCGAACCGCCGGCATTCCGACGAACGCCGTCGGATTGATTACCCTTCCCGAACAAGCAAACGAGATTGTCGAATCGGGAAAGGCCGATGCCGTCATGTTGGGTCGCGAACTCATGCGCGATCCGCACTTCGCTCTCCGCGCGTCAACTGCGCTTGGCTACACACTTCCGTACTGGCCAGACCAGTACCTTCGCGCCCAGCCCTAACGCCGTCGCGTCGCGTCTTGGACTTCGCCGATGAGTTCCTCGATGATGTCCTCCAAGAACAAAAGGCCGACCGTCGTGCCGCTTCGGTCATAAACGCGCGCGATGTGCGAGCCGGTTCGACGAAGCGTCGCGAGGGCGTCCTCAAGGTCAAGACCGCGATACAGCGAAACGAGTTGACGAACCCGTTTGAGAGGTATCGCCTCGTCCACCTCGTCATCGTCGCGACCCAGAATGTCCTTGAGGTGGACATAGCCCGAGGGCTCGCCCGTCGAATCGAGCAGAACGTAACGACTGAACCCACGCTGTGCGACTTCCCGTTCGACGTCACTCGGGCTCGCGCCCTCGGGCAACGTCACGATTTCGGACAGCGGTACCGTGATGTCCTCGACCTTTTTCGTTGTGAATTCGATTGTCGCCGAGACGGCACCCGCGAGGTCGTCGAGCTTCCCTTCTTTCTGGGATTGCTGAACGATGGTCGCCATCTCGTCGAGAGTGTAAACGGACTGGGCTTCGTCTCTCGGCTCGGTTCCCGTCATGCGAACCAGCACATTCGACGTCGCATTGAGGGCGCCGATGACCGGCGTGAACAGCCACGCAATTGCGGCCAGCGGTGGCGCAAGAATCAGCACTGCGCGATCAGGTACAGAGAAAGCGATGTTTTTGGGAACCATTTCGCCAATGACGACGTGGAGGACCGTCACAATGAGAATCGCGGCAATCAGCGCCGAAACCGATATCACCTCTTTGGGAAGTGGCGTGCCATACAGCAGCCCTTCGAGTAAGTGGTGAATCGCGGGTTCCGAGACGCTCAAAATCATGATTGAGCAGACGGTAATTCCGAGTTGACTGGTGGCCAACATGAATGACGCTCGTTCCATCGCGTGGAGCGCGACCTTTGCCGCCCACGAACCAGACTTCACAAGAGGTTCGATTTGAGATCGGCGGGCGGCAATGACCGCAAACTCCGCGGCAACGAAGAACGCGTTAACCGCGAGCAGCACGACGAGCCAAATGATGCCTTCGAGATCACTCATCAGGCACCTCTGTCACAACGAACCGAACGCGGTCGATTCGACGGCCGTCCATGCGTTCAACCACGAACTGACCGCCGCACGCGTCGAGAGTTGCTCCAACTTCGGGAATGTGACCCCATTCGCTGAGCAGGAACCCGCCCACCGTTTCCCACGGACCGTCGTCGGGGACGTCGATGTTGGCGCGTTCGCGCAGTTCGTCTGGTCGAAGCGAGGCGGGAAAGGTCACGGCGTCGCCGATTTTGACCACATCTGCTTTGGTGCGGTCATGTTCGTCACTGACCTCACCAATCAATTCTTCGATGAGGTCCTCGAGCGTCGCGATTCCCGCCGTGCCGCCATATTCGTCGACAACTATGGACATCTGGTAACCGCCCTGACGCAATTCGCCGAGGAGGACATCGAGATGCATCGTCTCGGGGACTCGAAGGGCTTCCCCCTGCAACGCACCAACCGGGACCTCGGAACGCCGTTCACGAGGCACGGAAACTGCATGCTTGACGTGGACGATACCGACAACATCGTCGGCGTCCTCGTCGATGACAGGAAATCGCGAATACCCCGTTTTGCGGGTCAGAGCAATCACGTCGGCAGCGGAATCGCCCACTCGAATGGTGGCGACACGCGTGCGCGGCGTCATGATGTCTTGGGCCTCGTGGTTGGTGAACGACAACGCCTTGCCCAACAGAGTCGCGGTGTCTTCTTCCAACGTTCCATGCATCGAGCTGTGACGAACCGCGGACGCCAATTCCTCTGCAGTTCGCGCCGACGACAATTCTTCCTTCGGTTCGATTCCCATCGCACGCACAATCCGATTGGACATGTTCACGAGGAACGTCACGAACGGGGAAAACAGCCAAGTGAAGGCGAGTTGGAACGGCGCGACAATCTTGACAACTCGGCGAGGAACGGCGAGAGCAAGATTCTTGGGGAACAATTCCCCAACAATCATCGAGAGAATCGTCGCAATCAGAATTGCCACGACTACCGAAACCGTGTCCACCACTCCTCCAGCAAGGCCCCACTCTGTGAGGACGGGGGCAAGGAGGCTGCTGATCGCAGGTTCCATTAGCCACCCAGTCAAAAGCGTCGTTATCGTGATACCGAGCTGGGCGGACGACAGGTGGGTCGACGTCCTCGTCAGAGCGCGAATCGCAAGGGCAAAACCTTTTTCGCCGGAGTCCCGGCGAGCTTCGAGGTCTGGGCGATCAAGCGAAACCAGCGCAAACTCGGAAGCAACAAAAAACCCCGTGCCGACCGTGAGCAGCACACCAATTCCAATTAGGACCCATTCGTTCATGCGACACCGTGCGCGAGCGCAACCATCGGTGTCGCGTATCTATGCGGGCCATCCATACGCCAAGTATAGATTGTGAAGCACGTCAACAGAGGTGCGCGAACCGCTCAGCGACGGGACTAGGCTAGTTATCGGTAGCACGCGCCTGCCGTCGAATTTCCAGCAATGAGGTGACAATTCACAGTGTCCAGTGACGGAACTACTGACCTGAGTGCCAACGATTTCGGAGCCAACGATTGGCTCGTTGAAGAAATGTATGAGGCGTGGGTGAAGGATCCGTCTTCGGTTGACGCGTCATGGATACCGACTCTCGAGACCTACGCGCAGAAACTCGCCGGTGGCGCAGTCGCCCCCGTCGCTGCTGCCGCAACCTCAATATCAGCCGATTTTGACCCGAACGTGACCGGGCCGATTACGGCACTGCAACCCGCGTCGCGCACAACCTCGGCATTGCCGACTGAAACACCAATACCTGCCGAGGCGCCGGTTACCTCTCGACCATCAGAGATAACCGCCGAAAACACTGTCGCCGCATTGAAGGGAATGCCCAAGGCTCTCGCGGCGAACATGGACGCAAGTCTGTCCGTCCCGACGGCGACGAGTGTTCGCACGATTCCCGCCAAACTCATGATTGACAACCGAATTGTCATCAACAATCATCTCCGCCGCTCCCGTGGTGGCAAGGTCTCGTTCACCCACATCATCGGTTGGGCCATGATTCGCGCCCTCAAAGCGTTCCCCTCGCAAAATGTGTTCTACGACGAGCCGGACGATGTGCCGTCGTTGGTTATCCCCGCGCACATCAACCTCGGCCTTGCGATTGACATTCCCAAACCCGACGGTAGTCGCGCGCTTGTTGTCCCTGGAATCAAGAAGGCCGAGCAGATGAGCTTTGCCGACTTCCTCGAGGCTTACGAAGACGTCGTTGCCCGCGCGCGCGCCAATAAACTTACCGCCGATGATTTTGCCGGAAACACGGTGTCCTTGACAAACCCGGGTGGAATCGGGACTGTTCACTCGGTTCCGCGGCTTATGCGCGGACAGGGGTGCATCATCGGCGCGGGCGCACTCGATTACCCCGCCGAATTCCAAGGGTCGTCCGAAAAGGTACTTTTCGACCTTGGTATCTCGAAAACCATCACGCTGACGTCGACCTACGACCACCGCGTGATTCAAGGTGCCGGGTCGGGCGAGTTCCTCAAGATTATTCACGGACTTTTGATCGGTGACGACGGTTTCTACGATGACATCTTTGCGGCGCTTCGTATTCCCTACAAACCGATCCGCTGGTCGCAAGACATCAAGGTCGATGTGTCGGACCAGATCAACAAGACCGCGCGCGTGCAGGAACTGGTGGACGCCTATCGCGTTCGCGGACACCGCATGGCCGACATCGACCCGCTGCAGTACCAACAGCGCACGCACCCCGACCTGGAAATCGAGAACCACGGACTGACGTTCTGGGACCTCGATCGTGAGTTTGTTGTCGGTGGTCTCGCCGGTCGTCGCACGATGTTGCTGCGTGAAGTCCTCGGATTGATGCGCGACTCATACTGTCGAACCGTCGGTGTCGAATACACACACATTCAGGACCCTGAACAGCGCGCGTGGTTCCAAGAAATCCTCGAACAGCCGTATCAGAAACCGACGCACGACGAACAGATGCGAATCCTCGACCGCTTGAACCAGGCCGAGGCCTTCGAAACGTTTTTGCAGACCAAATTCGTCGGGCAAAAGCGCTTCTCACTCGAGGGTGGCGAATCCATCATCGCCCTGCTCGACGAAATCATCCAGGACGCGGCCGACTTCGAACTCGATGAAGTCGACATCGGCATGGCCCACCGTGGCCGTCTCAATGTTCTGGCCAACATCGCGGGCAAAACCTACGGCCAGATTTTCCGCGAATTTGAAGGAACAACTGACACGAGTACCGTCCAAGGTTCCGGCGACGTCAAGTACCACCTCGGTACTGAAGGGGAATTTATCACGGCGAAGGGGCAAAAAATCCCGGTCTACCTCGCCGCCAACCCATCGCACCTGGAAGCTGTCAACGGTGTTCTCGAAGGCATCGTACGCGCCAAACAGGACCACAAACCAATCGCGTCGTTTACCGTTCTGCCTATCCTCGTCCACGGTGACGCGGCGATGGCCGGTCAGGGTGTTGTCATCGAAACATTGCAGATGGCCCAACTGCGCGGTTACCGCACGGGCGGAACGATTCACGTTGTCGCCAACAACCAGGTCGGATTCACAACCCTGCCGAAAGACTCGCGCACCTCGCTGTATTCAACCGACGCCGCGAAGTCGATTCAGGCGCCCATCTTTCACGTCAACGGAGACGACCCCGAAGCTGTCGTTCGCGTCGCGAAGCTCGCGGTGGGCTACCGCCAAAAGTTCAAACACGATGTTGTCATCGACGTCGTGTGTTATCGCCGACGTGGACACAACGAGGGCGACGATCCGTCGATGACACAGCCGTTAATGTACAACCTCATCGAAGCCAAGCGGTCCGTTCGTACTCTGTATGCAGAGTCGCTCGTCGGGCGTGGGGACATCACCCAAGAGGAGTACGACGGAGTTCAAGCCAAGTTCCTCGCATTGTTGGAGCAAGCCTTCACCGACACCCGCGAAGACGAGGATGCGTCTACGGGAATCTCGAACGGTACGGCTACGGCATCCCAGGTTCAACGACACCCGCAATCGACGGCGGTCGATCCGTCAGTAATCCACCGAATCGGAGACGCACACGGTGCGCCCCCCGAGGGTTTCTCGGTCCATCCCAAGCTCGAACAATTGTTAGCCAAACGAATCGACATGAGCCGCAGTGGGGATATCGATTGGGGCTTTGGCGAACTTCTCGCTCTCGGATCACTATTGCTCGAGGGCAAAAAGGTGCGACTTGCGGGTCAAGACTCCCGTCGCGGAACTTTTGTCCAGCGACACGCGGTTTTCCACGATCGAGTGAACGGCCAAGAATGGCTTCCGCTCGCCAACCTCGCCGACAACCAGGGCCGTTTCTACATCTATGATTCGCTGCTTTCCGAATACGCCGCGATGGCTTATGAATACGGCTACACCGTGGGAAACCCCGAAGCGCTTGTGCTGTGGGAAGCTCAGTTCGGTGACTTTGCTAACGGCGCACAAACAGTCATCGACGAATTTATATCTTCTTCAGAACAGAAGTGGGGCCAGAACTCTGGTCTCGTCCTGTTACTGCCGCACGGATACGAGGGACAGGGGCCAGACCACTCGTCAGCGCGTATCGAGCGTTTCCTGCAGATGGCCGCCGAAGGGAACATGACCATCGCGCGCCCCTCGACACCGGCGTCGTATTTCCACCTGCTGCGTCGTCAGGCCTACGCGCAGCCTCAACGACCACTCATTGTCTTCACTCCGAAGGCAATGCTTCGACTTCGCGGTGCGACGAGTAGTGTCGATGACTTCACGACCGGCACGTTCCAGCCTGTGCTCGATGACCGAAGCGTCGAAGGTCAATCACGTCGAGTGCTTCTTCACTCGGGAAAGATTTACTACGACCTACTCGCTGAGCGCGAAAAACGTGCATTGACCGGCGTCGCGCTGGTTCGCATGGAACAGTACTACCCGTTCCCCGACGATCGGTTGCGGGAAATAGTTGACCGTCATCAGGGCGCCGAATTGGTCTGGGTTCAGGACGAACCCGAAAACCAAGGAGCCTGGCCCTTCATCGCACTCGAAATGCGTCGCCTTGGATTAGACAATCTTCGTGTCGTCTCGCGGCCAGCGTCGGCATCCCCTGCAACCGGTTCATCCTCACGTTCGGCAGAGGAACACGCGGCCGTCATGGAAGGCGCGTTCGAAGGACTCTAACGAGTGTCGGCGAACAGCGATTTACGCGTCGACGATTCCGTTTTGATTCTTGATCGAATTGAGTATTGAGATTCGCAAATTTTCTGGAGCCGGTTCGGCGCACGCAGACCGAAAACGATCGGTCAATGTCTCGAGAAGTGCGACTTCTTCGTGGCAA
>CAMFDU010000035.1 GCA_945949175.1 Gulosibacter massiliensis | reverse complement strand
GAAGTCGGTCTCGCAAGCGAGCTCGATCAGGTAAACCGCGTCGGCGGTTTCCTTGGCGGCAACCAAGCCTTCGCTCGTGGAGCGGTCGGCGCGCTTGGCGTTACCCTTTGCCCCTTTGAGTCGAAGAATCTCGACTGCCTTGTCCATGTCGCCACCGGCCTCGACGAGGGCGTTCTTGGTGTCGACCATGCCGGTCCCAAGGCGCTCACGAAGAGTCTTGACGTCTTCTAACGAAAAATCAGCCATGTGTGTGCTTTCTGTGTGAATTTACTTGTCAGTGGAATCAACGTCGGTGGCAGGCGCCTCGTCCGCGACGGTAGCTTCGGCGACAACCTCGGCCTCAACAGCGGGGGCTTCAGCGGCGACATCGGCGACCTCGCCGAGAAGCTCGCGCTCCCAGTCGGCGAGAGGTTCGACCGCAGAAACATTTCCGGCCGCAGCAGGCTTGTCGTGACGAATAACGAGACCCTCGGCGACGGCGTCCGCGATGACGCGGGTGAGCAGTCCGACTGAACGGATCGCGTCATCGTTACCCGGAATCGGGAACTGGATTTCGTCGGGGTCCGCGTTGGTGTCAAGGATTGCGACAACGGGGATGCCGAGCTTGGCTGCTTCGCTCATCGCGAGGTGTTCGCGCTTGGCGTCGACGACCCAAATCGCGCTGGGCGTCTTGGTGAGGTTACGGATTCCACCGAGCGATTTGTGGAGTTTTTCGAGCTCGCGGCGCTTCATCAAGAGTTCCTTCTTGGTGAAACCCTTGGTGGTGTCCTCGAAGTCAACCTGTTCCAGTTCCTTCATGCGCTCGAGGCGACCGAGGACGGTTTGGAAGTTGGTCAGGAGCCCACCGAGCCAACGCTGGTTGACATAGGGCTGGCCGACGCGACCGGCTTCGGCTGCAATCGACTCTTGTGCCTGCTTCTTGGTGCCGACAAAGAGGATTGTGCCGCCGCGGGCGACGGTCTCGCGGACGAACTCGTATGCCGAGTCGATGTGAGCGAGCGACTGCTGAAGGTCGATGATGTGGATGCCTGAACGTTCGGTCAGGATGAAGCGCTTGACTTTCGGGTTCCAGCGCTGAGTCTGGTGTCCGAAGTGCACGCCGCTATCGAGCATTTGGCGAATAGTAATGACGGCCATGGCCGTTCTCCTTTTGTTGTGGTTATTGCGCAGACGGATGCCTGGCCCTGGTGCCCGTACCGATTCCTCCCCGAGGGGACCAATGGTTTCGTGTAACTGCTGGACACGCGAATTCGCTCACCGAAATGAACGTTGTTCCAGTGTACAGGCTGTCCACAGCACGAACTAATCAAGGTTTCTGCCCCGAGAACACCGAGCATCCTGCGAGACGTTGTCCGAAAGCGCGACAGTGGTGTGGTGACCGCCCCTTTGCGTCTTCCTCCGCCAGTTTTCGCGTTATTGGTCGTCTTGTTGGCAATCATGCCGACGAGTAAAGCCGATGCGAGTTCGCGCTGGTCGTGGCCGGTGGTCGGCGAGGTGATTCGTGAATTTGCCAGACCTGCCGATGCGTGGTCGGCCGGTCATCGCGGAATTGATATCCAGGCGGCTCCCGGCGCCGAGGTTCGAGCGCCTGCCTCTGCACGCGTGACCTTTGTCGGTCCTGTCGCTGGTCGTGGTGTCATTGTGCTACGGACACTTGAGGACGGCGACGTCACGCTAGAACCAATCGAGCCAGCGGTGCTGCGCGGAGACATCGTCAATGCCGGTGACATCGTCGGTTTCGTTCGGGGTGGGCACCTTGGTGACAACGCACTGCACCTCGGGCTAAGGGTCGCGGGGGAATACGTGGACCCGATGCCGTACCTGCCCCTTCAACCGCGAATCGTAATCTACGATTCGTGGATCAATTCCTATGCCCTGGGATGAGCCGTGGCGTAAGCCTTCTTGAGTCGTTCGCTTGAGACGTGCGTGTAAATCTGGGTTGTGCCGACACTTGAGTGCCCGAGGATTTCTTGCACACTGCGCAAATCAGCACCGCCATCCAATAAGTGTGTCGCGGCGGTGTGTCGCAGAATGTGCGGTCCCTTCGGGCCAGACCCAGGCATCGCACCGATAATCGCACTCACGACGCCGTAGACCGTCCGCGTCGTGAGTGGTTTTCCGCGAGCGCCGACGAACAGGTGTGTGGTGTCCGCCGTGACGGGTAGTGCGGGTCGAGCGTTGTCTCGGTAATTCAGCAATGCATCGCGGGCGGGGACACCGAAAGGGACCACCCGTTCCTTGGCGCCTTTACCCAAAACCCGAACCGTCGAATCAGCCCAATCGATGTCACCGAGCCGAATTCCGACGAGTTCCGAGACGCGAATCGCCGAGGCGTACAGCAGTTCCCACATCGCGAAGTCACGAACGGCGATGGGGTCCCCCGTTGCTGCCCGCGCCGCGAGGTCGTCCAACACATGACCCATCGCGGTCGCCGCGACCACGCGTGGAAGGTGAGCGGGTTTTTTGGGGGCGGACAGTCGGGCGGCAACGTTCGAAAGAATATCCCCGCGTGAGTGGGCCCAGTGAAAAAAGGACTTGACGGCCGAAGCTCGACGGCCAATCGAACTTGCGGCATCACCGGCAGTGGACATCGCCCACACCCACGATCGGCAGTCTTCAAGCGTGATGTCTGACAACTCGGTTGATTCGGCAGACCTCAGCGATTGAACAAACAAATCAAGATCGCCGCGATACGCGCGAACAGTGTGCGAGCTCGCGTCGCGCGCCGCCTCTAATTCATAGAGGTAACGCGCGACAGCTTCGTCGACTCTCATGTCATCCAGTGTGCGCGGGGAAACCCCGTTTTAGCGGCCGGACACACCTGTTGTGCGACGAGGCCACCACATTCGCTCGCCGACGAGGAACGTGAGTGACGGCACGACGACCGTGCGAACCAAAAGCGTGTCAAGCAACACCCCGACACAGACGATGACACCGATCTGGGTCAGGGTGATGAGTGGCAGGACTCCGAGGACGGCGAACACCGCTGCGAGGAGGATACCGGCACTGGTGATGACTCCACCGGTTGCACCGAGCGCCGTCACCATTCCCTGTTTGATTCCGACGGGTTTTCCGTCGACCACGTTTTCGGCTTCCTCTTTCACCCGCGTCATCAGGAACATGTTGTAGTCGATTCCCAAGGCGACGAGGAAGAGGAAGGACAGCACTAGTACGTTTCCGTCGAGCGCGGGGAAGCCCCAAATGCTCTGGAACAGAGCCCAAGAGGCTCCGAGTGCCGCAAAGTACGACGCGACGACCGTGGCGAGCAGGATTACCGGGGCCACAAGCGAGCGCAGGACGAGGATGAGGACGAGCAACACGGCCGCCAGAACCGTGGGGAACACCAGACCCTGGTCGGCTTCAATTGCCAGTTGAGTGTCGAGCACCTGAGCGTCACCACCACCGACCAGCGCTTCGCCGTCTCCGACCGAGTCCAAACCGTCACGAAGTGACGCGATTGCTTCTTTCGCGTCGTCAGACTCCGCGCCGAAATCGAGCGTCGCGGTGATTTGCGTCCATCCATCAATCGAGTCGCCGACCGTCGAGAACGACGGCTCGAGTTCGGGGGCCGGCGCAATCACGACGCCAGGGATGGGCGGACCTGATACAACGGGCGGGGCGGGGATTTCGACGAGGATGTCGTTGTTGTCATCAAGGAAAGCCTGTACCTCTTCGACATCATCCTCGGATGCCATCACGGTGAACCCGGATCCCTGGAATTCTTCGAACTTTTCCGTGAGGGTTTCGATGCCGATCACGGCACCTGGCTTTGTCAGGAACCGTTCGTTCGCCGTCAGCCCGGTCTGAATTCCCAATGCCGGCAACGCCAAGCCGATGGCTAGAAGCGCGGACCCAATGCTGAACAGGACGGGGCGCAGCGAAATTGCCTTCCCCGCACGCGCCCACATGCTCTCGCGCTTCGGCTTCATCCCAAATTTGGGAGTCAACGGCCAGAAAATCCAGCGTGGCCAAATGACGAGGGCGAACGGCAACACGATGATTCCAGAAATCATCGCGACCGCGATGCCGACGAATCCGGCGAGACCGAGGTTGCGGCTCGAATCCAGTTGGGCGAACCACAGCACCACCATCGCGCCAAGGACCGTTCCACCCGAGGCGAGGATTGCGAGGGCGGTTCCGCGGACAGCTTTGGCCATCGCATCAGCGCGGGACTCAAACTTGAGAAGTTCTTCGCGATATCGCGAGATGATCAAGAGCGCGTAGTTTGTCCCCGCTCCGAAGACAAGCACCGACAAAATGCCGGTGGTCGAACCGTCCAGTTGCCCGCCGAGCATGTCGGCCGTTTTTTCCGCCATGGCACCGGCAAGGAAGTCTGCGAGACCGACGACGAGCAGCGGAATGATCCACAAAATGGGCGAACGATAGGTGATGAGCAACAACAAAATGACGACGCTGGCGGTGACCAACAGAAGTGTGAAGTTAGCGCCGGCGAACACGTTGGAAATGTCGACGACAAAACCTTCTGGTCCAGACAGGAAAACGTCGACCCCCGACAAACCCGCCTCGGACGTGTCGCGAATCTCGTTGTAACGGTCTTCTTGCTCTTCGACCACATTCGTCTTTTCGAGCGGAATGATCGCCGAGGCGGTAGTGCCGTCATCCGAGACAAGTGCAGGAATCGCAAATTCAATGTCCGTGTGGTCGGCAAAGACCTCGGCAACGTTTTCGTTGATCGTGGTGAGCTCTGAGTCACTCAGTTCGGACTCTTTCGTAAACACCAGGAAAATTGAGGTTCCCGCGGCATCGGGGAACTCGGCAACGATTCGCGCGACTTCGGCGGACTCCGACGCGGTCGGCGCGCCACCTTCCGGGGCGGTCTCTTCTCCGCTTGTCGCCGAAACGAGGAACATGACGCAGGCCAAGGCGGTCGCCAGCACCATTGCGATGAGTGCGGGCCAGAAGCGGTAGGTCTTGTTCAAAAACATGAGGGTCTCTCCGGGTATTACTCGCCACGCTCACGGTGACGACGTGCTTCCAGCGTACCGAAAACCCGTCTGCTTAAAGGTCTGCCGACTGTGCCCGTTCGGCGTTGTTGAATTCCGAATTCTTGTTCGACACCATCTCGCGAATCTCGGACTCAGACATTGTTTCCGCCATTGCACGCAACGTCGCAGGGTAGCCAGCAATTTGTTGATAGTTCTCGACGGGGACAATCGAGTGAACAATTTCCGATTTGTAAACGTGAACCAGGTTGATGGATTGCGCGCCGTCGACGGCACTGAGAAGCAACGACTTGTCCGCACCGACGTCTACCGTGTAGCAGGTCGCACTGGCGACACTCACGGGAATCCCCGCGAATTGTCCGAACGACGAATAATGCAGATGGCCGGCGAGGATTGTTCGAACATCAGTTCCCGCGATGACCGTCGCGAGTCGGTCGCGTTCGTCAAGACCGATCATTCGAACGAACGGATTGTGTGCCTCGAGCGGGGGGTGGTGCATCGCGATGACCGTGCCGTTTTTCGCGGACGCTCTCAGTTCGGCCGACAGCCACTCCAGTTGAGCATCGGTGATTGCGCCGTGATGGTATCCGGGAACCGACGTGTCGAGGGTAATGATTCGGAGGCCGCCAACGCGATAGACGCGATCCTGCACGGCATCGCTTTCATCATCGAACAACTCGCGCGAATAGGTGAGGCGTTCGTCATGATTGCCCATCACCCAGACGAGTTCAGCGCCTAATTCAGCCGCGACGGGCTCAACCTGGCTGCGCAGCCAGCGGTACGCGTCGACTTCGGCAATGTCGGCGAGGTCACCGGTGAACACCAACGCATCAATCTGCTGATCCCCCGCCCGAAGGCGGTCAAGAACCCGGGTGAGGTTCGACGCGACGTCAACGGTAGAGAACAGTTTCCGGTTCCCTCCGAGCAGGTGGGTGTCGGAAATGTGGGCGATTACATGTGACGCGACATCCGACTCGAACATGACGCAAGATTACCTCGACGCACCTGACTTTCAGGGTCTACTTGACACTGGGTGCATCCACCCGTCTATCGCGCGAATCACTCGCCCCTCGGCCTCGAGCGAGCCGAGCGTCGCCGTAACAGTGGCCATATCGATACCCGCCTTCGCCGCAACCGCATCGACCGTTCGCGGTTTCGTCGACGACAGCGAATCGAGAATTCGTACGACGGTGTCGGAGTCACGGGCATCAAATCGGTCACTGGGTGACCCGTGCCCCATCAATTCCGCCACGTCGGCAACGGACGAGACCAAAGTCGTTGCGGGATTGGTTCGGAGTAATCGGTGACAACCCGCGCTAGCACCACTGGTGATTGGGCCGGGAACCACCCCAATCGGTCGGTCGAGGTCGCGGGCGTGGGTCGCGGTGTTGAGCGAACCGCTGCGATGCCCCGCTTCGATGACGACCGTCGCGCCGGCCATCGCCGCGATAAGCCTGTTGCGCTGCAAAAACCTCCAGCGAGTCGGCGCGCCACCCGGACTCACCTCGCTGATGACGACACCGCTGGCGATGATTCGTCGCAGAAGTTCGTCGTGACCCGCCGGATATAACTGGTCGATTCCACCGGCGAGTACAGCGACCGTCGAGCCCCCACACGCCAGCGTTGCGCGATGCGCCATACCGTCGATGCCGTATGCACCGCCCGACACAACCGTGAATCCTCGCGACGTGAGTCCGGCAGCAAAATCCATCGCGACGTGTTCACCGTATCCCGTTGATGCACGTGCGCCGATGATCGCAACAGCGCGCTCAGGACTTGGTAAGGCGTGAACGTCACCGCGACACCACAGGACTCGCGGACCGTGATTAGCCAGGTCGACAAGACCAGAGGGCCACACCGAATCGCTCGGCCGGACGACCTTTGCGCCGACCGAAACGGCGGTCGACAACGACCGAAAGAGTGACGGAGCATCCATGCGCGGCTCCCATCGAGCAAGAGCTTCGGTGACGTCAGTCGCTGACACGTCGTCATCCGCGAGGTTTGACGCAGCGGGTCGGGAGAGGATGTGTGAAAGCGAATCCGCTGCACCCCATCGTCGAATTAGCGCCCCAGCAATGCGATCACCCGGTTCGGTCAGAAACCCCCAGGCGACCTCGGCGAACGCGTCGCGTCTGTCGGTCACATCATCGTCAGGTCTAAGCGGACCCATCGCGCGATCGATGTCGGTGTCGGAAAGATTCCAGGTCGTTGTCATGCAGGAACTCCTTGTCGTAGGTACAGCGCACGACCGATGTGGTCGGCGGTGGGCATGGAAGTACCATCGCAATCTGCCAAAGTCCAGGCGATACGAAGGACTCGGTCGTAACCGCGCATCGTGACGGCGCCGCGGTCGAGGGCGGCGTCAAGCGCGCGAACGACAACAGGAGCAAGCCGAAATTTACCCGACCGAAGTTCCGTCGGATCAGGACGGTCGTGACCCCACCGGTCATTCGCCGTCGCTCGCGCCGCGACGACTCGCTCGCGCGCTTGAGCGGTCGTCATCCGTGGCGACGTGTCATCAAATAGGTGAGCGCGCGACACTCGCGATACTGGAACATGAATATCGATTCGGTCGAGGATGGGGCCGGATAATCGGGCCAAGTAGCGTCTTCGTCGATCGGGCGTGCACACACACGTCGATTCAGGAACGCCTGAATTCCCGCACGGGCAAGGGTTTGCGGCGAGAACCAATTGAACTCTCGCGGGAAAGCGCGCGCTGTAGTTTGCGCGATGAATCACGATGTCGCCCGACTCGAGTGGCTGCCGTAGCGCATCGAGAACCGTGGTGGCGAACTCGGGGGCCTCGTCCAGAAAAAGCACACCACGACTCGCTCGCGACACCGCACCGGGCCGAATCACGCCCGATCCACCCCCGACAATCGCAACGGCCGTCGCCGTGTGATGTGGCGCGACAAACGGCGGTCGCGTCACCAATTTTCGTGTTTGAGCGATACGGGCTAACGAGGCGATGCTCGTCACCTCAAGTGCGTCGCGAGCGTCAAGGTCAGGCAAGAGGTCGACGAGCCGTTCCGCCAACATCGTCTTCCCCGCGCCCGGTGGTCCGAGCAGAAACATATGGTGTCCCCCCGCCGCCGCGGTGACCAGCGCGTCAATGACATCAGGTTGCCCGACGATGTCCGACAGGTCGCGTGACGACGGTTCCGACTCGTAATCGCGTGGAGGCTCGAATATCTCAACGTTGGGAACGGCGAGATTCGCGCCGTGGGCGCTGAGGGCGTGGGCGAGGCTCGCCACGGCGATAACCTCGATGCCTGGCACGAGTTCCGCCTCTGTGCGATTTCCCGCCGGCACCATGATTCGACGAGCCCCGGCTTCGCGAGCAGCGACAACCGCGGGCAGAATTCCCGCAATGGGCCGGATCCGTCCGTCGAGAGCGAGTTCGCCAATGTGAACGCACGTTGCAACCGATTCCGCTGGCACATCCCTCGTCCCCGCCAGAATCGCCAGCGCGATGGCGAGGTCGAATCCGCTGCCCTGTTTCGGCAAACTCGCCGGCGAAAGGTTCACTGTGACACGAGTGGGCGGCATCGCACACCCCGAATTGGCGACGGCGCTGCGAACACGGTCTTTCGATTCGCCCAGTGAAGCATCGGGCAAACCGATAAGGACGAGTGCGGGCAACCCCGACGCAATGTCGGCCTCGATATCAACAAGGTGCCCCGACAGTCCTGATAGCGCAATCGCCTTGGTACGGCCAACGGTCATTCGATGACCCCGACTCGATGTTCGAGGCTGCCAACGGCGAGTCCGTCTCCAATAATTCCGATCGCGTCGATTCGAACCGTTGCGGCGTGAACCTGATGAACCCAACACCATTCGCCGGCGAGAACCCGCAATCGGGCGAATTTGGCCGGGGTTATTGCCTCGAGCGGATGCCCATAACGATTGGTCCGGCGGGTTTTGACCTCGACAAAGGCGACGGTTCGTCCGTCGCGAGCGACGATGTCGATTTCACCGTGACGGCAGCGCCAACCTCGATCGATAACCTCGTAGCCGTTCGCGACGAGAAAATCGCCGGCGACGGCTTCACCCCATCGGCCCAGTTCGTCTTTGAGTGCCATTGTTCCTCCCCCAACAGGGTCGGATACATGAAGAGCGCGTGCGCGTGCGAGGACCCGAATCGTGCAGAACTCACCGCGACACGGCGGTGTGGGAAACGCTTAGTTGTCGCCGATGGCGAGGTCGCGCGGCAACTTGAGTTCCTTTTTGCCAGTCTCTTCGACGTTGATGTCCTTGAAGGTCAGAATCTTGACAGACTTCACGAAACGGTCAGCTCGATAAACATCCCACACCCACACATCGGTGAGCGTCAATTCGAAATAGAAATCATTCCCCGCTTCTTTGACGACCTGCTGAACGTCATTTGCGAGATAAAAGCGTCGTTCCGTTTCGACGACATAAGAGAACTGTCCGACGACATCGCGGTATTCGCGGAACAGTTGCAGTTCGGCGTCGCGATCGTAGGCGTCAAGGTCATCATCGTTCATCGAGGTTCATTCTATTCTTTCGGCGCCACGGCCAATACCGAGGACAACCACGTGCGCCGATGAAGGTCGGTTGGCCCGTGGGCACGAATCGCGTCGAAGTGACCTTCACTTCCATACCCCTTGTTCGACGCCCAACCGTAGGTGTCGTCGTCCCCCGCCAAATCGACCATGAGCCGGTCCCGATACACCTTGGCCCAGACAGAGGCGGCGGCGACAACAGCACAATCGCGATCAGCTTTGGTGCGGACCATGACGTCAACCGAGGGTAGCAATGACGCCTTCAGCCAATTGTGTGAGCCGTCAAGAATTACAGAGGCTCCATTGAGGTCATGGCCATCGATTGCCAGGGTGGCGAAGGCGCGTTCGGCCGCGCGAGCAAGCGCCGAGACGATTCCGAATTCGTCGATCTCGGTTGCTGTTGCTTCACCGGTAGCAATCGCGTCCACCCATTCGGCAACGGGCTGCACCAATTTTTCGCGTTTCGACGCGGCAATCAGTTTGGAATCGCGCAGACCGACAGGGAAATCAGTTGCCACCCGAATCACGGCAACCCCAACGACAACCGGACCGGCCACAGCGCCGCGTCCTACTTCGTCGACACCGACGACTACCCCACTGCCCTTTGCGAGCAACTCGCGTTCGAGATCGAGAGTCGGGTCACTCGGCATTCGCGAA
>CAMFDU010000034.1 GCA_945949175.1 Gulosibacter massiliensis | reverse complement strand
GCACGCCAGGCCTTGCTTGACCGTGCAGCGGCCTACCAGGCGAACGATTTGGTCGCCGCCGCCGAAGCGGACAAGAAACTGCAGGCTGCCCTGCAGATGGCATACGAGCTGTCGCGCTAACCCGATTTCGCGGGGCAATTGCCCCGTGATATGCTCGACCCTTGTGACGCGGGGTGGAGCAGTTCGGTAGCTCGCCGGGCTCATAACCCGGAGGTCGTAGGTTCAAATCCTGCCCCCGCAACCAAGAGAAACGGTCCCGAATTCGTTCGGGACCGTTTTCATTTGCCCGAATTGTCGCGCGATAGGCTCAGAATATGGAGAACCTCAGCGTCGGGTTAGTGCAGTTTTCGCCGTCCGACGACGCCGCCGACAACCGAGAGGTGTTGCGTGACGCGTTGAGCCATTTGGACGAAGTGGACCTCATTGTTCTGCCCGAATACTCTGCCTGGTTTCACAAAGACACCGAGCGCTGGCAAGACGGCGCCGAGCCCATCGACGGACCGTTTGTTAACTTCATCATCGAACAATCCCGAGACTTCTCGGCAACCATTCTTGCCGGCCTGCTTGTGTCAAACGGCACCAGCATTACCAACACGGTTGTCGCGGTCAATGGGCACGGCGTGATCGGCCGATACGACAAGGTTCACTTGTATGACGCGTTCGGATCGCTCGAATCGTCAGTTATCACCGCAGGTGACCCAGCAGAGCCCCCGCTGATTGTCGAGGTGAACGGCTGGGCGATTGGCGTTCAAACTTGTTACGACCTTCGGTTCCCCGAAGTGTCTCGCCGACTGGTGGATGCGGGGGCAACGGTGCTTGCCATTCCGGCGGACTGGGTTCCCGGGCCGCACAAATCTGAACACTGGCAAACTCTTGTGCGGGCCCGTGCCATCGAGAACGTTGCGTGGGTGATTGCGGCGAATCACGCCGAGTCGTCTGGAATCGGTGAATCGATGGTCATCGACCCATTGGGCGAGGTCATTATCGAGGCGAGCACGGGCGAGATTGTGTTGGACGTGGTTCTTGATCCCGACGCGGTTCTGGCCGCTCGTCGCTCAAACCCTGCTCTTCGGAATCGTCGCTACGGGGTGGCGCCTCTCTAGCTGGGGATAAATCGCCCCGCCCGCCCGACGGTATGGCACCCTCAGTGCATGCGTGCCACGTTCATCGTCGTAATCGCCTTGTCCCTTGCGGGTTGTGAAACAGGGCTCCAAGTAGAACCTGGTCTGTCTGCAACACCGATAGCAATCGCGGACGCCAGTGTCCTCGTCGCCGATGCCGAAACACTGATCGAGTCGACGCTTGACGAATACATTTTTGTGACGAATCGAATTGTTTCCGGAGACACTCCGGCCGATGCAATCAATGACCTGACAACACCTGAGTGGGCCATCGAAGAAGCCAACGGATTCTTAGCACTCGACGCGTTGGGCGGAAAAGCGGAGCCAGTGGTGATGACGCGGTGGCAACTCACGGCAATGCGCGGACGACACACCTTCGTTGATGCGCTCGTTTCGACTTGCCTTGGCAGTGCCACAGTTCAGACGCACGCAACTGTTCGAATGGTGCCGCGCGACGGCGCAATCGTGATCGACGAAATTTCACCGTGGGAGGACTCGACGTGGTGCGCCGTATTGCCGTTGCCCTAATCATTTCTGCGGCGGTGTCGATGATGACTACTCCCGCGATGTCGATCTCGTGCAGTGGGGCACAGATTGCTTCAGGGACGTGTTCAGTTGGCGGTGGCACAACCGACACAGGAGTCGACCTGTGGGGTGACGTGACGTCGGGCGGCTCATCCGGGGACGTTAATGACGATGGTCCAGAAGAATGTCTGGTCGTTGTCAACGCGCAGTGTGTGGGCTCGTCGCCGCCTAAAGGCGGTGTTGAACCGACGACCGTTAGTGATCTCGAATCATTTCGACCGCGCTCACCGCAGCAATTCGTTGAACCAGCGGGATGGACTATCCAACGCATCCCAACGAATTTCTGGTCGACAGCACGGACTCACGTCGTCTCGGGCAGATTGCTCGACAACCCCGCCGATGTCAGGTTCATTCCCGAGCAGTATCAACGGTCCTTTGGAGACGGTCTTCGGCAGACGAACGCTAGTCGGGGTGCCTCGTGGCGGCAACTCGGCCAATCGCCGTGGACAGGAACATCGACAAGCCATTCCTATGACGAGGCGGGAAACGTTCGAGTTCGGCTCATCGTCTGGTACTCGGCGAAGTTTCGTTTTGGCTCTCAAGGTTGGAGGCCGCTCACGGGACTCGTGATGGCAAGGGCCAACGATCTCACCGTCAGCGTCCTTTCGGCCGACACGGCCCTCGTCGATCGGCCGTGTTCTCCCGGCGCATTCGGATGTTTCTAAGGTTGAATTAAGGAAACAGTTAGACAATTTTGGGAAATTCTTAGGAAATGCGTCCATTCTTGTGAGTATGGAAAACGACAACGTCCTCCCTCCCAAACCCCGCGCCACTCGAGTCCGCAAACCTGTCATCGTGGTCGAGGCACCGCCCGCCGTCGAGTCCGAGCCGGCTCCAGTTCAGCGTCGGCCGTTTCTCGTGGGTGACATGCCCGTCAAAACAGCTGCGGGAATCGCGGTCATCGCTGGTTTGATTGGTGGCGGTGCAGGTGTTGCATTCGCCGGATTGACGGGGTCGACTTTCCGCACCGTCGTGCAACCTCAAGTCGTCACCATCAACGGGTCTTCGGCCACGAGTGCGGCAACCGCCGTCGCGTCGAAGGCACTGCCTTCCGTCGTGACCATCGAAGTGTCCGGTTCGTCCAGTGGCGGTTCGGGTTCTGGGGTGATCTATTCCGAGAACGGATATATCATCACCAATAGCCACGTGGTCACACTCGGAGGTGCGGAACAGAAGTCGTCAATTCGCGTCACACTGAGCGACGGTCGATTGTTCCCGGCAACAATTGTCGGTACAGACCCGATTCTCGATATTGCGGTTATCAAAATCAACACCACTGGACTCACACCCGTTGTCTTCGGAGACGCCGATTCGATCACCGTGGGTAGCGAGGTCATCGCTATCGGTGCGCCCCTCGGACTGCAGAACACGGTTACCGACGGCGTCGTTTCGGCTCTCAACCGGTCAATCACCATTTCGAACAAGAGCAACGGATTCAACTTCGACCTTCCGGGGAACGAGCAGTCAGCCCTTGCGCAAGACCTTTCTCTGCCCGTCATCCAAACGGACGCTTCAATTAATCCCGGAAATTCCGGGGGTGCTCTTCTCAATACCCGCGGAGAACTGGTCGGAATCAATGTCGCGATTGCGAGCAGTGGGTCGTCCTCTGGTTCCATTGGGGTTGGATTTGCACTTCCGGCGACCTTGGCGAAACGAGTCGCATCGGACCTCATCGAGTTCGGTTCGGCTGAACACGGACGAATTGGTGCGATGGTGAGTGCCGTCGCCACCGCAACCGGCGTGATTGGTGCCACCATTCGTGCCGTTGACCCGGGTTCGCCGGCCGAAGCAGCGGGGATGGCAAAGGGAGATGTCGTAACGATGTTCAACGGCGTCCCCATCCGAGACGAGATCGACATCACCGCACAGGTTCGTTCCCTTCGCCCGGGGGATATTGCGACGTTCACCTATATTCGTGGAGGAGTTTCCCGCGAAGGTTCGGTGACGGTGGGCTCGCTCGAGTAGTGGTCGCGCGTACACTATTTGCATGACCTCTGAGAGCGATTCCCCCGGCTCAATCGATGTGCTTGACCGCGAACTCGAGGAACTCCTCGAGAACGATGTCACGGACGACGGTGACCACGACAAGTTCTCTCACTATGTCCAAAAAGACAAGATTGTCGAATCCGCGGTGACAGGAAAGCCTGTGCGTGCTCTGTGTGGCAAAAAGTGGTTGCCGAATTCCAACCCCGATCGATTCCCGATTTGCCCGACCTGTAAAGAGATCTACGAGCGATTGCGAGACGAGTAGTCGTTATGGCGGAATCGACCGCACTCTTCACCGACCGATACGAACTCACCATGATTGACGCCGCCATGCGGGAGGGTCGAGCGGAACGGCGGTGTGTGTTCGAGGTGTTTTCGCGACGCCTTCACGCCGGTCGCCGGTACGGCGTATTCGCGGGGATTGGCCGACTGATTGATGCGATTGAATCGTTCCGGTTCGACGACGAGATAGTGAGTTGGCTTTCTTCCGAAAAAGTCGTGTCGACCGAGGCCCTCGAATATCTTTCGACCTATCGATTCTCAGGCGACATCCGCGGGTATCGAGAGGGCGAACTGTTTTTTCCTGGCTCACCCGTGCTCGAAGTCGAGGGCACGTTCGCTGAAGCGGTGATTCTCGAAACCATCGTGTTGTCAATCCTGAATTACGACAGCGCCGTCGCAACTGCCGCGTCGCGAATGGCGACGGCGGCCGACGGCAAACCGCTCATCGAGATGGGTTCACGCCGCACGTCGGAGGGTAGCGGGGTCGCTGCCGCTCGCGCAGCGTTCATCGCCGGTTTTGCCGCCACTTCTAACCTCGAAGCGGGCCGCACCTGGGGAATCCCCACCCGCGGAACATCCGCACATTCTTTCACGCTGCTTCACGACTCAGAGGAAGAGGCGTTTCGCGCTCAGGTCGAGGCCTTCGGCACCGACACGACTTTGCTCATCGACACCTTTGATATTCCGAGCGCCGTTGAAACGGCGATACGAGTCGCTGGCCCATCTCTCGGTGCTGTCCGAATCGATTCCGGAGATTTGCCGTCGCTGGTTCGCAGCGTTCGCGCGCAACTCGACACACTCGGCGCAACGGGGACAAAAATCGTCGTGACCAACGATCTAAACGAGAACACGATTGCATCGCTGCGAGGCGCCCCGGTCGACGTGTTCGGAGTCGGTACTGCGGTCGTCACCGGTTCTGGAGCGCCGGCAGCAGGGATGGTCTACAAACTGGTCGAACACCAGGATGCGGCAGGTAATTGGGTTGCCGTCTCGAAGCGTTCCCCTGAGAAGCAGAACCCCGCCGGCCGGAAGGTCGCACACCGCCGACTCGTGGATGGGATTGCGACGGAAGAAGTGGTTGACCTAGGTCCGAAGGATTCGACCGACGGCTCAGGTCGTCCCCTGATTCACGACGTCATCACGAACGGTGTCATTCGAAACGAGTACCGCGGTGGTACGGGCGTCACGCGCGCGCGCGATCACCACGCCATCGCGCTGGCGGAACTCCCGGCTGCGGGTCGCCGCTTGTCGCCAGGGGACCCCGCCATCCCGACGGTCTTCTGCTGACGTTAGTAGGCTAAAAAGATGAATCGGGATGCGAGTATCGGAATCGTCGACAGTGGCGTCGGTGGCTTGACGGTAGCGCGCGCGGTCATCGATCAATTGCCGAACGAATCAATCCGATACATCGGCGATACCGCCAACGGACCGTACGGACCGCTTCCCATCGCCGAAGTTCGTGAACACGCGCTTAGACTTCTCGACGAACTCGCCGATCAAGGGGTCAAGCTTCTCGTCATTGCGTGCAACACGGCGTCTGCAGCAATGTTTCGTGACGCCAAAGAGCGGTATACCGATCGGCTCGGCATCCCTGTGATTGAAGTGATTCAACCGGCTGTTCGAACAGCGGTTTCGCGGACACGAACGAAACGCATCGGTGTTATTGGAACCGAGGGCACCATCAAATCTGGTGCGTACCAGGATGCTTTTGTCGCGGACCCCGGAATCGAGGTCACCGCTGTTGCGTGTCCGCGGTTTGTCGAGTTAGTCGAGGCGGGAGTGACCAGCGGCGAGGAACTGTTCGCTGTCGCCAATGACTATCTCGCGCCCCTGAAGGCCGCCAAGGTGGATACGTTGGTTCTCGGATGCACGCACTACCCACTCATTTCCGCGGCGATTCAATACGTGATGGGGCCAGACGTATCCCTCGTGTCGAGTGACGACGCGACGGCCTACGAGGTTTACCAAACGCTCGTCACCCACGACCTTTTGCGATCATCAACCACCCCGCCGGTTCACTCGTTCGAGACGACGGGTGGCGACCGGGAACGATTCCGTGAGCTGGCACACCGATTCCTCGGGCTTGAAATCGACAAAGTTGAGGCCTTCCCGACCGGCACAATTACTCTTCCCACACGAATTGAACTGGAGAACACTGACTCATGACTCGCATCGATGGCCGCACCAACGACGAACTTCGACCCGTGACAATCGAACGGGGCTGGTCCGCGCAGGCCGAGGGCAGTGCGCTTATCTCGTTCGGAAACACCAAGGTGCTATGCACGGCATCATTCACGAACGGAGTTCCACGTTGGATGGCCGGTAAAGGCAAGGGTTGGGTTACGGCCGAATATGCGATGTTGCCTCGCTCTACCAACGATCGCAACGACCGCGAAAGCGTCAAAGGTCGAATCGGTGGGCGCACGCACGAAATTTCGCGTTTGATTGGCCGAAGCCTCCGTGCCGTTGTCGACATGAAGGCACTCGGCGAGAACACCATTGTTATCGACTGTGATGTGTTGCAGGCGGATGGGGGAACACGCACCGCTGCGGTCACCGGCGCATACATCGCCCTGAGCGATGCGATTGAGTGGGGTCGCGCGAAGGGCTTTATTGGAAAGAACGCCACCGCGCTGATTGACTCTGTCGCCGCGATCAGCGTCGGAATAATCGACGGTACGCCGATGCTTGACTTGCAATACACCGAGGACGTCCGCGCGGAAACGGACATGAACGTCGTTGCGACGGGCCGTGGCCTTTTTGTCGAGGTGCAGGGAACGGCCGAAGGCGCGCCCTTCGACAAGGCAGAACTGGACGCACTGCTCACGTTGGCAACAAACGGAACTGCCCGTCTAACTGAAATTCAGGCGGCCACTCTGGCGGTGTCGATCTCGTGAAGACCGTCGTTGTCGCCACCCATAACGCACACAAGCTCGCCGAAATTGCTGTGACAATGAAAGCGTTGCTCGGCCCCGGGATCGAACTCGTCCAGACCGAGGGCAAAGCGCCGATTGAAGACGGGGCCACATTCGAAGAGAACGCGTTGATTAAAGCCCGTGCAGCGTTCCGCAATTCTGGTCGCCCGTCGCTCGCTGACGATTCGGGGATCTGCGTCGATGCGCTTGATGGTGCGCCGGGAATTCTCTCGTCCCGTTTTTCTGAGGAAGGTACCGACGCCGCGAACCTCGCACTTCTTCTCCAGAAAATGAAGGGCGTCAAGGATCGATCCGCGAAGTTTGTGTGTGCCGTTGCATTCGTCACGAAGGACGCAGAGCGCGTCGTTCGAGCAGAGTGGCCTGGTGTACTTCGGGCAGCGGCGAAAGGGACAAACGGCTTCGGATACGACCCGATTTTTGCTCCGAATGGATTGACGGGAACAGCCGCCCAATTGTCGGCGTTGGAAAAGGCGGCACTGAGCCACCGCGCTCGTGCGCTGGGGCTAATTGCCCCCGCGCTCAATCGATATTTCCAGTCGGCGAGTTAGCGAGACCACCGTGTCGAACCGTGCCGCGATCGTGGGTCTTTTGGGACCGGCCTTCGTCGCCGGTGTGGCGTATCTGGATCCCGGAAACGTCGCGGCAAACATCACGGCCGGCGCTCAATTGGGTTTCCTTCTTGTCTGGGTTGTCGTGGTGGGTAACCTCATCGCATGGCTCGTGCAGTACCTTTCCGCGAGTCTGGGAATTGTGACGGGCAGAAGCCTTCCCGAAGTGTTGGGGTCGCGCATCACGTCGCGCGGATGGAGAATCGGCTACTGGGCTCAAGGTGAACTCATTGCCATCGCAACCGACGTCGCGGAAGTCATCGGCGGTGCAATCGCGTTGTATCTTCTGTGGGGAATACCCCTCTGGCTAGGTGGGCTCATCATTGGGGTGTTTGGTGTCGCATTTCTCGGTGTTCAAGGGCGGTGGGGGGCAAAGCCGTTCGAGCGACTCATCGTGTTCTTTTTGCTCATCATCGCGGTCGGATTCGGAGCCCTCCTGTGGGGTCAACCGATCGACGCAACGGCATTCGCGTCGGGTCTTATTCCTCGACTCGACGGCTACGAATCACTGATCCTCGCGGCCGCGATTCTCGGTGCGACCGTGATGCCGCACGCGATCTATGCGCACTCTGGTTTTTCTCGTGATCGAATCAGCGAGTCGTCAACGGTTCCGATTCGCCGACTTCGGGTCGCAACCCGGGTGGATGTGACTCTCGCGCTACTTCTCGCCGGTGCCGTGAATCTCGCTCTTCTCGTGGTTGGCGCGGTGGTTCTCAATGGGCAGTCGGGCACGGATACTCTGGACGGCGCGTTCATCGCAATCGGGGCGGTTTCCGGCTCGCTCATGGCGACTTTTTTCGCAGTAGCGCTCCTCGCGTCTTCTCTGGCATCGACGGCAGTTGGCGCATATGCCGGTGCCGAAATCATGCACGGCCTGATTCGCCGACGGATTCGCCCGATTGTTCGACGTAGCATCACGGTGATTCCCGCAATAGTCATTCTGGTGATCGGTGTCGAACCGACGGCAGCGCTGATTTACTCCCAGGTCATCCTCAGCTGGGGAATCCCATTCGCCCTTATTCCACTCATCATCGTGACGGGTGACAAGAAAATCATGGGCGAATATCGCTCGCACGGAGTTGTCCGCGGCCTCGCGGGTGTTGCGACCGCTCTCGTGATCATCATCAACAGCGGCCTTGTCGCCCTAATTCTCGGGGTGTGAGTTAGGCGGTTTCCTCGTCGCGAATCTCGCGTCGTTCGCGCCACCAATGGATACCGACCGAAAGCAGAGTCACGACAACGACTCCAAGGAGCACGAGGTCGATGTATTCGACAACAATTTCAGAGACGCCGGGTATGTGCGCGATGCCCCACCCGGCGACGGGGAGCAGTCCTGCCCACAAGAACGAACCGAGGGCATTGTAGAGCGAAAACGTGACGCGATTCATTTTGCCGATTCCCGCAGCAACCGGCAGCAGCGTGCGGACAATCGGCACGTACTGTCCGAAGGTCAGGGACAATGGTCCCCAGCGTTGGAAGAATTGTTCGGTGCGTTCGACGCTTTTGTGCGACAACAGTCCACCTTCTTGGCGCGTGAACACCGCGGGGCCGCCGATGAGTCCGATTTGGTAGCCCAATTGGTTGCCGAGAATCGAAGCGACAAAAATCACTGCAGAGACCATCCAGATTGGTTGCGGAATTGTCCCCGTGAAGGTCAGTACCCCAGTGATGAGCAGCAGCGTGTCACCGGGGAGCATGAATCCGATGAGGAGCCCAGTCTCGATGAACACGATTGCGGCGACGATGAGGAGGCCCCAATTACCCGCGCTTTCGATCAGTGCGGCTGGGTCAAAAAGACCAAGTGCATTGACCATCCAGTTCCTCTCGATTGTGCGGGTGGAGGGACTCGAACCCACACGCCGAAGCACAGGATCCTAAATCCTGCGTGTCTACCAATTTCACCACACCCGCGTTGTCCCCCATTCTACGGTTCGAATCCCAAAGGAATCGAGGGGTACCTTACGAAGATTCACCGCTCCCGTCATCACGCGTAACTCTGTGGAAAACCTTCGTGGCCACGGCACGGTCAACGCCACGATGGGGGCATGATCTCTACTGATTCGATTGTTGACCGAGTTCGGCGTGCCGTCTTGTCTGGTGACGACCTTGGTCGTGCGATCACGACAGAGGTTCAGCGAGCCAACGAACGGGCACTAGGGGAGGCGGTGGCCGCCGAGTTTCGCGAATCCGACGTCACACGTCGCGTCACAGGATTTGGAATCCTGCAACCGTACCTCGACGACCCTACTGTCGAAGAGATTTGGATTAACGACTCGCACGCAGTGTTCGTGGCGCGGTCGGGTCGTCACGAACGTATCCCTGCGGACCTGTCGTCCGACGAAATGCGCACGCTCGTTGAACGGATGTTGCGCCGCAGCGGTCGCCGCGTTGACGTATCCCAGCCATTTGTCGATGCGTCTTTGCCGGATGGATCACGTTTGCACGTGGTCATTCCGCCGATCACGAAGGAACACTGGAGCCTTAACATCCGAAAATTTCTGACGTCCGTTCGAACCCTGGATGACTTGGTTGCGCGTGGCACTATCACGACCGAGGCGAAAGAGATTCTTCAGACTGCGATGAATGCCGGCCAAACCATATTGGTGTCGGGTGCGACCCAGGCGGGAAAGACCACCATGGTGTGCGCGTTACTGGCGGAACTGGATTCAGGTGAACGAATTGTCACCGTTGAAGAAACGTTCGAAATATCAACGCACCATCCGGATTCTGTCGGCATGCAATGTCGCGGTGCGAGCTTGGACGGCGTCGGTGAGGTCACGCTTCGACGCCTGGTCAAGGAGGCGCTTCGCATGCGACCCACGCGTCTCGTTGTCGGTGAGGTTCGCGGGGATGAATCACTCGACTTGCTCGTCGCCCTCAACTCGGGGATACCGGGGTTGTGCACTATTCACGCAAACTCGGCTGCTGATGCGGTTCGAAAGTTGGTGACGCTGTGTCAACTCGCGGGTGGGGTGTCCGAGTCGTTTGTGACATCAACGATCCT
>CAMFDU010000033.1 GCA_945949175.1 Gulosibacter massiliensis | reverse complement strand
TCCCGGCGATGGCGTCCCCTGCGGTCATCACGGGGTCACGAGTTCCAATCGTGTAGTCGCGCGGAACCATGTCAAACATGGACGGGGCAAGTGGATAGAAGAACTCTCGGTTCGGTAAATATTCCGCAAAGGGTACGGGGTGGACCTTGTCGTATTGGTCGACGGCGCCCTCTCCGGCTTGCCACTTCAACACCGAGTTGAAGGTTTTGTCTCCGTCAACGGTGATGGTTCCAAAGATGAACGGGGCGTCTGTTGCGAGCGAGATACTGTCGGCCAACGCGGCGGCTTCCGCCGACCTGAGTGGATCAATGTCCATCGCGTTTTCTGGCCAAATGACCACATCGACGACGCCAACGCTTGCGTCATTCATTGCCGCCACGTGTTTCGCGACGGCGTCACCTTGTCGCGCGCTCGAGAAGAGCGCCGAATCGCTGTTTCCTTGAACCGCGGCGACCCGTACCGAGCCGGATGGTGCAGTTGCGAGAAGCAGGTACGGGAAGGGCAGCAACGCCACTAGACCGACGGTGATACCCGAGAGGTGAAGTGCCTTTCCTTTGAGGATGGATATGTTTTGCCAGGTCAACACATAGGCAACGACGACGAGGACGATAACGGCACTTGCGCCGGTCAGCCCGAAAAGCGTCCCAAGGTACCTGAACGGTGAATCGGCAAGTCCGTGGCTGACTCTCGCCCACCCGAATCCTCCCCACGGAAACTGTGCGGCAATGGCTTCGCGGGCGACCCACGCGGCAGCGACAAAGAACCCGCCCAGCAGTCGCCCAGAGATTGAGTGAAGGTTCAGGGTGTCGACACCGCGCCACGCCGCACCAATCGCGATTCCACCGACCGCGAACAACACGGTTTGTAGGCCGACGAGTCCGAGCCAGGGTGCCAGTCCGAGATAGACCGAGAGCCACTTCGCCACTGCCCCGTAATACACGAAACCCGTGACAGCACCGATGATCAATGATTCCCCGACCGTGGCACGTCGGAACGCAAACACCATGATGGGAACACCGACGAACAAGAGTGGCCAAATCCCCGGCTGCGGGAATGCAAGGCTCGCGATGAAAGCGCCGAATCCTGCTTGCACGAGGCGGAGAACGAAGGCTTTCACGAGTTCAGCCTATTGTCTAGAGTGTTGCGGAATCGGCGACAATACCCCGACGAATGAGTGGAATGGTGTCGCGCGCAATCGCGGCGAGTGCGGGTTCTGCGACATGCGAAATCTGGTCGAGCGAGTCGATGACCTGTTTGGCCCAGCGAACGAAGTCCCCGCCTGCAAGCCCGCACTCGCGAAGGACGTCATCGAGGCGTTGACCTTTGGCCCAGCGCTGAATGCCGAGTGCTAGTCCGAACGCAAGGGGTGGTGTGATCTCGAGATCCTCGGCGGTTTCGGCGTCGCTCAGTGAATCCCAAATGCGTTCCATCGCCGTCGTGACATCGCTGAACGATCCTTTCGGGATACGCATGTTGATGTTGTTGTCGTCATCCCGACGCGATTCGTACATGACGGTGGACAGGGCTGCAGCAAGAAGCGGACCGTCAAGACCCTCCCAGAGACCCGCCCGAAGACACTCGGCGATGAGAAGGTCGCGCTCACCGTAGATCCGCTTGAGCGCTACCCCGGCGTCAGTCAGCGTGTAGTCGTCACCGTCCTGAACGAGGTAACCGTGAGCGTGAAGAACTCGGCACACGCGGTCGAAAACACTCGCGATTGCTCCGGTCTTGTTTTTGATCTGGTTCGCGATTCGATCCGTCTGGCTTTGCAGTTTCCAGAACCGTTCCCCCCACCGCGCGTGTTTTTCCCGGTCCGGGCACGGGTGACACGCGTGTTTGCGCATGCGCCCGCGCAACTTTTCGATGTGGTCGGCGCGCTTCTTGGCGACGGCGTGGGGCGTGTGTCCGCCTCGCTCGTTCTTGCCCTCAAGGTCGGTCAGTTCGCGGCGTATCTTGGAGTACTCGCGAAAGTCCCCGAGGTGGCAGTCCATCGCTTCGGAATACTCGGCGAGTGATTTCTGGCTCTGTCGGACAGTTACCGAGAGGTCCACAACGGCGCGATCGGCCTGGAACTGGGCAAAGGATTGTTCCAGAATGTCGCGCGCCGCGTTACGTCCGTAACGTTCGATGAGGTTCACGGCCATGTTGTAGGTCGGAACGAAACTCGAATACAGAGGATACGAGCGGCGTGACGCGAGCATTCCCAGCGCGTGAGGGTTCATGCCGTCCCGCCAGACGATGACCGAGTGACCCTCAACGTCGATACCGCGGCGCCCGGCTCGACCCGTCAATTGGGTGTACTCCCCCGGTGTGATTGCAACACGGGATTCGCCGTTGTACTTGTCCAATTTCTCGAGAACGACACTTCGAGCCGGCATGTTGATTCCCAACGCGAGGGTTTCCGTCGCGAAAACCAACTTGACGAGCTTGCGCCGGAAAAGGTGCTCGACAATTTCCTTGAAAACGGGGATCAACCCTGCGTGGTGTGAAGCGACACCGGCCCTGAGCGAGTCTTCCCACTCATGAAAACCAAGCGACGACAGGTCATCACCGGAAAGATGCGCGGTGCGATTTTCGATCACCGATCGAATCTCGTCCCGTTCTTCGGCGGTGGTGAGGACTTCGCCGGAGAACAACACATCGCGGACGGCGTTGTCGCAACCCTTTCGCGAGAAAATGAAGAAAATCGCGGGAAGCATTGTGTGATCGTCGAGGACCGACGCAATGTCGACGGGAGCCGAACGGCGCTCGCGAGCATCACCAGGACGGGAACGGTTTCGTGGAAATGATCGTCGCCCTCGCCCGCCACCATGGTTTTCGCCGAATCGCTGTTGCCCTCTACCCAGCCCCTGCACGTCCCGATGAATTCGCGGCGGGTTCTGAAATTCGCCGCCCGGCTCGAACAGTTCGTAAAGTTCCCCTCGGGCATATACATGTTGAAACAGCGGCACGGGTCGGTCCTCAGACACAATGATGTCGGTGTGTCCGCGAACAGCGGCCAGCCACTCGCCGAACTCTTCCGCGTTCGACACGGTCGCCGACAGTGACACAATCGACACATCTTGAGGCAGGTGAAGGATCACTTCTTCCCATACGGGTCCGCGGAACTTGTCGGCCAAATAGTGCACTTCGTCCATGACGACAAAACGAAGGTCTTTCAGCAGATCGCTCTGGGCATACAGCATGTTGCGCAGAACTTCGGTCGTCATAATCACGATGCGCGCGGTCGGGTTGATGCTCGTGTCGCCCGTCAACAACCCGACTTCGTCGACGCCGTAGATGGCCTGAAGGTCCTGGAACTTCTGGTTCGATAGCGCCTTCATGGGCGTCGTGTAGAACGTTTTGTCGGTCATGGTCTGTTGCGACAGATACACCGCGTAATCGGCGATGATCGTCTTACCAGCGCCGGTTGGCGCAGCGACGAGCACTCCTCTCCCCTTGTCGAGAGATTCGCACGCCTTGACTTGAAAGGAGTCAAGCGGGAACGGTTGCGAGCGACGGAATTCGTCGAGGGTTACCGACACTACGCCAGCGCCTTGGCCGCTTTTGTGGCCTGGCGCTTGTCATGAATCCACGCGATGAAGGCGGCGAGGAAGTACAAACCCAACATCGGTATTGCAAGCAGGAACATCGAGATGACGTCGGCGGCAGGGGTTGCCAGAGCCGTGAACGCCGTCACGCCGACGACGGCCCACCGCCAACCCTTGATGATGGCTTTAGCCGTGAGCACTCCCGTGAAGTTCAGCAGAACGAGGAATACGGGAAGAACGAAACCGATTCCGATTGCAATCACGAACTTGATCGAGAAATCGAGGTAGTACTTGGCGGTTAACAGTGTGGTGGACCCGTCTGGCGCAAAGCTGGTCATCAATTCAACGACGTGGGGAAACAGCCACCAGCCCGTGCTACAACCGAGAAGAAAGAGCGGAATCGCGGTGAGCAGGAATCCGAACGCGAAGCGCTTTTCGCGTCGCACGAGCGCCGGTGTGATGAACGACCAGATTTGCCAGAGCCAGATTGGACTCGAGGCCACGATGCCGACCGTCAAGGCGATCGCAATCTTGGTGTCAAAGGCTTCGGAAATTGATGTGTAGTTGATTTGCGCTATACGACCGCTGTCGTTCGCAACGTCCATGAGGGGCGCGGCGAGCAGTGACCAGACGTAATCGGCGACAAAGAAACCGCCCACGGATGCAGCAGCAATTGCTAGTGCCGCCTTGACGAGCCGACCTCGAAACTCGACGAGATGCTGGCCGAGCGACATGCGCCTCTCGGAGTTTCGAGCCATTGTTACTTAGACGGCGTCTTCTTCGAGTCGTCGTCCTTAGGAGACGTCATCTCGTTCCGGAAAATCTTTAACGACTCGGCGAGGCTTTTTGCGAGTCCGGGAAGCTTGGGTGCTCCGAAGACGAGAAGAATGACGACGAGAAGGATGAGGAAGTGCCATCCGTTAAGGTTGCCGAGCATGCTGAACTCCTTGCGTTGTGGTGACAGTCTATCGCGGATTAGACATTTTTAGCGTACGCGTCGAGAGCGTTACGGGCGAAACGGGCTACGGCTGCGCGCACGTGGTCTGGCCCTTCGACAACGGCAATGCCAGAGAGCACGCTGATCATGCGAATGGCGGTCCCTTCGTGCGAGAAAGGCAGGGTCAACCGCTTGCGACCGCCGGTTTCGACGGGTTTGACGCCGGGGCGCAGATACGAGGCAATAAGAGGCAACGACTCGGGGTCGATGACAATGTCGACGTGAAGATCGTCGTCACTTTCACTGAACAGTGTCGACGTCAGCGTTAGGGCGTCGATCGACCGCGGTTCTATTGGGGTTTCAAGCAATTGAAGGTTTTCCATGCTGTCGAGGTTGAACGTGCGGATGTCATTGCGCTGCAGGCAGTACCCCTTGAGGTAGCGCTGCCCGCCATCCAGGTCTTGGCGGTAGGGGTCGACATCGCGCTCCCCGCGTTCTCCCTGATTGTTGATGTAGGTGAAGCGGATGCGCACGCCCTTTTCGATTGCGTCCTGAATGCGGTTTGCGTGGGGGCTGTTCGCGTCAACTTCGACAGCGAAAGCGTCGGTGACCTGGTTTGAGTCGTGACCGCGCAGTTTGGCGACCAGCCCGTCAAATTCGGGGATCCGCCGGTAGTACGGATGCGCCTTGAGAAGTTCGAGCCCCGCAAGGAACACTGCGCGTTGTTTCGCGCTGAATGGCGCGGGGACATGCATGACTTCGGCGACGGTGAGGATGATGACGTCGTTTTCTTCGAACTCGTCCCAGTCGATGTTGAAGAGTTCCGTGTCGAAGTTGTAACGCGCTTCGTTCGCACCACCGTCACAGGCGATTGTTTGAACGGCGTCGGCAATTCGTTTCGGCGTCGTCCCGAACTGATCGGCAACCTCGGTAACGGTTACCGATCCGCGCAAGAGAACGAAGGGAACGATGGCGAGGAACAGATTGAGGCGGTCACGTGCGCTATCTCCGGTTGGTCTAGGCATGATCGCCCGCCAGCCTCTCGAGTCGATCGATAACCGCCGCGCGCAACGACGCGGGTTCCAGGACAACGGCTTCGGCTCCATATTCACAGAGCTCATCAGCGATGACGGATTCGTCGAGGTAATGAATCGTGTAGGTGTCGCCGTCAACCGTGGTGCTGCGACGGTTCGCGAGGGCAACAGATGCTTTCGTTCCCGGTTCGACGCGAATTGTTGCTTCAAGTGAATCCCAAAGGGCGTTGAGGTGTTCCACGAACAGTCCCGCTGCACGCGTGTCCGGTTTCTGCGCGGGCGCGGCTTGCGAAACGGGAGAAACTTTGCCGACAATGCGACGAAGCAAAAAGGTTCGCTCTGCCCCGCGGTCGTGATCGAACGCGAGCAGGTGCCAGCGACCGTCGTAGTTGACGACAGACAGCGGCGTGACGGTTCTGATTTCGTACTTCACCTGGCCGGGCTTGAGGTACGGAAACCGAACGACCTGGTTCTTGGAAATCGCCTCGGACACAGCGGGATATGCCGCATCGTGAGTGTCGATGCGTGGGGCGAGGTTTGCCGCCGCGGAATCGACGCCGTCGGCCGCCAACAAACGCAGTCGCGCCTCGCTCGCTTCGACCGAGTGTGCGCTTTCACTCCAGACGGCACTCGCCGCAGTCAAAAGGGACAATTCGGCGGCACTAAACGAGAACGTATATTCGTCCGACGGAATGAAATACACCGCATCTGCCGGGTTTTCCGATTCCGATGTTTTGAGGGGGATGCCCATCGACTTAAGTTCTTCTTTATCGCGTTCGAACTTCTTGTTCAGGGCTTCAGTGGCACCTGTTTCGCCGAATTCGTCGCGGTAACCGCGAACGTTCTTAAAGATCTCGGCTTTGGACATTCCACGATCAGACGGAAGTAAAGCAAGCAGCAGGCAAAAGAGGCGCTCTTCTGCTGAAACGTCCGTGTCGAATTTGTCCACCACAACGCCACTCTAATTGGCGCAGCTTGTCAAACAGTGATAATTACTTGTCGCGAAACTATTTCGTTCCGAGAATATCGATGACAAAGATCATCGTCGCATTCGCCGGGATGCCTGCCGGTTCTTGACCAGCCGGATAGCCCACCGACGGCGGAATGGCCACGAGCACACGAGAGCCGACGGTCTGTCCAATCAACGCTTTGGCAAAGCCGGGGACTACTCCGACGCCGGCATTGTCGATGTAGGACTGGGCGACAAGGTCCGCCGGTCGATTCATTTCCCACGTGGAGTCGAACACCCCACCGCCCCACAGAACGCCGGTGTAGTGAACGACGACCGTCTGGCCTTCGGAAACTGCCGGACCGTTACCCTTTGTCAGGGTCGAGATGCGAAGCTCGGTCGGTGGTGCGATGCTCGGGACAGCTATGCCCGGTCGTCCGTCTGGCGCGCTCGTCACAGCCGGCATTCCATCCTGAGCGAACTGCGGAAGTCCACTGGACGAGCGCGGATAGGCATTGATGACGTCAAACACGACCACGACGGTGTCGTCCGTGGGGCCATTGCCACTGGTGGCTCCAAAAATCTCTCCCGACGTTCCGGTCAGCGTGAACCGCGCGCCGGCCTGCTGACACAGAAAGGCGTCACTTATCGGGCTCGATCCCGCCTCGATTGGAATCCGTTGCGACGGAGCACCGTTTGCACCGTAGGTGGTTGCGGTTAGAACCGCTTGGTCGGCACCGCCGTAGACGGTTGCCTCGAAATCGACGTAAGAGCCGGACTCAATGACGTCCCCAGAGCCGGGGATGACCGTCGCGATGCTCGCGTCGCGACCAACGAAGGGTGTGGGGAAATCGACAATCGGCGGCGAACCGAGGACGCCGGATACTGACACAAGGCCCGCTGAACCCTCCCCGAAGGGGTTTACGCACGTGCTGCTTGCGGGTGCGCATCCCACGAGGGCGACAGCAGATAAGGAGGCCACAAGTGCCAGAGCAACGGGGCGAGCAGTGAAACGCACGGAAACCTCTTTCGACATCGCCAGTCTATTCGCCGAGTCGCCGAGCGTTCTCAGCGAGAGCCTCGGCGTCACGCACGGCACGGCGCAGGCGCTTCTCTGATTGTTCGCGATCGCCCACGGCTCCGGGAGTCCACGTGTCAATATCGGAATCGTCAAACTCGGGTTTTGTGCGTCGTTGTGCCTTCGGTGGGACGACGCCGGGCGACAAGCGACGGCTCGTGATGAGGAAACCGGTGTGGGCAACCATACGGTGGTCGGGGCGAACGGCGAGACCCTCAACGTGCCATCCACGAACCAGCGTCTCGGTCGATTCGGTGCGCGTAAATCCACCGTGGTGCCGAATCGCTTCAACGGTGCGGGACATCTGTGTCACCGTTGCGACGTAACAGACCATGACGCCCCCAGGAGCAAGAATTTCACCCACCGCATCGACACATTCCCATGGAGCCAACATGTCGAGCACGACGCGATCGACTTCGCCCGCGGTGAATGCGCTGGGCAGAGACTCGACAAGATCCCCGACGATGATGCGGTGATTGGTCGGCTTGTCACCGAAATAGGCCTCGATGTTTGCTGCGGCAATCTCAGCAAATTCCTGACGCCGTTCAAACGAGGTCACCGAACCGGTCGCGCCTACCGCCTGCAGCAACGCAAGGCTCAGAGCACCACTTCCAACGCCGGCTTCGACAACGACTGCACCGGGAAAGATGTCTCCGAACGTGACAATGTGAGCCGCATCCTTGGGATACACAATCGCGGCACCGCGCGGCATCGACATCGCAAAATCGGAGAGCAGTGGACGAAATGCGAGGTATTCGGTGCCGTGTGAATTCGCGACAACCGAACCGTCGGTCAATCCGATGAGGGTTTCATGAGAAAGGACACCGCGATGGGAATGTAATTCGCCGCCCTCGACGAGCGACACGGTGTGATGGCGACCTTTTTCGTCGGTCAGTTGGACGCGGTCACCCCACTGGAACGGGCCACGACGAGGTCGTTTCACGCACGCGCCTTGGCGAAAACCTCACGAATGTGCGACACGTCACGACCGACCATCGTGTGCCAAATCGTGTAGTTCTCGCTCTCGGGAAGCGGAACGTGGAGGGGAAGGGCGATAGTGACCGCGCCCGCCGCAACGGCACTCGCTGAGCCCGGCACAGAATCTTCCAACGCGACACATTCGATTGCATCCGCACCGACCAGCGCAGCCCCCATGACATAAGGCTCGGGGTGCGGTTTCGAATGGGTAACGTCTTCGCCGCAGACGACTCCCGCGAAAAGACCGACCTCGTCAGCAACGAAGTTCGCCGTCGTGCGGTACGACATCGTCACAATGACCTGCGGAATACCCGCGTCGTGGATGCTCCGAATGAGTTCGAGCGCACCCGGTCGCCACGGAATCTGTCGAGCATTCATTTCGTCGACTTCGTCAACCATGCGCTTGACGATTGCGTCTACGGGCATGTCAACACCGCACTGTTGCAGGTGCTCTGCGGCGTTGCTCAAACCGGCACCAATCAGGGCGAAACCATCCGCTTCTGACCATGTGCCACCGAATTCTTCGACGAGGCGTTGCTCTGACAAAAGCCAATACGGCTCAGAGTCAACAATTGTCCCGTCAAGGTCCCACAACACGGCCTGGGGATTTGTCGCACTCACGTCGTTGAGTCTAGACGCGTCTATTGTTGAAGACGAACAGGAAGGTCATCGATGTCAGTGTTCTCTGCGAAAACGGGTCGCCCCCTGATCGTTGCCTTTGAGGGCTGGAACGACGCCGGAGACGCCGCCACGAGCGCGGTTCGCGCGGTGATCGCCCGATATGCACTTGATTCGACATTCTCGGTCGACACCGAGGTCTACTACGACTATCAGCAGGTCCGCCCGTCAATCGAATTCACTCCCGACGAGGGACGCCGCATCAACTGGCCGACCGCCACACTGTTTTCTCCGACCGACATCTCGACCAGCGTTCACGTGTTGCTGGGGACCGAGCCATCACGGTCGTGGCCCACGTTCGCCGCGACCTTTCTTGACGAGGCCCTGGCGGCCGACATCACCGGCGTCATCGTGGTGGGCGCGGCGCTCGCCGAAGTCCCCCACACTCGACCAATCGAGGTGGGCCGAACGAGCGATAACGCGCAGGTTCGCGAGCTGTTGGACTGCGAACGCTCGCAATACGAGGGACACATCGGAATCACGACGGTGATCGCACAGTTCGCCGAGCAGGTCGGTATTCCGACAGTGTCGTTGTGGGCGGGTGTCCCCCACTATGCGCTTCACTCACCGTCACCCAAAGTGACGCTGTCGCTCATCACGGAACTCAACACGATTGCCGAGCTCGACATCGACCTCACTGAATTCGAGGCACAAGCGAAGGACTGGGAAGAGTCGGTTGACGAAATCGCTGAAGGCGACGAGGACATGAGCGACTACATTCAACGACTCGAAGAAGACCGCGATGCGGCGACAGGCCCAGAGGCGTCGGGTGATGCTATTGCCGCCGAGTTTGAAGAATTCCTGCGCAAGAGCGACGAGGGCCCGAAGGGCCCCTAAGGCTGGATTATTCCCATCGCCAACAGCACCAGGATGGTCCCACCGAGCAGGATTCGGTAAATGACAAACGGCAAAAAGCTGTGCTTCTTGAGATAGTTCATGAGGAACGCGATGACGGCGAGCCCGACAACGAATGCAACAACGGTCGCCGCACCGATTTCGAGCCAACTGAAATCAATTGCGGGAATGGTCGTTTCGCCCGTCACCTGGTCTTTGATGGCGCTGTAAGTCTCATAGAGACCGCTGGCGAGGACGGCGGGAATCGCAAGCAAGAAGGCATACCGGGCTGCAGCTGCCCGATTGAACCCGAGTGCGCGTGCCATCGAAATGGTTGCGCCAGAGCGTGAGACGCCGGGAATAAGCGCCAAGGCTTGCGCGATACCGATCGCCATGCCCTGCGACAGTTTCATATCGGCCAAAACACGGTCGTTGCGGGCCAACGTATCGGCGAGCCACAAGATGATTCCGAAGATGACGAGGACAGCACCAATTAGCCACAGAGACCGGAACGTTTCGCGAATCGTGTCCTGAAACACCAAGCCGAGGACGGCGATAGGAATCGTTCCGCCGATGATGAACCACCCGAGACGGGCCTGAACGCGCTGTTCGGGAGTGAGAAAGCGACCCGCGCCACGACGGCGCGAGAATACCGACAGGGACCAGGCGCGCAGGATGTTGGCGATGTCCTTGCGAAAATACAGCAACACAGCGAGTTCCGTGCCGATTTGAGTGATTGCGGTGAACGTCGCACCGG
>CAMFDU010000032.1 GCA_945949175.1 Gulosibacter massiliensis | reverse complement strand
GCTTGAATATGTGATTGTGTCTGCGGACGCCGGTGCGATGGGTGGTAGTAAATCAGAAGAATTTCTGCACCCGACGCCGATCGGCGAAGACACGTTTGTCCAGAGCGACGGTGGTTACGCCGCCAACGTTGAGGCCTATCGCACGACCGCCCCTGACGCTTTGCCCATCGACGGGCAGCCCGCAGCGACCGTGTTCGATTCCCCGAACACGCCGACCATCGAAACGCTGGTGGCGCTCGCAAACGACAAGCACGCCAGGACCGATCGCCCGTGGACCGCGGCGGACACGCTCAAGAACGTCGTGCTTGCACTGACGAACCTCGACGGCAGCCGTGAACTCGTCGCGGTCGGACTTCCCGGTGACCGCGAAGTCGACATGAAGCGCGCCGAGACCGCATTCGCTCCTGCGACCGTCGAGCCCGCGACCGAGGCCGACTTCGCCAAAAACAAGGCTCTCGTCAAAGGCTATATCGGTCCGTGGTCGGCGAAAGGTGCGGTTCTTGGTGTCAAGGGAACTGCCAAGGTTCGCTTCCTCGTCGACCCCCGCGTTGTCGACGGTACCGCCTGGGTTACTGGCGCGAACGAGGACCACAAGCACGTATTCAACCTCGTTGCTGGCCGAGACTTCACGGCTGACGGCATTGCCGACATCGCCGAGGTTCGCGACGGCGATCCGGCCCCCGACGGTTCGGGCCTGATTCACACTGCCCGCGGAATGGAAATCGGTCACGTCTTCCAACTCGGCAGAAAGTACGCCGAAGCCCTCGACCTGAAGGTCCTCGATGAAAACGGCAAGCTCGTGACTGTCACGATGGGCTCATACGGAATCGGTGTGACTCGTATTCTCGCGGTCATCGCTGAAACGAACAATGACGACCGTGGTCTCATCTGGCCCATCGAGGTTTCGCCGTATCACGTGCACGTTGTCGCGACTGGGAAAGACGACGTCGCCCTGAACCTCGCCGAGGGTCTTGCCGCCGAGTTCGAGTCGGCCGGATTCGAGACGCTGATCGACGATCGCCCCAAGGTTTCACCCGGTGTGAAGTTTGGTGACGCCGAGCTCATCGGCGTTCCGTACATTGTCATCGCGGGTCGCGGTGCGGCCGACGGGGTTGTCGAGGTGTGGAATCGCCGGTCGGGCGAACGAAACGAGATTCCCGCGACGGAAGCGCTCGCGTGGCTCACATCCGCCGCCGTGCGGTAAGTTAGGGCAGAACTGAATAGGGGGTGCGCTCATGCACATCGACATCAAGAATTTACGTGACGTAGAGGTCGAGAAAGAGATTCCTTTCGAGGAACTCGCGCGCATTGTCGAGGACGCGGTTGTTCGCGCCTACATCAAGCACATCACCCCGATTCCGAATGATGTCGACTACAAGCCGACGGCCGTCAAGCTCGAAGACGAAAAGGGTCGCCCTCGCGCCCGCGTTGGTCTTGACCGCAAGACTGGTGACATCACGATTTTTGCTCCTGTCTATAACGACGAGGACGAGATCACCGGCGAAGAGGTCGTTGACACGTCCGACTTTGGTTACATCGCTGTCGCCGAGGCCAAACGCGTCTTGTTCCAAAGCATCCGTGCTCTCGATGACGAGAAAATTCTTGGCGAGTTCAGCCACAAGAAGGGCGATCTCATCTCTGGCGTCATTCAGCAGTCGTCGAACGCCAAGATGATCCACGTGCTCATCGGCAAAAACCTCGAGGCGGTCATGCCGTCGCCCGAGCAGGTCGCGGGTGAGGATTACACGCACGGCAAGCGCATTCGCGTTGTCATCACCGACGTCAAGAAGGGCATGAAGGGCCCGTCGATTACGGTCAGCCGTCACCACCCCGACCTTGTGCGTCGACTGTTTGAACTCGAAGTGCCGGAAATCGGTCAGGGTCTTGTCAAAGTCGCCGCGATTTCACGTCACCAAGGCCACCGCACCAAGATTGCGGTGTTCTCGACCGAACCCGGTTTCAATGCCAAGGGTGCGTTCATCGGCGAGCTCGGTGCGCGCGTTCGCAATGTGTCCAAGGAATTGGGTGACGAAAAGATTGACATCGTCGACTATTCGCCCGATATCGCGGAATTCGTTGCACACGCACTCAGTCCGGCGAAGGTCACGAAGGCGGTTCTCGTCGACGCGAGCATCAACGCCGTCCGCGCGTTCGTCCCCGAATACCAGTTGTCGCTCGCGATCGGCAAGGACGGCCAGAACGCTCGGCTAGCCGCGATGTTGACTCGCGCGAAGATCGATGTGAAGAGTGACGCCCTCATGGACGAGTTGCTCTAACAGCAGGCTAGAATGAAAGCTGTCAGAACCTGCATCGGTTGTCGCTTGCGCGATGAACGAGACCTTCTCACGAGGGTTGTGCTGGCTGGGAAAACGGTTGTCGTCGATACGTCGGCAACAGCCCCCGGCCGAGGCGCATGGGTCCACCCGACAACGGATTGTGTGCACAACGCAATTTCGCGGGGCGGTCTCTCTCGGTCTTTTCGTCGCTCAGGCCCTTTCGATTCAGACGGGCTACTTGCCCACATCACCACAGAAAAGGTTGAAGGCTGATGGACCACTAATGAGCGGCTCGAAATGAGTTCCGTAACGCAGTAGTGGCGTGCCCTGTTCCGGGTACGCCTCGGACAGGAGAATTGTGGCTGGAAAACCACGCGTGCACGAGATTGCCGCAGAGTTCGGCATCGAAAGCAAGCAGGTCATCGAGAAGCTGGGTACGCTCGGCGAGTTCGTCAAGTCGTCGTCGTCGACGATCGAACCACCCGTCGCCCGCAAGCTTCGTGAGGCGTTCACCGCTGATGGCCTGACCAAGCAGGACGTCGCGCCGGCGCCTGCCAAAAAGCCCGCAACTCGCGCGCGCACGACCGCGCAAGTTGACCTGCCTGATATTCCCTCGGCTGACGAAGCCGCGAAGGCGGGCGGCAAGCCACCCGTTGCCGCATCGCCCGCGCCCGGTTTCGACGGCGAAGCGCCAGCCGCTCCGTCGATGCCTCGCCCCGGAGGCAACAACCCTTTTATGCCCGCTCCCGCGATGCCCCGCCCGGTTCGTGCTGCAGGCAACAACCCGTTCATGCCTCGACAGGGCGCCCCGCGTCCCGGCTCGGATGCTGCGGGCGGCCCAGTAGCCCGTTCCGGCGGTCGACCCAATGCGCCGTTCCAGCAGCGCACGGGTGGCGCAGGTCGTCCTCCCGGCAGCCAGGGCGGGTTCCGTCCGGCAGGTGCCGGTGCGGCTCCGGGTAGCCCCGGTGGTGGCCCGAGTCGCCCCGGCGGCGGCCCCGGTGGTCGCGGTCGCGGTGGAAACACCGCGGGTGCCTTCGGTCGAGGTGGCGGAAAGTCCAAGGCGCGCAAGTCGAAGCGCACCAAGCGCCAAGAGTTTGAAATGCGCGAGGCCCCGAGCCTCGGTGGCGTCAAGATCCCTCGCGGTGACGGCTCGACTGTAATTCGTCTTCGTCAGGGGTCGTCGATCAACGACTTTGCCGACAAGATCGAGACGATGTCGGGCTTCCCGGTTCCCCCTGGCAACCTCGTCACGGTTCTGTTCCAGCTGGGCGAGATGGCAACGGCGACCGAGTCGCTCGACGCCGGAACGTTCGAGGTGCTCGGTGCAGAACTCGGTTACAAGATCGAGATCGTGAGCCCCGAGGACGAAGACAAAGAAATTCTTGACTCGTTCAACATCGACCTTGATGCAGAAGAAGACGAAGACGACCTCGTTATTCGTCCGCCCGTGGTCACGGTCATGGGACACGTCGACCACGGTAAGACCCGCCTTCTCGATGCGATTCGTCGTGCCGACGTCGCGGCGGGCGAAGCCGGCGGAATCACCCAGGCCATCGGCGCCTATCAGGTCTGGACCGAACACGAGGGCATCGAACGTGCCATCACGTTCATTGATACTCCCGGGCACGAGGCGTTCACCGCCATGCGTGCTCGTGGTGCTCAGGTCACCGACATCGCGATTCTCGTGGTTGCGGCAGATGACGGAATCATGCCCCAGACGATCGAGGCGCTCAACCATGCTCAAGCCGCGAACGTTCCGATCGTGGTTGCGGTCAACAAGATCGATAAAGAAGGTGCAAATCCTGCAAAGGTTCGCCAGCAGTTGACCGAATACGGACTCGTGACCGAAGAATACGGTGGAAACACGATCTTCGTCGACGTGTCGGCCCTCACCGGTGACGGCGTCAACGACCTTCTCGACGCGGTTCTGCTCACTGCCGACGCCGGTCTCGACCTCGTCGCGAACCCAAACAAGGATGCCCGCGGTATCGCAATCGAAGCGAAACTTGACAAGGGACGCGGTGCCGTCGCGACGGTCCTCATCCAGTCGGGAACCTTGCGCGTCGGAGACGCAATCGTCGCCGGCACGGCCTATGGTCGCGTTCGCGCGATGGTCGACGAGCACGGCGACAAGATCGACGAGGCCTACCCGTCTCGTCCAGTCCAGGTTCAGGGTTTGTCCAGCGTCCCGCGCGCCGGCGACTCGTTCATCGTGACCGACGACGACCGCACCGCCCGTCAGATTGCCGAAAAGCGTGAAGCAGCAGAGCGTAATGCTCTGCTGGCCAAGGCTCGCAAGCGCATCTCGCTCGAGGACTTCTCGAAGGCCCTCGAAGACGGCAAGGTTCAAGCGCTCAACCTCATCCTTAAAGGAGACGTGTCGGGTGCGGTCGAAGCGCTCGAAGAATCTCTTCTCAAGATCGAGGTCGACGATTCGGTCACTCTGCGCATCATCCACCGCGGTGTTGGTGCAATCACCGAGAGCGACATCAACCTCGCCACCATCGACAACGCGATTGTTGTTGGATTCAACGTTCGCCCCGACACGAAGGCGCGCGAGCGTGCCCAGCGTGAAGGCGTCGACGTTCGTTTCTACAACGTCATCTACAACGCGATTGACGAAATCGAACAGTCGCTCAAGGGAATGCTCAAGCCGGAATTCGAAGAGATCCAAAGTGGTGTTGCCGAAATCCGCGAGGTGTTCCGTTCGAGCAAGTTCGGGAACGTTGCCGGTTGTATCGTGCGCTCGGGAACAATAACGCGAAACGCCAAGGCGCGCGTCATTCGTGAGGGTGTCGTCATCGCCGATGGTCTCGCCATCGAGTCGCTGAAGCGATTCAAGGACGACGCTTCCGAGGTCAAGACCGACTTCGAGTGTGGAATCGGCCTGGGCAAGTACAACGACATTCAAATCGGTGACGAAATCGAGACAATCGAAATGAAGGAGAAGGAGCGCGTCTAATGTCTGCTCCTGACCGCGCACGAAAGATGGCGGAACGCATCAAGGAAATTGTTGCGCGCCGCCTCGACAAGGGTCTTCGTGACGACCGGCTCGGTTTCGTCACGATCACCGATGTGCGCGTCACGGGCGACCTGCAGCACGCGACCATCTTTTTCACGGTCTATGGCACCGATGAAGAACGACAGAATTCGTGGGACGCACTGAAGTCTGCGACGGGAATGTTGCGCTCCGAGGTTGGGCGCAACATCACCGCGCGCCTGACCCCGTCGCTCGAGTTCATCCTCGATGCATTGCCCGAGACCTCGGCGCACATCGAAGACCTTCTGGCCCAAGCCAATCAGCGTGACATACAGGTCGCGAAAGAAGCCAAGGGCAAGGAATTCGCGGGCGACGCCGACCCGTACGTCAAGCCTCACGAGGATGACGACAAGGAATAGTGACCGCGAACGCGCCGCGATGGTTATCGTGGCGCGGTGGTTTCGGCGTTCCGCCCGCCCGTTGCCGTGGCGCGAGCCAGGCACGACCCCGTGGGGCGTTTTGTTGTCGGAAATCATGGCGCAACAAACCCCCGTCGCCCGGGTTGCACCGATGTGGCTCGAATGGATTGAGCGGTGGCCCACGGCGACATCACTCGCCGATGCATCGCCCGCCGACATCGTTCGTGCCTGGGGGAAACTGGGTTACCCGCGCCGAGCGCTCAACCTTCACGCGGCAGCGACGCGAATCCGGGACGAGTTCGGGGGAGTCGTGCCGAGCGACGTGGGCGCTCTCGAGTCCTTGCCCGGTATTGGGTCGTACACCGCGAGGGCCGTGGCCGCTTTCGCGTTCGGTCAGCGCGTTCCCGTCGTCGACACGAACATTCGCCGAGTTCTCGCGCGCGCCGTTCTCGGTATCGCCGAACCGGAACCCCCGCGTGTCAAAGCCGACCTGGACCTGATGGAATCGGTCCTTCCTGCTGACCCTGCCGAATCCGTCGGGGTCAATGCCGGCGTGATGGAACTCGGCGCGGTGTTTTGCAACGCCCGCACGCCGAATTGCGGAGATTGCCCAATCGCGGAACACTGCGCATGGGCTCTCGCGGGCTTCCCCGCCAACGCGGGGCGAACCCGAACCCCGCAGGCGAAGTACGAGGGGAGTGTCCGTCAAGCGCGCGGGGCAATCCTCGCGCTCGCTCGCGCGAACAGTCGAGTCACTGCGAGCGACATCTCGGTCGCGGTTCCCGACTCGTCGAAGCGCGACCGTGCCCTCGAAGGGCTTTTGTCCGATGGGCTCCTCGTGAATGTTAGGCGGGGTTTCGAACTACCGACGTAGTCCGCATCCTCGCTGCCGCGCAACCACCAGCCAGCGATACGCTTTCATCGTGAAACAATTCCTCGGGCTCGCCGTCATTCTGGTTGCCTTGTTGAGCCCCAGCGCAGCGTTCGCTTCAGTCGACGATTTCACGTTCGACAGTTTTGATGCAACGTACGAATTGTCGAGGGATGCCGACGGGCAATCCGTGCTCGCAGTCAACGAGGTCTTGGTCGCCCGATTCCCCGACTTCGATCAAAATCGTGGAATCAAACGCGCGATTCCCGAAACCTATCTCGGCACACCGCTCGACATCGAGGTCGTTAGCGTGACCGACGAAACGGGGGCCGACCGCTCGTACGAAACCGAATCCGACGGTGAATTTCTGATCGTGACTATCGCGGTTCCCGAAGGCGAATTCGTCCGTGGCGTTCAGACATACGAAATTTCATACTTCGCCCACAACGTGATTCTGAACGAAGGTCCCGACCAACCCCAAGAGTTTTATTGGGATGTCAACGGCGACGGTTGGTCGCAACCGTTCGATCGCGTCTCGGCCGAAATTCAGTTCGACCCGGCCATCGCTGGCGCGTTCACGGGAAAGGCCGCGTGTTACGCCGGCTATTCCGGTGACTCAAACGCATGCGAGACCTTCGACAGCACATCGACGACCATCACCGCGTCACACACCTCACTCGCCGCGAATCAGACACTGACTGTCGCAGTGCAGCTTGCGCCGGGTACGTTCGTCGCGCGGGACAATTCGTATTGGGCGTCGCCAATGTGGCCCGCGCATCTCGCATCGACCATCGCGGTCGTTTTCCTGTTCGCCTTTTCACTCATTCGAAGATTCACGGTCGGCCGAGGCGGACGAGGACGACCGACCATAATCGCCGAGTACGGACCGCCACCCGGAGTGTCGCTTCACACCGCCGCCGCGCTTCTCAATAAACCACAGAAGGCCTTCGCGGCCGCGGTTGTCGATTTGGCGGTCCGTGGAGTCATCGTTATCGAAGAATTCGACCCGCCAGGGTTCGGCAAGCATGCGTGGGCAGTGAAGCTCGTCGCGCAACCCGCCGAATCCGACCGAGAATTCGTCTCGGCCCTGCTCGGTGACAACGCGGTCATCGGAACTCGGGCCACCATTTCAAAACCATCAAGCACGATGACCAGCCGTGTCCTGGCGGTTGCGACTCGCGCAACCAAGGAACTCGTCTCGCTCGGGCTGCGACGAACGCCGTCACAACGCGGGCTCTTTGCCACACTGACCGTCCTCGTGACCGGCGCGAACAACGTGACCAGCGCGGGGCTACTGCTCGACGGGCGGGGCATCGGGTTCGCGCTCTCCACCCTTTTCGGCGGATTCATTCTCGGTGTCGTGAGTCTTTACGCGTTGATCCACTCGCCGCTCACCGACAAGGGTGCCGAGATGCGCGACCACATCGCCGGACTCGATCTATACATTCGCGTCGCCGAAACCGACCGCCTTCGTGTGTTGCAGTCACCAGAGGGTGCTCTGCGGAAGCCCGTTGACACTTCTGACTCTCGAGCAGTACTGCACCTGTACGAACTGGTGTTGCCCTGGGCGATCTTGCTTGGTCGCGAAAAGGCGTGGAGTCGCGTACTCGAAATCGCCTACGCCAACGATTCCCCGAATTGGTACCTCGGCACCGCGCCCTTCACCGCGGCATCGTTCGGCAGTTCGCTCTCGTCGTTCTCGTCATCGGCCTCGGCGTCGTCCGCCGGAGGCTCGGACGGTGGCGGTTCGTCCGGCGGTGGCGGTGGTGGCGGAGGCGGCGGGGGCGTCTAGCCGTTCGGTTTCCGTTTCGGTTGGGAACCACCCGTTTTCTGCGCTAAAGTTATCTCAATGCCCGCCGCAATTTAGCGACGTTCAGGGCAATTCTTCACCCTCGCAGTTCAGGGCTCCGGCCGCTTCGATGGTGGTGTGTGACCAAGGAGAACAATGGCCCAGACTGGCCGAAGCAAAACGAACACTCGTTCGAAACGTCGTCGTCCCCTCGACGAAGAGGGAATCATTCCGATTCTGGCCCGCGCCGTGCGCGAGGTCGAGAACGCGGTCAATCGCGACGGCAAGGTGAACGCCTCGAACCGAACCAAGTTCCACGCAGCAGGCCTGCTGATTCGCGAAGAAAAGCAGCGCATCGACGAAGACAAGACGATTCCGCAAAAGGAACGCGAAGACATCAACAAGCGACTCGACGGTCTCGCGATGATTATGGTGAAGGCTCTCGCGCGCGACCAGTCGCTTGGCGCACTCCTCGACCCGAATGCGCCGGTGTCGCAGGCGACCCAGAAACTCAAGCGCGACATGCTTTTGGCGTCGGGTGCCGAGCTCGATATTGATGACATCCTCATTGTCGACGATTCGCCCGCCGCGTCCTCTGAGGATTCGAGCAAGTCGGTTCTGCCTCAGAGCGTCCGTCGTGCGGAACTCGCGAACCCGTTCCTTCCGCCCGTCTATGCGCCGAACCCGCGCGTGACCGGTCGCCTTCAGAACTGGGAACTCATCGAACCGCTGTTCCGTGCGTTCGAACAGGGCGGTCAGGCCGCCAGTATGGAATTGCCCGAGGCGAAGTCGCTCGAGACCCCCGGCGATCTTGACCTCATGCGTCACCAGGCGCGATTCGTCGAATCCGCCAAGGCGGGTCACCGTTCGTACCTGCTTGCCGACGAACCGGGCCTGGGCAAGACCGCACAGGCACTCCTCGCGGCCGAAGCGACCAATTCGTTCCCGCTGCTCGTCGTCGTGCCGAACGTCGTCAAGCGCAACTGGGAACGCGAAGTCGAGCGCTGGATTCCGCATCGTGCCGCGTCGGTCATTCACGGCGACGGAGACGACCTCGACGCCTTTTCGGACGTCATCATTATCAACTACGACATTCTCGATCGCCACGCGGGTTGGGCGAGCCGTTTCGGTTTCGCCGGCATGGTCGTCGACGAAGCACACTTCATCAAGAACCGCGAGTCTCAGCGGTCGATGAACGTTCAGCGCATCGCCACCGCAATTCGCGGTCGTCACGGCAACCCGCTCATGATCGCGCTGACGGGAACGCCTCTCATCAACGAGGTCGAAGACTTCCGCATGATCTGGAAGTTCCTCGGCTGGATCGATGATGACAAGCCGACCACGGCGCTCATGGCGTCGCTCGAGGGGCTCGAGATGACTCCGGCCGATTCCGGTTTCTTCCCTGAGGCGCGCCAGTGCGTCATCGACATGGGAATCGTTCGTCGCCGCAAGGCCGACGTCGCCAAGGACATCCCCGCCCGACGTGTCGCCGACATTCCGGTGGAACTCGATGACGAAATCGGCCGTTCGATTCGTGATTCCGAGATGGCCCTGATGAAACGCTTGCTCGAACGTTACGACCGCATCATCGCGGGTCGTGGCGACCGTCCTTCCGGAATCGACGAAGACATCGTTCGCTTGGTGGCGAACTCTGAGGTCGAGGAATCCAAGAATTCAACCGCGCAAGACAACGTTTTTGCGATGGTTCGCCGCATCGGTCAGGCAAAGGCGACTCTCGCGGCCGACTACACCGTGCACCTCGCGAACAGTGTCGGCAAGGTCGTGTTCTTTGCCAAGCACGTTGACGTCATGGATGCCGCCGAAGAGCACTTTGCCAAAGCCGGGTTCAAGACCACGTCGATTCGCGGCAACCAATCAGCCGACGCCCGAACCAAAGCAATCGACGACTTCATGAACGACCCTGACGTCAAGGTGATCGTGTGTTCGCTCACCGCCGCGGGTGTGGGTATCAACCTGCAGGTTGCGTCTAACGTCGTTCTCGCCGAGTTGTCTTGGACGAGCGCCGAGCAAACCCAAGCCATCGACCGTGTTCACCGCATCGGTCAGGAACTGCCGGTCACGGCGTGGCGCATCATCGCGGCACAAACGATTGACTCGCGAATAGCTGACCTCATTGATTCGAAAGCCGGCATCGCGGCTCGAGCCTTAGATGGCGACGACAGCGAACTCGAACAAAGCATGTCCGTGCAGATGGCCGCGCTGATTGCGTTGCTGACGGACGCTCTCGAACAGCGCCTCGCGGCTTAGAGCTCGCCGAATTCGTGGCCGCAGTCGCGGCAGCGATACGCCGGGTCGTCGCCATTGACGGTGGTCCCACCGAGGGCAATCGTTCCGGTAGATTCCGCGAGTTGCATTTCATTGCTCGGCGATCCGTAAAGGATTTCGAGGGGGTTCGTTGTGGTGCACGACGGGCATGCGATGTCTTCGGGGTTGTCAAACAGGGTCATTGTGGTCCTTCCGGCCAAGGTGAACATCACTCAGGCTAAGAGGCGCCTCTGACATGAAACTCTGGTTAACGCGCTCTAGGGTAAGAACGTGTACGACGTCTGTGTGGTCTATCTGATGCGGGAACGCCGTACCTGGCTCGGGCGTCGCACCGAGGTCTTGTTGGGCGAGAAACTTACGGGGCTCGGTGTCGGAAAGTTGGTCGGAGCCGGCGGAAAGCTCGAACCGGGGGAGG
>CAMFDU010000031.1 GCA_945949175.1 Gulosibacter massiliensis | reverse complement strand
ACCCATTCCAAGTCCGCCATCGACAGGGATGACGGCTCCAGAAATATATGCCGCGTCATCGGACGCAAGCCACGCGACAACCGAAGCGACCTCCGCCGGAGTCGCAAACCGACCGGCTGGGATCGTCCGCTTGTATTCCGCCTGTTGCTCTGCTGGTAATGCTGCCGTCATGTCGGTTTCGATGAAACCCGGTGCAACAACGTTTGCCGTGATTCCGCGAGAGGCGAGTTCACGAGTCAGCGAGCGCGCAAACCCCACGAGAGCACTCTTGGATGACGCGTAGTTGACCTGACCGGCACTGCCCAAAAGTCCGACGACCGACGAGATGAAGATGACTCGTCCGAATCGTTGCTTAATCATCGAGGTGATGCTGCGTTTGACCAAGCGGAACGAACCAGTGAGGTTCGTGTCGATGACCGACTCGAAGTCCTCATCGGACATGCGCATGAGTAGTGTGTCCTTCGTAATCCCTGCGTTGGCCACGATGACCTCGATCGGACCCAGCTTTTCTTCAACCGTTGCGATGGCTGCCGAGAGGGAATCACCGTCGGTGACATCCGCAATCACGGTGAGGCTTCCCTGTGGGCCCTCGCCCGACCGCGCGGTGACGGCAACGCGATGACCAAGTTCGATGAACTTTTCGGCGATGGAAAAACCAATTCCTCGATTTCCGCCGGTAATGAGAACGGTACGCGTTGTGATCATGGTTACCAGCGTAGTGGCGGGCGTAGACTTGAGAAATGAACCCGGTGACGCAGTCTCTCACCTCGCTGCCCGTATCCCCGAACGAGGAACGAAAATCGCGGTTGGGTCAGTATCTGGTTGCGATGGGACTTCGACTTGTTTGCCTGTTTTTGTGCTTCGTCACGCCGGGGTGGTGGATACTTCTTCCCGTGGTAGGTGTGGTCGTGTTGCCGCTTGTTGCGGTTGGACTGGCCAACGCGGTGAACACCAGAAGTTCGAAAGCGGTTCGTACCCGCGAATCTAACGTGCCGAGCCTGACGAGTTTCACGCCGTGAGTCCGTGGCGGCTTGCCGTCACCCCGCGGTGGTGGGGCATTCTGGGTTTCACTGTCGCATTCGCTGTGGTTTGTGTCGGACTGGGACAATGGCAGTTTGACCGCCGTGCGCAAGCGCAGGCTGCAATCGCCATTCTTGACGCGAATTATGATCAACCTCCGGTCGACCTTTCGACGCTAATCACTGTTCCAACCGAATACGATTCCTCCGAAAAGTGGCGAACTGTTCGTGTCACCGGTGAATATCAGGCATCGGACATCATCTATGCGCGCACTCGTTCTGGTCCGGGAGGAATCGGGTTCGAGCAACTCGCCCCGCTACAAACTTCGAATGGCACGGTGTTCGTCATAAACCGCGGGTGGGTGCCCGCCAATGGCGACAATTCGGCACCCGCGGAAACACCCGTCGTGCCATCCGGGCCGGTCACCGCGACTGTGCGCCTGACTCCTGGTGAACAACAGATCGCGGGTCGCAATGCCCCGGACGGCCAAATCGCGACGATACATCTTGAAACAATCGGCGAACGTATTAACGCAGAGGTGTACCGCGGTTGGTATGGACGACTTGCGACCGAATCCCCGATGACAGCGGCCGGCGCCCAGTGGCAGAAACCCACGTTAGACGAAGGTCCGCACTTGTCTTATGCCCTGCAGTGGTACGTTTTCGCGCTCATGGGCTTTTTCGGTTACGGCTGGGCGCTGCGCAAAGAAGCTCGCGGAGACGTGCCGCCCAAACGAAGAGTTCGCACACGGCGAACTGACGAAGACATCGAAGATGCAGCGCTAGACGCTACGCCAGCTCGATGAGTTCCTGGTAGTCCTGACTCCACAGGTCTTCGAGTCCATCCGGCATGATGAGGACACGCTCGGGGTTCAGTGCTTCAACTGCTCCAGGGTCGTGACTGACAAGAACCACAGCGCCTTTGTAGTGAGAGAGCGCCCCGAGAATTTCGTCGCGTGACGCAGGGTCGAGGTTGTTTGTTGGTTCGTCAAGGATCAAAACGTTCGCGCTCGACACGACCAGTGTCGCGAGCGCGAGTCGCGTCTTTTCACCGCCGGACAGGACGCCGGCAGGTTTTGTCGCGTCATCACCACTAAAGAGGAACGATCCAAGTACTTTCCGCGCCTCGGTTTCCCCCAAACTGGGTGACGCAGACATCATGTTCGCGAGTACTGACTGTTTAATGTCGAGGGTTTCGTGTTCCTGAGCGAAGTATCCGACTCGAAGGCCGTGACCCGCGTCTACTGCTCCGGTGTCGGGAACGTCAACACCGGCAAGAATTCGAAGCAGAGTGGTCTTGCCCGCGCCGTTCAATCCGATCACGACAACCTTGGACCCTTTGTCGATTGCCAGGTCGACGGCAGTGAATATTTCAAGGGACCCGTACGATTTCGAAAGGTTGTGCGCCATGATCGGCGTTCGACCGCAAGGGGCTGGGTCGGGGAAGCGTAACTTCGCGACGCGGTCTTGGGCGCGCACGTCCTCGAGCCCCGAAAGCATTTTCTCTGCTCGAGCGACCATCTGGTGGGCCGCGGCTGCCTTTGACGCTTTTGCACCAAATTTTGCGGCCTGAAGCTGCAGAGTCGTTGCCTTCTTTTCGACGTTGGCGCGTTCTTTTTTTCTACGCTCTTCATCGGCTTCGCGCTGACGAAGATAGTGTTTCCACCCCATGTTGTAGACGTCGAGGCGTTCACGGTTCGCGTCCAGGTAGAACACTCGATTCACGGTCTCAGTCACGAGGGCCACATCGTGGGAAATCACGATGACTCCACCTTTGTAGTTGGCGAGGAAGTTTCGTAGCCACACGACGGAATCGGCGTCAAGGTGGTTTGTCGGTTCATCGAGAATCATCGTTTCTGCGTCGCTGAACAGAATTCGCGCCAATTCGATGCGTCGACGCTGTCCACCGGACAACGTGTCGAGCGGCTGTCCAAGCACGTGATCGGGAAGCCCAAGGTTGTTCGCGATGGACGCCGCCTCGGCTTCCGCAGCGTACCCACCCAGCGATGTGAACCGGTCGGTGAGGTTGCCGTACCTGGCCATTGCCCCCGCGGCGATGTCGGGGTCGTCGGCACCCATATGTTTGGTCGCGTCCTCCATTTGGACGAGTATCGAACCGAGCCCGCGCGCGTCGAGAATGCGCGTTCGGGCGAGTTGGGTTGGATCGCCCGTTCGAGGGTCTTGTGGAAGATAACCCAGTTCCCCGCGAATCGACACGTTCCCGCCATTGGGAAGAACGTCCCCCGCAAGAACCTTCGTGAGCGTGGTCTTGCCCGCGCCGTTACGACCCACGAGACCGATCTTGTCGCCCTTGTCGACGCGAAAGTTGACCCCGGACATTAGAGTCCGAGCCCCGACGCGGATTTCGAGGTCTGTGACGTCGATCATTACAGGTTGAAACCGAGCGCGCTCATCATTTCGCGCCCATCATCCGTGATGCGATCGACACCCCACGGTGGCATCCACACCCAGTTGATTCGGAATCGTTCAACGACTCCATCGAGAGCGTTTTCCAGTTCCTTTTCGATCACGTCGGTAAGCGGACACCCCGCACTCGTCAGTGTCATCGACACAATCAGTGCGTCGTTCTCGTCGTCCCAGTTCAAGTCGTAGATTAGACCGAGGTCGACGATATTGACGCCAAGTTCAGGGTCGATGACGTCTTTGAGGGCTTCGAGAATCGTGTCGAAGCGGTCAGCTGCGAGTTCGCTCACGAAGCCTCCACGAGAAAGCGGTCGTACCCCTCATCCTCGAGCCGATCGGCAAGCTCTGGTCCGCCCTGTTCGGCGATCTTGCCATTAACGAACACGTGAACGAAGTCGGGTCGGATATAGCGCAGGATGCGGGTGTAGTGGGTGATAAGGACAACACCCATGTCAGTGTCCGTCTTGACACGATTGACGCCCTCAGAGACAACCTTGAGCGCATCGACGTCGAGACCCGAATCGGTCTCGTCGAGAACCGCGAAAACGGGCTTGAGGAGTTCCATCTGAACGATCTCGTGGCGCTTCTTTTCGCCACCCGAGAAGCCTTCGTTGACGTTGCGGGTGGCAAACGACTCGTCCATTTTGAGGTCCGTCATCGCCTTTTTCACCTCTTTGCCCCACGTGCGAAGGCTAGGGGCCGCGCCGTCAATCGCCGTCTTGGCGGTCCGGAGGAAGTTCGAGACGGATACTCCGGGAATCTCGACGGGATACTGCATGGCGAGGAATAGCCCTGCTCGCGCACGTTCGTCGACGCTCATTGCAAGAACGTCCTGCCCATCGAGCACGATCTGCCCGGAGTCAACGGTGTATCGCGGGTGTCCAGCGATTGTGTAGGCGAGTGTTGATTTTCCGGACCCGTTCGGCCCCATGATTGCGTGGGTCTCCCCCGAATTAATCGTGAGGGTTACACCGGTCAAGATTTCCTTTGTGCCGCCGTCGACGTCAATCGAGACGTGGAGGTCAATGATCTGCAGGGTAGCCATGATTACTTTCGCGTAGTGGTGTCAACGTAAACGTCCGAGCCGTCGATTTCAACGGTGTAGACGGGGACCGGCTCAAATGCCGGAAAGTTTCGTGGTGCTCCGTCGGCAAGCCCGAACTTAGAGCCGTGTGCCCAACATTCAATCGTGTCGTCTTCGACAAAACCGTCAGATAACGAGATGTCGCCGTGTGAGCAGCGATCACCGATCGCGTGGACTTCGCCCGCAGATTCGCGCACGACGGCGATAGGAAGTTCATCGATAACGACCTTGATCGACTTCCCTGGTAACAATGATTCGAGAGTGGCTACAAGTTCGCGGGTCATGCGTGCTCCTCTACCGCGTCGAGAGCGTGTGCAAGCGTGGCCGTCAGACGTTCTTCCAGTTCAGGAATTCCGATGTGACCGACGATGTCCACGAGGAACCCGAGCGCGACGAGTCGACGCGCTTCCGATTCCGTGATGCCACGAGCTTGCAAATAGAAAAGGTGCTCATCGTCCAGTCGGCCGGTCGCACTAGCGTGACCGGCTCCCGCGATGTCACCGGTTTCTATTTCGAGGTTGGGAATTGAATCGGCGCGGGCTCCGTCGGACAAAACGAGGTTTCGATTGGCCTCGTAGGAATCGGTACCGGTTGCATCCGGACCGATGAGAACATCACCGACCCACACGGTACGAGTCCCCTTACCGTGCAGCGCACCCTTGTACAAGACGTTCGATTTGGTTTGAGCCGCTTTGTGGTGGACGAACACCTGATGTTCGATGTGGCGCCCGCGATCGGCAAAATAGAGCCCGAAGGACTCGACGCCCGAACCGACGCCCGACAGGGTGAATGCGGGGTTGACTCGCTGAACCGCACCACCGAGTGAAACAAGAATGTGATCGACGTGGGCGTCCTTGTCGACCCGAACAAAGTGCGATGCCGCGTGAATTGCACTGTTGTCCCACTCATTCAGATGAATCACGCGTGCGTTCGAACCGTCGTGCGCGATGATTTCGACGTTTTCCGCCAAGGCGGCTGTTCCGTGGTTTTCGATGATCACTGAACGATGCGTGTTGGCAGAGAACTCGAGTACGAGATGAGCCGCACGAACACCGTCGAGTTCGCGACGAATGACCACCGGGTCGCCCTCGCCGTCGACGCGAACATGCAGGGCGTCTTTGGTTGTTGACCATGCGCGAGCAGAAATGCGATCTTCGGGCAGCCCAGCTTTACCCGCGATTGTGACCATCGCCACCCACTCGTGAGTTGCGCCGTTCACCGTAACGTCGTAGTGTCCGCCGTCTAATTCGCCTTCGGCCAGAGCGCCGAGCGCATCAATCGGACTGAGTCGCCATTCAAGTTGTCGAGCCGAAATCGCGGGAAAATCCTCTGGATGTGCCGACGCGAATCTCTCGTTACGAGTTTGAACCGGTGCTTCCGACCATTCGGGCACCACAGAAGGACTAGTCGCGGTGTCCGTCATTAGCCGACTGAACCTTCCATGTTCATTTCGATGAGCTTGTTGAGTTCAAGTGCGTATTCCATCGGGAGTTCGCGCGCGATGGGTTCGATGAATCCGCGAACAATCATCGCCATTGCTTCGTCTTCCGGCATTCCACGTGACTGCAAATAGAACAACTGTTCTTCGCTGACCCTTGAGACAGTAGCTTCGTGACCGAGGTGTACGTCGTCTACTCGAATGTCGATGGCCGGATAGGTATCGCTTCGCGAGATGGTGTCGACGAGAAGCGCGTCACAACGTACGGTGTTCGCCGAATGGTGGGCTCTTTCGCCCATTCGCACTTCGCCGCGATAACCCGCGCGTCCCCCGCCGCGAGCAATCGACTTCGAGATGATCGACGATGTGGTGTTGGGTGCGAGGTGAATCATCTTCGCACCAGCGTCCTGGTGTTGTCCAGGACCGGCGAACGCCACCGAGAGAGTTTCGCCCTTGGCGTGCTCGCCTACAAGGAAGATCGACGGGTACTTCATCGTGACCTTTGACCCGATGTTTCCGTCGACCCACTCCATCGTTGCGCGCTCGTGTGCAACGGCACGCTTGGTGACGAGGTTGTAGACGTTCGTCGACCAGTTTTGAATCGTCGTGTAGCGAACACGAGCGCCCTTCTTGACGACAATCTCAACGACGGCCGAGTGAAGGGAATCTGACTTGTAAATGGGCGCCGTGCAGCCTTCGATGTAATGGATATAGGAATCCTCATCCGCGATAATCAGCGTGCGTTCAAACTGACCCATGTTTTCGGTGTTGATTCGGAAGTATGCCTGTAACGGGATTTCGACGTGAACGCCCTTGGGAACGTAAACGAAGGAACCACCCGACCAGACTGCCGTGTTGAGAGCGGCGAATTTGTTGTCGCCACTCGGGATAATCGTGCCGAAGTATTCCTTGAAGATCTCTGGGTGTTCACGAAGAGCGGTATCCGTGTCGAGGAAGAGCACGCCCTGCTGTTCGAGGTCTTCACGAATCTGGTGGTAAACGACTTCGGACTCATACTGAGCCGCGACGCCAGCAACGAGGCGCTGACGTTCTGCTTCGGGAATTCCAAGTCGTTCGTATGTCTTGCGAATGTCTTCCGGAAGGTCCTCCCACGATTGCGCCTGGCGCTCGGTGGACTTGACGAAGTATTTGATGTTGTCGAAATCAATTGCGGAAAGATCCGCACCCCAGTTTGGCATCGGCTTCGTGAAGAAAAGTTCCAAAGCCTTGAGGCGACGTTCGAGCATCCACTCTGGTTCGTTCTTTCGGGATGAGATGTCTTTGACAACGTCGGCATTGATGCCGCGACGCGCGCTCGCCCCTGCCGAATCAGAGTCGTGCCAACCGAATTCGTATTGGCCGAGTCCGTCTAGTTCAGGTCGGTCAACGATGATGTCGCCCATGATTCCCTTTCTCGTCTACAACACGTTCATCGTGCCGACGAACCGCACGGCGTGCGGTGCGAACATAGACTGGAAGTCGTTCAGCTCGCTCTCCTATCCTACCCGTTAGGCACCAATGCGCTTCCCGTTTCCGACGTCGTTGCAGAACCGATCCGTGCGAATTGTTGTGTGGCTTTCACTGATTGCTCAATCGGGAATCGCCGTCACAGGAGCATTTGTTCGGCTAACCGCATCCGGTTTGGGCTGTCCGACATGGCCGTTGTGCACCGAAGATTCGCTTGTCAACACGTCTGAGATGGGAATTCACGGTGTGATCGAGTTCGGAAACCGGCTCCTCACTATCGCGCTCCTGGTTATCGCCATCGCCGTTCTGCTAGTTCTCTGGCGGATGCGAAAAGACCGTCGCGACCTGTGGTGGATGGGGGTCGCGCTTCTCGTCGTCGTTCCCGTTCAGGCCGTAATCGGCGGGATCAGCGTGTGGACACAGCTGAATCCCTATGTCGTGGGACTGCACTTCATCGTGTCGGTCGCTGCGACGGTCGTGGCGATGCTGATTGTCCTCCGGGTGCGTGACGGAAACCGTGTTGCCGTCGTGGGTTCGATTCCGTTGCTCTCGTGGATAGTCGGCTTTATCACCGCCGCTGGTATCGTGCTCGGTGTTTTGACGACCGGATCCGGTCCACACGCGGGTGACGCAAATGCCCCGCGCAACGGGCTTAACTCGGAAATTCTGCAGCACTTTCACGCCTGGTTCGCTTATGCGGCGGTCGCGCTCGTCGCGTTTGCGGTCATTCGCTCGACGGATGTGGCGCGAAAGTCTTGGCTTGTTTTAGGCGGCGGTTTCGCTTTTCAGATTGTGATCGGTCTTGTCCAGTCACGAACGGGCCTCCCGGTTGAGCTTGTCGGCATACATGTGCTGGCAGCCATGGTGGTCACGTGCCTGGCGACGGCCGCAGTCTACCGGAGCGCGACGAGCGGATCGATCGCAACCGCGACGAAAAGAGCCGTCAAATAGGTATTGCTGGCGTGAAAAACCCGCATCGCGTTGGCTTCACGCCCGGCCAGCGAGCGACTATACAAAAGGTGGGTCTCGACAATGAACCATCCACCCGCGAGCACAGCTACAACGGTGTAGATGATTCCCATCGGGGCGACTGGAATCAAGATGAGTGATGCGATAACCGTGGCCCAGGAATACAGAATTACTTGGAGTCCTACGGCAACCTTCGAGCGAACGACACTGAGCATCGGAACAGAAGCCGCCGCGTAGTCGTCGGCATACCTCAGGCTGAGTGGCCAATAGTGCGCTGGTGTCCAGAGAAACACGACAATAAAAAGCACCCAGGGCGTGAGTGAGATTTCACCGGTCACCGCCGCCCAGCCGATCAAGACAGGGAAACATCCCGCGAGTCCACCCCAGACGATGTTCTGTTCGGTTCGACGCTTGAGAAGAAGGGTATACACAAACACGTAAAAGAGAATTGCTGTCAAGGCGAGAGCGGCAGCCAAAACATTGGCAACAAGTGTCAATACAACAAGCGATGCGAACCCAATCGCGAACGCGAACACCAGCGCGTTTCTGGGGGTGATTTCGCCCGTGACAATCGGTCGGCCTTTGGTTCGTGCCATGAGTGTGTCGATGTCGCGGTCTATGTACATGTTGAACGCGTTCGCCGAACCTGCGCTCAGCGCTCCACCAGCGAGCGTTCCGAGGACAAGCCAAATATCGGGAATTCCTTGGGTGGCCAATACCATCACTGGCGCGGTGGTGACGAGAAGGAGTTCGATTACGCGGGGCTTCATTAGCGCGATGTAGGCGGCGATTCGACCAATGATCTGGCTAAGGCCGGACGATTCCCCCGTGGAAAAGGGAAGGGTCGGTGGGGCCACAACCCAATCCTATTCTCTGCCCACCTGTGCTGTTTCCCGCTAGACTTGCGCCACCACAACCGCGAGCCCGTCTGTGTGCCATTGACGTCACCGAGGGTTTCGGCGAGACGGTAATCCCTCGCTTGAGATTGGATAGTTGATGACCACACTGAACTGGACTGAACTCGACGCGAAAGCAGTTGACACAGCGCGACTTCTCGCTGTGGATGCGGTGGAAAAGGTTGGAAACGGCCACCCAGGGACAGCGATGTCGATGGCGCCCGTGGCCTATTTGCTCTACCAAAAAGTGATGCGACACGATCCGACGGACACACAGTGGCTCGGTCGTGACAGGTTCGTCCTCTCGATTGGGCATTCGTCACTCACTCAGTACACGCAACTTTTTCTCGGTGGTTTCGGGCTCGAACTCGACGATCTCAAATCCTTTCGAACCTGGGGTTCCAGTACTCCGGGGCACCCAGAATTCGGGCACACGAAAGGTGTCGAGATCACGACCGGACCACTGGGCCAAGGACTCGCTTCGGCCGTGGGCATGGCTTACGCGCAACGCTTTGAACGCGGACTGTTCGACCCTCACGCCGATGCTGGAACCTCGCCGTTCGATCACCACACCTACGTCATTTGCGGTGACGGTGACATGCAAGAGGGCGTCACCGCCGAGGCGTCTTCGCTCGCAGGCCACCAGCAGCTCGGAAACCTCGTAGTGATTTATGATTCAAACCAGATTTCGATTGAAGACGACACAAACATTGCCTACAGCGAGGACATTGCGGCTCGCTATCGTGCCTACGGCTGGGACGTTCGCGAGATCTCATGGCGCACCCCCAAGGGATATGTCGAAGATGTCCCGGCGTTGTATTCGGCAATCGAACAGGCTAAAGCGGAGACCTCGAAACCGACGCTCATTATTCTCAAGACCATCATCGGCTGGCCGGCACCGACTAAGCAAAACACGGGCAAGATTCACGGTTCCGCGCTCGGGCAAGATGAGGCCAAGGGAACGAAGTTGGCGCTCGGCTGGGATCCGGAAGCGTCGTTTGTTATTCCCGATGACGTGTTGACGCACACGCGTGCACTCAAGGACCGCGCCACCGATGAGCGAGCGGAATGGCAGAAATCGTTCGACGCGTGGGCGTCGGCCAACGCCGACAAAAAGAAATTGTTGGATCGACTTCTGACTGGTGAATTGCCCGTCGATATCGACGCATCACTCCCAACTTTCGAGGCGGGCACATCGTTAGCCACACGTGCGGCGAGCGGCAAGGTGCTTAACGCTCTTGCGGCGGTCATGCCCGAACTGTGGGGTGGCTCATCTGACCTCGCCGAGTCCAACCTCACGACGATTGAAGGCGCCAAGTCGTTCGTACCTCCTGAGCATTCAACCGAACATTGGAACGGGGACATTTACGGTCGCGTTCTACACTTCGGAATTCGTGAACATGCAATGGGGGCAATTCTCAACGGAATCGCGCTGCACGGACCAACGCGATCGTACGGCGGGACCTTCCTGATCTTCAGCGACTACATGCGACCAGCTGTTCGACTGGCCGCGCTGATGAAGACCCCGTCGATCTTCGTGTGGACGCATGACTCGGTTGCGTTGGGTGAAGACGGACCGACCCACCAACCAATTGAGCAACTCGCGACACTTCGCGCAATTCCCGGCCTCGACATTGTTCGTCCAGCAGACGCAAACGAAACTGCCTGGGCCTGGAAAACAATCCTCGAGCGCCGAAAAGGACCAGCGGGGATCGCACTGTCACGTCAGAACTTGCCCGTTTTTCCTCGAGATTCGGCGTCGAGCGGCACGGAGTATGCTCCGGCACAGCATGCGGCAAAAGGAGCGTATACGCTCATCGACTCCCCCACCGGAACTGTCGACGTCATCCTCATTGCTACCGGCTCTGAAGTGG
>CAMFDU010000030.1 GCA_945949175.1 Gulosibacter massiliensis | reverse complement strand
AGGGCACTCATCTCTGTAGACGGTGACTGGGTTCCGTCGGAACCAGACACGAGCCTCTATCTGCGCCCATTCATGTTCGGCAAGGAAGCGTTCCTCGGGGTACGCCCCGCAAAAAAGATTGCGTTTTATGTGATTGCGGGTCCCGCGGGGCCCTACTTCAAAGGTGGGGTCGCGCCCGTCGACATTTGGCTTTCCGAGAATTATTCCCGCGCGGGCAAGGGGGGAACCGGTGCGGCAAAAACTGGCGGAAATTACGCTGCCTCGCTCATCGCCCAGAACGAGGCCTACGCCAACGGATGTCAGCAGGTGCTTTTCCTCGATTCGACCACGAACTCCTACATCGAAGAACTCGGCGGCATGAACGTCGTTCTTGTCTACAAAGACGGATCGCTCGTCACACCGCTGTCCGATTCGATTCTTCCGGGCATCACTCGTGATTCGGTGTTGGTTCTGGCGGAAGAACTCGGGTACAAGGTCACCCGTCGCCCAATCACGATCCAGGAGTGGCGTGACGGTGCCGAGAGTGGCGAGATTGTCGAGGCGTTTGCCTGTGGAACGGCCGCGATGGTGACACCGATTGGCCAGATTAAGGCGAAAAACTTCACGATTGGGTCGGCCGACGCAGTTGCTGGCGAACTGACCTTGTCGCTTCGTGCGGCACTCGCCGACATTCAGTACGGGCGTAGCGCGGACACCCACGGCTGGATGTATCGCCTCGATGGCTAATCGAATTGTCCGAGTAATTCAGACTTTTCTGGGTGGAGCCATTATTGCCGTTGTGGTGACCGTCGTCCACGGAGAATCGTTCCCGTGGATCTTGGCCACCGGACTTGTCGTCGTCGCCTCATTCTTGTTGTCGCTGCGACTACTCACGAACGAACGCATTGTCGCTGTTGCAGGTTCACTCGGCGTCCTCGTAACGGTTCTGATTTTGGCGCAACGCTCGACCGGCGGAAGTGTCCTTATCGCCGCAAATGATGCGGGCAATGTGTGGGTGATTGGTGCATCGTTATTGTGTGGACTCGCTAGTGCATGGCCGCACATTCCGAGCAACACCGCTCGGTAGGATTGCAAGGAGTGGTGGGAGGTACCGCATGACATATGTAATCGCACTTCCGTGTGTTGATTTGAAGGACCGCGCATGCATTGACGAATGTCCCGTCGATTGTATTTATGAGGGCGATCGCATGCTGTACATCCACCCGGACGAGTGCGTTGACTGCGGCGCGTGTGAACCCGTTTGCCCCGTCGAAGCGATCTACTACGAGGACGACCTTCCTGAAAAATGGAGCGACTACTACCGTGCCAATGTCGATTTCTTCAAGGAAATTGGGAGTCCAGGCGGGGCATCGAAAAGCGGCCCCATTCCCGGTGACCACGAGATCATCGTCGCACTACCTCCTCAGGGCTAATGCTCTCGACTCACGTCCTTTGTCGTTCCCTTCGCTGGCGTGTTCTAGGCTGGGCATCAGAATGAACATCTTCGAGGAGAGCCAGTGACCGACGAGAACCAACCCACCGCGCGCTTGGATTACCCGGGTGGCTCGGCCGAGTTCCCAATTGTCGCGTCCGTCGATGGTCCGAACGCTATCGACATCGCATCTCTGCACAAGCAAACAGGCTTGAATACATTCGACCGCGGATTCGTCAACACAGCTCCGACCGAGAGCGCCATCACGTTTATCGACGGCGACAAAGGAATCTTGCGATATCGAGGCTATGACATTGAAGATCTCGCCAAGAATTCGACGTTCATCGAGGTCGCGTACCTTCTCATTCATGGGGAATTGCCAACCCCAGCGGAACTTTTGGCTTTTGATGACGAGATTCGTCATCACACGTTGTTACACGAGGACCTTAAACGATTCTTTGATGCTCTTCCGCACAACGCCCACCCGATGAGTGTTTTGTCTAGTGCTGTTGGAGCTCTTGGAACCTATTACGGCGATTCGCTCAATGTTCATGACGCCGAGCAAATTGAATTGTCCACCAAGCGTCTTCTCGCCAAACTTCCGGTGATTGCTGCTTACGCCCACAAGAAGTCAATCGGGCAAGCCTTCTTGTACCCCGACAATTCGCAATCGTTTGTCGACAATTTCCTGCGCTTGAACTTCGGTCTCATGGCCGAGCCCTACGAGGTGAACCCGCTGCTTGCGAAAGCGCTCGATCGTTTGCTAATCCTGCACGCGGATCACGAGCAGAACGCATCGACGTCGACCGTTCGTCTTGTTGGGTCAACGGACGCCACAATTTTCTCGTCCATATCGGCAGGCATCAGCGCACTGAGTGGTCCTTTGCATGGCGGCGCGAATGAGGCTGTTCTGTCGATGCTCGGGAAGATTCGAGATTCAGGCGAGGGCGTTGCGAAGTTCGTGGAACGAGTCAAAAATAGAGACGAGCACATTAAGCTCATGGGGTTCGGGCACCGGGTTTACAAAAACTATGACCCGCGCGCGCGCCTCGTCAAAGAGAGCGCGGACGAGATTCTTGACCAACTCGGTGTGACCGATCCGCTTCTTGACATTGCCAAGGAACTTGAGCAAATCGCGCTGGCCGACCCTTACTTTCAGGAACGGCAGTTGTATCCCAACGTTGACTTCTATACCGGCGTTATTTACAAGGCGATGGGTTTTCCGACGAGGATGTTTACCGTGTTGTTCGCTATCGGGCGCCTTCCCGGTTGGATTGCGCACTGGCGTGAAGCACGTCAGGATCCAGCGACCAAAATCGGTCGTCCTCAGCAGGTTTACAGCGGCCCGGCGGCTCGCCCGTTCCCCGTGCGCTAGCGGTGGTTCGGCTCTTCTCGCGGGGGAGTGTGCCGCGATGGCTTGCCCTCGTAGGCATCATCATTGTTTCGCGACTCGTGTCCACCGGAATGATGTTGTGGTTCGCGAACGGGCAAACGGAAAATCCATGGACAGCAGAAAAACCCGACCTGTTTGAATTCTCGAGAATGTGGGATTCCCACTGGTACAGGATCATTGCCGAGACAGGATATCCAACCGAGTTACCCACCGATGACAAAGGCCGAGTGGGCGAGAACGCGTGGGCTTTCATGCCGGTTTATCCGTTCCTTGTCAAAATGCTCATGGCGTGGACAGGGTTTCCGTTTGCGCTGATTTCCGTCATCGTGTCGACCCTCGCCTTCGCTGCGTTCATCATCGTTGCGGACCGATTCTTTCGGCGAATCGTCGGTGATTCGGCATCCCTTGCTGCGCTTGCTGTTATCGCCTTTGCGCCCGTTGCGCCGATTTACCAGGTCGGATACGCGGAATCGCTTGGCATGTTGTTTCTTGCCGTTGTTTTGGTCGGACTTGCCGAGAAGCGTTGGTGGCTCGTCGCGCTCTTCATCCCTCTCGCGGCGCTCACGAGACCCGTCGGAGTCCCCCTCGCGCTGACGGTCTTCATTGTCGCGGTGCTGGCCTGGCGCGAGCAACTAAATCGCAGTGCGCTCGCCGGTCTCGTCGGACTGGCTGGACTGTCGGCAATCGCATGGCCCGCCATCGCGTGGTTTGTGACGGGTCGTCAATCGGCGTATCTCGAGACAGAATTGGCATGGCGTCGGCCATACACCGGAAACGACGAGCACGTTTGGGGAACCGGTTGGTGGGATTCCGCTGTGTGGTGGTTTGAGGACGGCGCGCCGTGGGTCATTGGTGCACTTGGTTTCGTTGCGCTGGTCGTCGCCGCATTACCCGCAACGCGTCGACTTGGGGCGGTCGCTCTTGCGTGGACTGCTTCCTATGTGTTTTACCTCGTCATGGTTTTGTTTCCACAATCCAGCATTTTCCGTTTACTTATTCCAATCTTCCCGATCGCCGGTGTCATCGCGCGAAACCGCTCCCTTTCGCTTGTCGCGGTAATAATCGGAATCGTCGGTCAGTTTTTCTGGGTGAAATGGTTCTGGTCGGTGGAAGGGTCGGATTGGACACCCCCGTGATTCTCGGTTACCGAAATGCGCGCTAAAATGGAGGAAACGTCTTATCTGAAGGAGTACCACCATGGCCGCCATGAAGCCACGCACGGGGGATGGCCCCATGGAAGCGATTCGAGAGAAGCGCGACCTCATCATTGTCAAGGTCCCCGCTGAAGGCGGAGGGCGCCTTGTCTTCTCTCTTAAGGACGAGGAAGCAGTCGCACTGCGCGATGCCCTTAACGGAGTCACCAAATAGTGGGACCCCACCGCCCCTAGCGGTTAGCTAGAACAAAGCCCGAAATGCCTGGCGAAGATGCGAGATGACTTTGCGACCGCGAGGCAGGTCCTCAGTTTTTTTCTGTGAGGCGAATGCCTTGAACTTGGGGATGACAAATCGTTCGGCAAGGCGTTTGGCGAAGCCTGCGTGAAACTGGGCTCGAAGCGTGGGGATCAGCGCGGGAAAATCGACAGAGTTGATGTTAAACGGTACCGATGTGGGCCCTGTGAAGTTGAACCGCGCGAATGATCCGACGGACATGTGCTCACCTTCGATGCCGATGTATTCGCCGTAGGAGAGTCCCGTTGTGATGCCAATTCGGTTGAACCGGAACATGAGACCGAGGCGCAGGTGGTCATCGCCGATTCCGACGGGAAACACGCCTCGCGACGCCATGAGTCGTGCAAGCGAAATCTTGTCTCGTTCCCAGTAAGACTTTTCGCTCAATTGGTGGCGGTAAACCTGTATCTCGTCGTGGCGTTCGTGAACATGAGCAACACGGACAAAATACGCCCACAAGTGCCCAATAGGGAAAACTCCCGGAATCTCTCGATTATCAGGGTCCAGTGTCTCCCCTGTAGCCGCCACCATCACGAGATCGTCGAGGGATTGCGCAGCGGAAATCAGTTGTTCGGCGATGGACAAATAGTCGGGACTAAGGACGTAATCCTCTTCGAAAAATCCCAGCCAGCTTGCGTTTGGATGTGATTTCAACATGTTTTCTTCGAGGACGCAGTTGGCTTCGGTGATTCCGATATTCTTCGCCGCGATGAGAATGGTGGCGTTGGGAAACAGCGCGCGCGCCATTTCCACAATTTCTGCAGTGTGATTGGGTTTGCCCTGGAACTCTGCCTTAGAGCCCTCATAACCATCTATCGAGATGTATAAAGTCGATTGGTCAACCGGTAGTGTCTGTGCGTTCAGTGACTCGAGCACCTTCTGCGCGTACTCAACACGGTTGAATAGCAGTAGACCAATCGGGTGCGGGAACGTCACAGGGTTCTTCATTCGCGCTGCTTTCTATAGTTTGATGAGCGTGAGAATTCCATCGCCCACAGGAACCATGGTCGCGCGGACTTTCTCATCAACCGCGTAGTCGCCTAACAGCGTGCGAAGTTCTGTTGTGAGGGCATCCCGTTTTGTCGGCTGGGCAACCAGTCCACCACCGAGAGCGTGTGTGACGGCAACGATTCCACCGATTCGAGAAAGGTGGAGTGCGTGGCGGGTTAAGTCGAGGGTCCCCTTACCCGTGGCATTGACAATGATCAGGTCGTATGTGCCTTCATTCATTCGAGGCAGAATATCGACGGCATCGCCGCTAATCAGGCGAACTCGACTGGACGCGATTCCGGCGCTCGCGAAAAGATCTTTTGCGGACTGTTGGTGATCGACGTCTTTTTCAATCGTCGTCAAGTGTGTTTCGGGGTTCGAGAGCAGCAGCCACTGACTGGCGACTCCAAGTCCCGTGCCAATTTCGACAATTGATTGGGCGTTCGAATAGGACACGAGAGAGGCGAGAAACGAGCCCATCGCCGGTGTGATTGGCTCCACACCGTGTTCGCGCGACGCTTGTCGTGCCTTACGAATGGCGGCCGGTTCAGTGACATAGTTTTCGGTCCACGCAGCGACCTGTTTTGCATCGAGCATGTGTCCTCCTATCCGCTGCCTAAACTCTATGGTCTTTCGGCGTTATTCTAGAAACATGTCGTTTGGGCTCACTATCGAGAAACTATTTCTCATCGGACTTGTGGCACTTCTCGTTGTCGGTCCAGATCGCCTTCCGGGATTTGCAGCGCAACTCGCACGACTTGTGACTCGACTTCGCGACATGGCCCGAGGCGCGGAATCGCGATTCAAGGACGAATTTGGTGGCGATGTCGATCTGGCGGAACTCAAGAAACTCGATCCGCGCCAGTATGACCCGCGTCGAATCATTCGCGATGCGCTGAAGGAAGAACCCGTTCGGGTCAGGCCTCCGCGCACGCCAAAGGCTCAAGTCGAGCCCAACACCGGTTCCACACCCTACGACGGCGAGTCGACCTAGCGTTTTTCGCGCGGCGCTTCAGCCAACGCGCGTTGTGCTGCGCCAGCAGTTCCAGAAGGAACAGTCACCTCATAGCGCGAGGCGAGTACTTGTTGGACGGATGAAAAGTCGTGCCGACGTCGGCGGATTGCATAGAGCGCAAGGGTGATTAGCACTCCTGTTCCCGCCCCGATTGCAACGACGGCGGGCATCGCGAATGTCGTTGTGGGCTCGCTCAGGAGGCTGAGAACAAGGCTGAAGAATAAGCCAAACCACGCGCCGTTCAGCGCCCCGCGCAGAGCAACGCGAGCGTAGGTCAAGCGACCCGTCACACGCTCAACGGTGACGAGGTCGCGACCAACAATGGCGATGTTCGAGACGTTGTATCCGGTCTGCGCAAGACGGTTGACAATTGACTGTGCCTCGCCGTAGGTATCGACAGTAGACAATACATCACCGCGTGGAATTTCGGTTGAGGGGCCACGACGGGAGAACAGAGACGGATTAGACACGTCACTATTCTCTCACCCCGCGAGTACGCTGGATACGTGAGTTCGACACGCGTATATGTCGCCCGACTCGCGGGGTGTGCGGTCTTTGACCCGCTCGGCGATCGGGTCGGTCGCGTACGCGATGTTGTCGTGTCCTACCGGACCAAGGGGGCGCCAGTTGTCGTTGGACTCACCGTGGAAATCCCGGGCCGCCGTCGCGTTTTTTTGTCGATCAATCGCGTCGTCAGCATTCGCCCCAGCCAGATTCTGACGACGGGCATTATCAATATGCGTCGTTTCGAGCAACGAGGCGGTGAAGTACGCGTTTTTTCAGAGCTCATTGGGCGGTCGATGGAGTTTCGGGATGGTTCGGGCTCAAGTGTCATCGAAGACGTCGCCATCGAGAGTGACGCGAATGGCCAGTGGGATGTTTCGCAACTCTATTTGCGCCGTGCGAAAGCGGGGACGTTGTTTGGCAAAGGACAAACCGTCTTCGCACGCTGGGAGGATGTCACACCGTCAGGCGCTACCGGTGAATCGCAAAGCGCAGAGCACCTCATAGCCGCCTATTCAGAGCTGCACCCCGTTGACCTTGCCGCGTCAATTCTGGATCTTCCCGATGAACGACGTATCGAGGTCGCCGAAGAGCTATCGGATGAACGGCTCGCCGATGCCCTTGAAGAAATGCCCGAGACCGAGCAGGTTGAGATTCTTGCGGGAATGGATGACGAGCGCGTTGCCGATGTCCTGGACAACATGGAACCGGATGACGCGGCGGATCTGCTGGCACAGTTCCCGGCCGCTCGCTCTGAACAGATTCTTGACCTTATGGATCCCGATGAAGCGGACGACGTTCGATTCCTACTGTCCTACGCGCCTGACACGGCGGGTGGTCTAATGTCAACGGAACCGCTTATCGTTTCGGCCGAAACGACGGTCGCCGAGGGACTTGCGATGATTCGTCGAAACGAGATCACACCGGCGATGGCGGCGTCGATCTGCGTGACGCTTCCGCCGTTTGAGTCACCGACCGGCCGGTTTCTCGGCATTGTTCACTTCCAGAGAATGTTGCGGCATCCTCCGCAGACTCAGCTCGGGACTATTATGGATTCTGGCGCGGAACCGCTCCTCGATGTTGCGCCTTTGGGTGAAATTGCGCGGACCTTCGCCAGCTATAATTTGGTGTCTCTCCCTGTGGTCGACGACCAACAACGACTCCTCGGCGTGGTGACAGTCGACGACGTTCTCGACCACATGTTGCCAGAGGATTGGCGTAACCCCTATTACGAGAACGAACGGACGAACGGAGCGTGAGCCATGGACAAGCAGACCCCCAAGGCGACAACCCCTCGCATTCGTCGCCGTTCCGTCACGGTTGACGAACAACTTAACGCACCGAAGGGCCTTCGCCCTGCGCTGACCCGTCGCTCGAGCGACCGATTTGGTCGATTCACCGAGTCGGTTGCTCGTGCAATGGGCACGCCGTGGTTCCTTATCGGACTTTCGTTTTTCGTCGTTCTCTGGATGACCTACAACACGGTGGTACCGGAAGAAATACGTTTCGACTCGGCAGCCATCGGCTTTACCGCGCTGACACTCATTCTGTCGTTGCAAGCGTCGTATGCCGCTCCACTTATTCTGCTCGCGCAAAACCGACAGGATGACCGAGATCGAGTTGGAATGGAGCAAGACCGTCAGCGCGCTGAACGTAACCTCGCTGACACCGAGTATTTGGCGCGTGAAGTCGTCGCACTGCGGCTTGCAATCAAGGACGTTGCGACGAAAGATTTCATTCGTTCAGAGTTGCGCTCGCTCCTTGAAGAACTCGACAAATCAGCCACTGATGACAAGTCCTGAGGAACTTCGGGAGGCCGTTGGCGCGGTCATCGACCCGGAATTGCGGCGTTCGCTTGGCGAACTGGGAATGATCGAATCCGTTGAAATCGACGGCTTGATGGCCAGAATCACTGTGCTGTTGACCATCGAGGCGTGCCCAAAACGTTCCGATATCGAAGCGGATGTCCGCGCCGCGGCGCTTGCGATGAGCGGCATCGACGCGGTTGATCTGACACTCGGAGTGATGAGTGCTGATGCACGAAAGACGCTCTCGGCACGACTCCACGGCGGGAGAACTGCGGAAGACCGATACGGGTCGATGTCGTTGGTTCGCGTCATCGCCGTTTCGAGCGGAAAGGGCGGGGTGGGGAAGTCCACGGTTGCCGCGAACCTTGCTGTTGCATTGGCCGCACGTGGACAGAAGGTTGGGTTGCTTGATGCCGACGTCCACGGGTTCTCCATTCCCGCGCTTTTGGGCATCCCCGACGAAAAGCCAACCAAAGTCGAAGACATGATTTTGCCGCCACGTGCGTTCGACGTCGGAGTCATTTCGATTGGAATGTTCGTTGACCCACACACTCCTGTGTCGTGGCGTGGTCCGATGATGCATCGAACCATCAATCAGTTCCTCTCAGACGTGTACTTTGGTGACCTTGATGTGCTTGTGTGCGACCTTCCGCCGGGAACGGGCGATGTCGCGATTTCGCTCGGACAACTGGTGCCGACCGCAGACGTGCTCGTGGTGACAACACCTCAAACCACAGCTAGCGACATCGCCGAGCGATCGGGGCTTGTCGCGCGCCAACTCGGGCAAAGGGTCATCGGAGTGGTCGAGAACATGTCGGATTGGACAGATGACGAAGGGGTCGCTCACACGATGTTCGGAACTGGCGGTGGTGCCGAGGTCGCCGAACGACTCAACGTGCCGCTTTTTGGCAGTATTCCGTTGACACCATCGGTGATTGCAGCGGGCAACAACGGAACACCCTTTTCGCGCGGCGACCCCGCCGACGAAGCCGTCATCGCTTTCGACCGAATTGTCGATGCCGTCATCGCGTCCGCGCCAAAGCGCGGCACTGCGTCAATTCCCTTATCTGTTTAGGACTGTCGGCCGACCCAGGCTTCCACGTCGTCGGCGGTACGGGGAATGCCGGCGGACATGTTCTCAGCTCCGGTTGACGTGACGAGAATGTTGTCCTCGATTCGAACACCAATTCCGCGAAAATGTTCGGGAACCGTGAGGTCATCGATCTGGAAATACAATCCCGGTTCAATCGTGAACACCATTCCCTCGCGCACAATGCCGTCCTTATAGAACTCTTTTCGCGCCTGCGGGCAGTCGTGCACGTCAAGCCCAAGGTGGTGCGAGGTTCCGTGAACCATGTATCGACGATGATGTTGTCCAGATTCGGACAATGATTCGTCAAGAGAGACGGGCAAGAAACCCCACTCAGAGACATAGCGTGCGATGACCGCCATGGCTGCAGCATGGACCTCGCGGAAAACAATTCCTGGTTTAACAACGTCGAACGCGGCGTCGGCCGCCTCTCGGACAGCCTCATAGACGAGCCGCTGCGTTTCGGTAAATCGGCCGTTGACCGGAAAGGTTCGCGTGATGTCGGCGGTGTACAAGCTCTCAACCTCGACACCCGCGTCCATGAGCACGAGATCGCCATTGCGCACTGCGCCATCATTGCGGACCCAGTGCAGGATGCAGGCGTGAGCACCGGCAGCAGCAATCGTCTCGTATCCCACATGGTTTCCTTCAGCACGAGCACGTCGGTTGAACGTTCCTTCGATGAGGCGTTCCCCTCGGGTATGAGTGGTCACCTCTGCGAGTGTTCCGAGGACGTCATCAAATCCCGACGCCGTGGCCGATATCGCGAGCCGGATTTCGGCAATCTCGAACGCATCTTTGATGAGTCGTTGTTCGCTTTGGAAGACCGCGAGATCATCGTCTCGAGTGTCGACGTTGTCGCGTGCGAGGTCGATTACCTCGGTGATTGCCGAATCCGCTTCCCGAATCACCGCCCAACTTGAGTCAGCCTGCGCGAGAACGTCGGAAAGATCGGCGAGTGATTTCGTCGCAATTCCCAATTCGACCGCAACGTCTTCGGGTGTCGGGCGAGGGCCCACCCAGAACTCACCGATGTCGGCATCGGAATAAAACTCTTCCGTGCCGCGTCCGGCGGGAAAACGGAAGTAAACCGTCGCGTCGTGCTCGGTTCCGTTCGGTGTGAAGACAAGAACAGAGTCAGGGACAGTATCGGCACCCCAACCGGTGTAATACGTGAACGCCGAATGAGCGCGATACGGGTGGTGTGTGTCGTACGACCGAACTAACATAGGACCTGCGGGGAAAACGAGCGTGTGACCCACGAATTCGGCGGACAAGGCACGTCGGCGTTCTGCGCAAAACGGCACCTGCGCACGTTGCTTCACGGCGGGCCGCTCAACCTTTCCCCACTCACCCGAGATGTAGCCGTGGAACGCAGAGTTGTGTGGCGTTGTCGATCGATTGTCGTTTCGCGAAATGGCGTCGTCACTCATTCGGCTAGTCTGCCACTTCTCGAAACTATGCTGGCGGTATGACGTCTCGCCGCATTGACCTGCATCTGCACTCGACCTGTTCGGACGGTGTCGAGTCCCCGACGCGGGTGATGGAAGTCGCTCGAGAGCAAGGACTCGACGTGGTCTCATTGACTGACCACGACACGACCGCCGGCTGGGACGAAGCACGAGCTGCATGCGCACGCTTGGGAATGACCTTCGTGCCGGGCATCGAGCTATCGGCGTCGTTAGAAGGAGATTCCGTTCATCTTCTTGGCTATCTCGTCGATCCGGACTTCCCGGATCTCGTGGACGAAGCTCACAAGACGAGGGACGACCGCGTGTGGAGGTTCGAGTCGATGGTCGCCAAAATCAATGCAGACATCGCCGGCTTGACGCCTGAGTTTGTCTACACTTTTCACACCGAAGGTGGAACACTCGGCCGACCAACCATCGCCCGTGCGTTGGTCGAGCTGGGCGTGGTTGCAACGGTTAGCGCGGCGTTCGACGAGATATTGGCTCCCGACAACGATCGGTACTTTGTCGGGCACTATGCCCCGACAATCGAACGAGCAATCGAGGTTGTGGTTGCAGCGGGCGGAGTGCCTGTTTTCGCCCACCCGTGGACGGCAGACCGTGCTTCGCTTGCCAGCCCCGATTTGTCCGACGAGGCAATTGACGCAAAATTCGGCGCGCTCGTTGATATTGGACTTGCAGGCCTCGAAGTTCATCACGAAGAAAACACGTCGGTTGGGCGCACGCGACTGACCGCGATTGCGGCACACTATGACCTCATCATCACTGGGTCGAGCGACTATCACGGGGACGGAATGAAACCCGTTCTACCCGGGCACTACACCACCGCGCCGGAAATGTTCGAGCGCATTGCCGAGTCTGGCACCGGTTCGGCTATCGCGTGGGCGTAGCTAGCTGCGCTTGAATCGGGCAAGGATTTTCCGCACGAAGCTTGGTCGCGTCTGATCGATTTTCGCTTGGAGGTTGAGCAGCTTCTTTTCGAGTTGACGAACATGCCGCATTTCGATCGTCGGATTCGATTTCCACTCGGCGGGCGAGATTGTCAGCACAAAAGGATCGGCCAGATCCAGAGCAATGTCGGCAATCCGTTGTGTTTCGTCGATACATTCTGCGGGCGTC
>CAMFDU010000029.1 GCA_945949175.1 Gulosibacter massiliensis | reverse complement strand
CGCTCGCCGGTCGCCTGCAGTTCTCTTTCGACGTCCGCGCGCATCCCCGTGACTAACAGAATCTCGGCGACCACATCTCCAAGAACGCCCGTCGCTGGGGACGGTGTTGGGATACGACGACGCAAGCGGTCCATCCACGTCCATCCGCCGAAGGACGCCCCCACCCCAATCGCAAGACACAGCCATCCGATCGGGGCACCAAGCAGAAAGCCGAGTGCGTGCAAGCCGAAGAGCTCGGTCACAATCAGTGTGAAAGCCGGCAGCGCGGTGAGCACTAACGCCGAATGACGTGCCGATGAGGCGGCGATAGTTGCCTCGCGCTCCAATTCGATGTTCGCGTCGAGGGCGTCGGCGACGACGCGAAGGATGCGCGTCCGCGGCGCTCCTGTCTCGCGCGCAATCTCGAGAATCTCAGACACAAAATTGTCGTCGCCCTCGCTGTCGTCCTGGTGCGTGACCCCGGCGTCTAACGTCGCTGCAAGTCGCCTCAATTCGGTTGGTGTCACAGTGATACCTCGAGAGCATCGCCCACGCGTCGAAGTACCCCTGAACTCAGTCGAATGCCGAACTCGGTTCGCTCACAATGAACGATGCGGTCGAACGCGACGGTGGCGAGTCGCGCAATCGTAGCGGGATCGCGTCCCGCGATCATTCCAAGCGCAGTCAACCTCTCTGGAACCTCATCGAGGGTTCGGGCGTGAAGCGACGACAACCCAGAGTGGCCCGCGGTGAGCGCCACAAGAAGATCAATGATCTCCGCGCCTCGAACTTCGCCAAGCACAATTCGATCAGGGCTCATGCGCAATGACTCTCGCACCAGAGCACCCATCGTGACCTGACCCGCGCCTTCGGCGTTGGCCGCGCGAGTAGACAGAAAAACCGCGTGAGGATGGCGCGAAGAGATTTCCGAAAGGTCTTCGATGACAAGGATTCGCTCTGAGGTCGGAATGCGCGAGATTAACAACTCCATGAGGGTCGTTTTGCCACTTCCCGTTGCGCCCGTGATGAGGATTGATTGATTCACGAGTTCCCCCCACTCCCAGTTCGAATCAACCACGTAGTCTGCGGTAGTTACCGGACTGTGGCGCGGGAACCTCAACGTCACAAGAGCAGCGTCCCGGGCAACTGGTGGGAGTACGACATGAACTCTGACCTGTCCGGCGAGTGCCGCGTCGCCGAGGGGGCGTGCATCGTCAACTCGACCGCCAGCCGTTTCGACCAGTCCCACTCCAATCCGCCGGGCCTCGCGCGGGTCGATAATGACGTCAGTTTCGACAAAGCCACGACCGTCGCTTCGCCACACCCGACCATCACCCGTGACACACAGATCGCGGACGTCGTCGTCGACTACCGAGGCAAGAGGGCCGAGTGCCGAGCTGAGCGTTGGACTCATTTTCACAGCGTTGCGTGGTGATGTTTTAGATGCTCGCCGCGGTCACATCATGGGGACAAGCACGCCCGCAGCCCAACTGTGAACAAAGTTGTTGCGGACGTCTATTCGAATTCGACGATGAGTTCGAGTTCTACTGGCGCATCTAACGGTAAAACCGCGACACCGACCGCACTACGCGCGTGACGCCCATGGTCACCAAAAATCTCGACAAGCGTGTCACTCGCACCGTTCGCAACGGCAGGTTGACCACTGAATTCTGGGGCAGAGGCGACGAACACGACAAGTTTGACAATACGAGTGATGCGGTCAACCGACCCAATCGCCGTCTGCGCAGCCGCGAGAGCATTGAGTACCGCAATTCTCGCTAAGTCCTTCGCATCGTCCGGGTTGACCTCTGCGCCAACCTTGCCGGTAGCAGGAAGTGAACCGTCAACAAACGGCAGTTGACCAGCGGTGAACACAAGACTTCCCGACACGGTCGCGGGGACATACGACGCAACGGGTTTGGCGACCGCGGGAATGACGATGCCCAGTTCGGCGAGACGCGCGGTAACAGACACGTGAATTCCCTAACCGTTCAGAGGACGCTTGAAATAGGCGACAAGTCCGCCTTCAGGGCCAGCGATGATGGTGACGAGTTCCCAGCCATCTTCACCCCAGGTGTTGAGAATCTGCGTAGTCGAGTGGATGATGAGTGGTGTTGTCGCATATTCCCATTTGCTCACGGCTGCTCCGTTTCGGAAATTCTTAGGTTGACTAGGTAATCTTGATTCTATGCCCAACCTATTTACGCGTTTCACGACTTCTGTCGGTTCTTGGCTCGGATTGGGCATCGTCGGAATCATTTCGGGTGCCCTTGTCACGATCATGATCGCACCTTTCCTAACCGTAAGCGGAATCGCAATCAAGAACACTCTGTCGGTATTCGATGCGCTACCCGACTTCATTGAAATTGGTCGCCAAGCACAGAACAACGAAATTTACGTCCAAAAGAGTTCAGACCCTGAAAAGGGCTACGTGAAAATTGCGGATGTGTACTGGCAAAACCGAGTTGAGATAAGCCTCGACCAAATGTCGCAATACCTCAAGGACGCGGCGGTCAATGGCGAGGATCGTCGTTTCTACGAGCACAAAGGCGTCGACCTCACAGGAATTATTCGTGCCGCCCTAGGGAATGTCGCCTCTGGTGGAATTACGTCCGGTGCGTCAACACTCACGATGCAACTCATCAAGAACATTTACGTGCAACGTGCCGAAGCTTTGCCGTCAGAAGAAGAACGATCGGTCGCCTACGCCGAAGCGACGGCGACGAGCACTGAGCGCAAACTGAAAGAAATCAAACTTGCAATCGGACTCGAGAAGCGTTTCAGTAAAGAGCAAATTCTGGAAGCGTACCTCAACATTTCCGGGTTTGGTGGAAACACCTACGGTGTTGAAGCCGCAGCAAATCGCTATTTCGGAGTGAGTGCGAGCGAGGTCACAATCTCGCAGGCTGCGTCACTCTTGGCCATTGTGCAGTACCCGGTCTTGAGAAATCTTGCACAACCCGAAAACTTTCCGGCGAACCAGTTGCGCCGTGACGACATTCTGCGGTCAATGCGCGATTCCGGAAGCATCACGGAAGCCGAATATCAAGAGGCCGTGTCAATTCCCGTGGACGCAAATTTCATCAACCTTCAAGACCCATCGAGTGGTTGTATCGCTGCCCAGAAATATACGAAACATTTCTGTGATTACGTCGTGAAAAACGTGACGAACTTCGAAGCGCTCGGGGCAACAGTCGATGAGCGAATTACAAACTGGAACATTGGCGGCTACAAGCTGTACACGACGCTCGACCTTTCGTTACAAAAGTTTGCTCAAAAAGAGGTGTGGAACGTACCGAAGTCGTCTACCGTCATGAGCATTGGTGCGGCATTCGATTCTGTCGAGGTTGGTACTGGCCGCGTCCTAACGATGACGCAAAACAAGATTTTCAATGACACCCTTGAAGGCGGCGGCGCTGATACCAGCGCCGTGAACTTCTCGACCGACCGAGATTACGGTGGATCGAGCGGTTTCCAAACCGGTTCGACCTACAAAATCATGGGCCTTCTCGCATGGTTGAATTCCGGCCGTGGTTTGAGCGAAGTTGTCGACGCGAGTGAATTCACAAAAGACCAGGCTCAGTTCTTGGACACTTGTGTGGACGGTGGCGGTCCGTGGGGTGGGCCATGGGAGTTCAAAAACGACGCGACCGCACCAAAGATTGTGACCGTTCTGCAAGCAGTGAGCGCTTCGATCAACTCGGCGTTCGCGTCGATCGGGGAGCAACTCGACCAGTGTGAGATTCGCAAGATGGCCGAAGCTCTCGGGGTTCACCGTGCGGACGGGACTCTCTTGCAGTCCAACCCCTCGGCAATTCTGGGGACGAATGAAATTGCCCCGCTGACTATGGCAACAGCGTGGGCAGGGATTGCCAATAACGGTAAATTCTGCGAGAGCATCGTTCTCGATCACGCCGTGGGTCCCAACGGTGAGGAATTGCCCGGACAGCCGGTGACGTGTACTCAAGCGATTGACCCCGAGGTCGCGCACGCCGCGATCTACGCAATGAAAGCGGTAATGAGCGGTGGAACGGGATCTGCCAGTAACCCTGGTGGCGTCCCCATCTTTGGTAAAACGGGAACGACCGACAGTTCGACGCAAACCTGGATTGTTGCGTCCACGTCCCGCATCGCCAGCGTGGCTTGGGTCGGAAACATTATCGGAAAATACCCATTGCGGTCATTCCCCAACGGCTCGTTTTACCGCCATCAAATCATGTCAGCTGTCATGGGGATGGCTAACCAAATGTATCCAGGAGGAACAGATTGGCTGGCTCCCCCCTCGCGCCTCCTCCAAGGTAGTGGACTCAAAATGCCCGATGTCGAGGGCTTGAGTGTAGAAGAGGCGACGGCGTTGCTCGTCGGTTTAGGACTAAAAGTTAAGGTTGATGGCGATGAACCATCCGACTATGTTGACGAAGGATATGTCGCGCGAAGCGATCCCGCCGGTGGAGAGTTAGCTGCTGGGGGAATGCTGGTGCGACTTTATATTTCATCGGGAACTGAGTTCGAGATACCCGACGTCGTGGGCATGCTCGAAGCAGATGCGATTGATGCGCTGGACGAAGCGGGTGTGTCATTGGGCTCTGTTTTATGTTCGGCCGCCGAAACCGAGGACGACCCAGACATTGGCTACGTGATCAATCAATCGGGGAAGAATTCGGTGAACATTACGGTTCTCAATACCAGCTGTCCATAATGCTTTCCTCAGCATTATTCGTCGGCATTGCCGCGATTTGTGTCGCTGTTCTCGCTTACTCAACACTGTATGAGCGCAACAGGTTCAGAGTTAGGCACGAATCGATTGAGGTGCTCGAACCTGGTGCGTCGAGTATTCGGGTTCTCCATCTCTCCGATATTCATTTGGCGCCCTGGCAAAACCGCAAAGTCGCATGGATTCGCGGTTTGGCGTCTCTTCGTCCTGATCTTGTTGTCGTCACTGGTGACTCGCTCGGCCACGCGAAATCTGTTCCTGCACTGACGCGCGCACTCTCGGTCTTTGAGGGCACAACGGGAGTTTTCGTACACGGATCTAACGATTATTTTGCCCCGCGAATACCAAATCCCCTGACCTATCTTTTTCGGCCCTCAAAGCCCGATTGGGACGGGGAACGTATCGACACTGAAGGACTTGACGCGTTGTATTCGTCGCTCGGTTGGTTCGACCTTGACAATGCGTCGGCTCATGTTTCCGTCAACGGCTCGTCAATTGTGTTCACGGGCACGGATGACCCTCACCTCCACCTCGATCAACTCGACCTCCTCGCGAAATCGGTGGACGAGACGCGTCGTCTTCTCCAAGAGCCCGTTGCCGCGATTGTGGGAGTGACCCACGCGCCTTACCGCCGTGTTCTCGACGCACTAACAACTATTGGCGCTGCTGTCATTTTCGCAGGGCACACCCACGGCGGCCAGGTGTGCGTTCCGGGGATCGGCGCGTTAACGACAAACAGCGACCTTCCACGCTCTTTCGCCCGAGGGATGAACGTGTGGAACTGCGTCGATCGCAAAGCTTTTCTCAATGTCAGCGCTGGTATCGGTACCTCTATCTACGCGCCCGTCCGGTTCGCATGCCCTCCTGAAGCAGTTCTGGTAACGCTGCGGGCAACGGAAATCGACTACGATTGAGCCGATAGACACGGGGTGTGGCGCAGCTTGGTAGCGCGCGTCGTTCGGGACGACGAGGTCGCAGGTTCAAATCCTGTTACCCCGACAAGCGAATGAGACCGCCTCTGGCGGTCTCATTCGCATTAACGCTCGTAATTGGAAGAGAAAAGAATGTTGACGCCCGCCGCAGCCATCTCAGTGAACGCAGAAATTGTCGTAATCGGGGTGACGCCGACGCACAAATCCGCAAACACCGTGACGGTGTAGCCGTTCGCGATGGCGTCGAGGGCGGTGGCTCGAACGCAATGGTCAGTCGCAATTCCGACGATGTCGAGGTGCCGGACTTTCGCTTTTCGAAGCACCTCATCAAGTGGCGCACCCCCGGCGGTGTTTCCCTCGAAAGCGGAGTAGGCCGGTTCTCCGTCCCCCTTGTAGATCTGAACGTCGATCAGTTCCGATTCCAGCGCAGGGTTATATGCCGAGCCGGTTGTGCCTTGAACGCAATGCCGCGGCCAAGTGGTCACCAGGTCGGGTTTTGCAGCAAAGTGCCCGCCGTTGTCTCCGTCGGGCGAGTGCCAATCGCGTGACGCGATTACGTGCGAGTAGCTCGATTTGTGGGCGCGGATGAAGGACGTGATCGAGGCCGCAGTGACGTTTCCACCCTTGACCCCGAGCGACCCACCCTCGGTGAAATCGTTCTGGACGTCGACGACGATAAGCGCACTAGTCATGCTGACCTAGAACGCCGCGAGGTTGGTTCCGCAGGAATAGATCCTGGCGACGAGTTCATCTATCGCGGGGGGCGCGGCGGCGTCAACTTCGCCTCGCGCAACGACCACAAAATAGAGTCGCCCGTCGAGGGCGGTGTCAATCTGCCCGGCGAGTGCGTAGACGCCATCGATCCAGCCAGTTTTTGCAAAGACGTGTTCGCGCGCAACTTCCGCGGCGCCGACGAAACGAGTAGCAAGCGATCCCGATCGACCAGCAACCGGTAGAGCGTCTCCGATAGCGGCAAGATATTCGTCGCCTTGGAAAATCTGCTCGATAAGTTTAACGATGACGAGGGGTGGGATCAGGTCGCCCGGCGATTCGCCCGAACCATCGACGAATGTACCCTCGGCAATGTCCACACCGTATTTGTTGAGGGAACTGAGCACAAGTTGTTGGATAGAGTCGGCGCTTCCATCTAATCCTGCACTGACTGAGGATGCCCGCATGAGAAACTCTGCCAGCGTGTTATCTGAGTTCAGCAACATCTGCGGGATGAGTTGTGACACGGGGGCCGATTGAACCGCCGCGAGTTCTGTGGCATTGCTCGGCGCGCTTTGGTAGTCGACTTCTACGTCGCCGTCGCCATTTCCCGCCTTTTTCAAAGCGGAAACAAAGGCGTTGGCCGCACGGCCTGCCGGGTCCATCGAGCGAGGGCTCGTCTGCTGGCCTGGTTTTGCGCGGTCACCGTCGACCATAAAGGGAACTATTCGGGGTTGGTATCCGATAGTCCGTTCCGACTCAGGCCAGGTCGGATGCCACGCATCCTCAATCGGGAACATCGAAAGGTCAATCACGACGCGTGTAATTGTCGGGCTTTCTGGGTACTCAGCTTGATAGGCGCTAACCGTATCGCTGGCAAGCTCGGCGATACTCGCCGATCCGGGATAAACCGACAGCACTCCTGCACGGAGCGTGGGGTCTCCGCCACCAATCACGATGACGGTTCCTGGTTCTGAACCGTCCACGACACGTGTTGTGAGTCGCCCGTCTGCCCCCAAAACGTCGAGGGCTACCGTGGCGGTGACAACCTTCATCACGCTCCCCATCGGTATGGGTTCTTCAGCGTTGTTTGTGAGCAATGGGTTTCCAGATTGGTCGAATACAACAACCGTTTGTGTGCCGAGCGCAGGGTTGTTCATTGCGCGACCAACCGAACAGGTTCGGACCGCCGACGCGCCGACTGGTTCGGTGGGTGCTGGTCGAATAACTGCCTGCGAATCAGTGAGCGCGGCCCCCAATCCTCCAGCGAGAAAGAAACCGGCCACGAATGACGCGATCACAACGAGGCCCCCAGCAATTCCAAGGACTCGAAGAGGATTCCGAGAACGACGAGGTGAAGCTGAAGAATCAGAGTTGTCGATTGTCAACGATTCGTTCCTCTCTAGCCTGACACGGTTCCGAGCCGACTACGAGGTTCGAACTCGTGACCTTCTGTTTACAAGACAGATGCTCTACCAGCTGAGCTAAGTCGGCGACGTCACCAGAGTACCAAGTGGCCGCTGGTGACGAGGGCTACTGTTGCACGCCTGCGGCGGTCACAACAGCACGGAGAAACTCTTCGACGCTGAACTGAGGTGTGGTCGTCGGGTCGTACGACGGGTTGAACTGCTTCCCGTTGATGACGATCGTCGGAGTTCCCGTCACACTTTCAAATTTCTTGTCCTTGTTGTTGATAGCAATGTCACCGCTAATTGCACGTTCGGTGCTCGCTTTGACCCAGTCCTCGAACTGCAAGTCATTGATACACGCCTCGACCTTCGGGCCTGCGCCCGCTTGAGCAGCGAAGCCATACAGTTCCTCGTCTGTCCAGCCAGGTGTGTCTTCTTGTGGCTGGTTATCAAAGAGCGCGTTGTGGAAGTTCATGAAGCTGTTCGGGTAATCATTTGCCACGCATGCCGCAGCGTTCGCCGCGCGCAGTGAGTACTGTGTGCCCTGCGAGCGGTTTGTCAAAATGGCAATCGGGTGAATCTCGATTGTGGCAGCGTCGCGTGCCAGAAGGTCCGCTATCGCGTCACTGTTCGCCTCTTCGAATTGGCGACAAATCGGGCACAGGTAATCGACGTACAGAGTGATGTCAACTACCCCGTCTGCGTTTGCGGGGCTCGCCACGGGGCTCGCTTCGGATGGGTTTGCGGGCGTTTCCACGGCGACATTCCCGCTCGAGATCTTGATTCCGTCACTCTGCATGTTGAGTGGACCGGGTCCCGCCGGCTTGAACGCAGTGAGGATGACGGCGGTCAGCGCACCGATGACGGCAAGTGCCAATACGCCAAGCCCCAACTGCACAAAAACGCGGTTCCGCTTTGCGCGTGAACTGCCCGCAAGACGCATTTCACGGGCTTTCTCGCGCGCTAGTTCCCGAGCTTGGTTGCGGTTGGGTCGTTGTGCGTTCATTAACAATCTTCCTGACTTCTGTGCGACAAATGCGCAAATGGCGAAACAACTTCCCTAGTTTACCGCGCAAGTCCGTTTCCGCAATTCGCGGTTTCCCTCGACCATCCGTGGTGGTGTGCTATCGAGCGCCGTTCATTCCAGAACGGCGCATTGCAATCTCATACAGCGTGATGGATGTCGCAATTCCCGCGTTGAGAGACTCGGTGGCCGTACCAATTGGAATCGACACAATCGCGTCGCAGTTTTCGGTGACAAGCCGGGACAACCCTTTGCCCTCGCTTCCAACGACTATGAGCAAAGGTCTATCCGCGATGTCAATCTGGGGCAACGTCATGTCCCCGTCACCATCAAGTCCAATGACAAATACTCCGCGTTCCTTGAAATTCTTAATCGCTTGATTGAGGTTCGATGCCATCGCAACAGGAAGTCGTGCAGCGGCACCAGCAGAGGTTTTCCACGCTGCCGCAGTGACGCCGACGCTGCGGCGTTGCGGCACGATGATTCCGTGTCCACCAAACGCAGCAGCAGATCGGATGATGGCACCGAGATTGCGAGGGTCGGTCACCCCGTCCAACGCAACAAACAACGGGGTCTGTCCGCGCGCTTCGACAACGTCGAGAAGTTCGAGCGGGTGGCTGTAGGCGTAGGGAGGGACTGCCAGTGCGATTCCTTGATGCACCGAGTTTTCGCCACAAAGGCGATCCATCTCGGGACGCATGATTTCCAATATCGCGATGCCCTTTTTCGTGGCGAGCGAAAGTGTCTCTTTGACGCGATCATCAAATTCAACCCGAGAGGCGATGTACAGGGTCGTTGCAGGAACGTTCGTTCGAAGCGCCTCGAGCACAGAGTTGCGTCCGTTGATGATTTCGTTGTCGCTGTCCTTGCCTCGACGAACAGTCTTTTGGGGGGCCTTAGAGCTCGTCTTCCCGAATCGTTCGCGAGCGTCGGCTAAACGATCCTGCGCAATCTTGCGCTTTCCCGCGGGATGCCACGTGCGATCTTCGGCCTTGGGAGTGGGTCCTTTGCCTTCGAGGGAACGACGTTGCTTTCCACCAGAACCCTTCAACGGACCCTTTTTGCTCTTTGCCGCTCCTGGACGTCCTGGCTTAACCATCGTTGATGCTCCATCGGGTTGTGTCGGCGCTGTCTTCCAGCGTGATTCCCGCGGCGTCGATATCGTCGCGAATTCTGTCGGCTGTAGCCCAGTCTTTGTCCGCACGGGCGCGGTTGCGTTCGGTAATCAGACGATCAATGAGCGTTCCTAGCGCCGCGTGGGTCGGACCGTGCGAGTCTGTCTCGACAACCAACCCAAGAACATTCAACATCGCCGCTACTTCATTCGCGCGTGCGAGAACCGCAGTGCTATCAGAGGCATCGAGCGCGGTGTTGCCCGCGCGAACGGTTTCGTGCAACACCGCCAGAGCAGCCGGAACCGCGAGGTCGTCATCCATAGCGGCCGCGAATGCTTCAGGAACCTCGGGGGTAGCGGTGACCAGGTCAGCGGTCCGCCGAGCAAACCCGCGAATTCGTTCCCATGCCGCGGTGGCTTCCGCGAGCGATCCGTCGTGGACGTCCATTGTCGAACGGTAATGCGGGGCAAGGAGGAAATAGCGAGCGGCCGCCGAGTCGGTCTGCGACAACAATTCTGTGGCACCCATCACGTTTCCGACCGACTTCGACATCTTCTGTCCATTCATCGTGACCAGACCGTTGTGAAGCCAGGTTGTGGCGAAGTCGTCACCAGCTGCGCGCGACTGTGCGAGTTCGTTTTCATGGTGTGGGAATCGCAGGTCAAGCCCGCCGCCATGAAGGTCAAAACCAGACCCGAGATAGCGGGTTGCCATCGCAGAACATTCGATGTGCCAACCGGGCCGACCGGCTCCCCACGGAGATTCCCATGATGCCGTTGTTGGCTCGGATTCTTTACGACCTTTCCACAACGCAAAGTCACGAGGATCTTTCTTTCCGCGCTCAGAATTTGCCTCGTCTGATTCGACCTCATCCGGAGACTGCCGGGTCAGCTGACCGTAATCCGGCCACGATGCGACCGAGAAATACACATCCCCTGAACCATCGGCGGCCGCATAAGCGTGGCCACGGTCACTCAATCGAGAAATGAGCGCAATCATGTCTCCGATGTGACCTGTAGCCCGGGGCTCAATTGTCGGTGGCAATATTCCGAGCGCTGTGGCTGCGGTGTCAAATTCGCGCTCGACGCGTGCGGCGAGTGCCCACCATTCTTCGTCGCCCCGCACGTCGAGGATTTTGTCGTCGATGTCGGTGACGTTTCGAACCAGTGTCACCGTGAACCCACGGTAGCTAAACCAACGACGCCACAAGTCGTACACGAGAGCGCTACGAAGGTGACCGATGTGCGGTGCGGACTGAACCGTAGGTCCACACACGTAGATTCCCACCTGACCGGGAACGCGCGGTTCGAAGTCGCGCAAGGATTGCGAGACGGTATCAAACAAACGGATGGGCACGTGCCCATGCTACCGAGCGTTAGTGAGAGGCGACGTGAGCGATGGCGATAGCGGTAATTCCTTTACCTTCTCCGGTGAAGCCCAATCCGTCGGTTGTTGTCGCACTGACAGACACAGGGACTCCAAGGATGCCGCTGAGCGTCTGCTCTATTTCGACTCTCCGCGGCCCAATTTTTGGTCGGTTTCCGACTATCTGAACGGACGCTGATCGTGGCGCAAAACCGATCTCTGCGAGTCTGTCCAGAGCCGCGCGAAGAAACACGTCGCCTCGTGCGCCCGAATATCGCGGGTCGTCCGTCCCGAACACTGTGCCGATGTCTCCGAGACCAGCACCAGACAGAAGTGCGTCACACAGTGCATGAGCAACAGCGTCACCGTCAGAGTGTCCGGATAGCCCCGTTTCACCTGGCCATTCGAGGCAACCCAACCAGAGCGGCTCTGAACCGCCGAACGCATGGGTATCGGTCCCAAGGCCGACGCGCAGTGACGCCGCTGACGAATCGAGATCAGATTCAACCGTGATCTTGTGCGAGCGCTCGTCACCGGTAACCGTACGAACGGTTCCCCCGATTCCACGCCAGATGCTGGCATCGTCCGTAAAGTCCCCCACCGCTTCGGCGATGGCCACGGCGTAAGCGGGACCGGGAAAGCCCTGCGGGGTTTGGACACGATAGAGATGCGCACGTTCCGTGTTTTCCGTGACGATTCCGTCGTCGGCGACAACGATGGTGTCCGTGACGGGCAGTACCGGGATTGCGGCGTCGTTCGTTTTCTGAACAGACTCAATTACGCGGTCGAAAACGTCAGGAGGTGTGCCAAAACGAGCGACATCGTGAATCAGCACGACATCGATCGCCGGCATCGCGGCCATGGCACGTCGAACACTGTCCGTGCGCGTTTCGCCGCCAGCGACAACCGTCGCGTCCACCCCGGTGTCCTCCACGATCGCCTTCACGGCGTCGAGGTGTGCGGGCGGGCCGGCGATTACGAGTGCCGCGGGCTTGACCTCCCGAACAACTTCTAAGGCACGTGCGAGCACGCTGGTGCCATCAAGCTCGACGAATGCTTTGGGAATTCCGCGTCCGAGTCTCACGCCCGAACCGGCCGCAACGATGACAATTCCGACCGTTGGCATGAATGCTTAAGAAGCGAGGACCTCGTCGAGACGGGTCGAGGCGCGTTCCTCGTCCGTCTTTTCGGCGAGGGCAAGTTCTGAAATGAGAATCTGACGCGCCTTGGCAAGCATGCGCTTTTCACCCGCAGACAATCCACGATCTTGTTCACGACGCCACAGATCACGGACTACCTCGGACACCTTGATGACGTCGCCTGATGCGAGTTTTTCAAGGTTCGCCTTGTATCGACGCGACCAGTTGGCTGGCTCTTCAACGATTGGGTCGCGGAGGACGCCGAAGACGAGCTTGAGTCCGGCCTTGTCGATGACGTCACGAACGCCTACGTCTTCGACCTTGCTTTCGGGAACCATGATTTCCAGGTTGCTTTGAGTCACCTGAAGCTTGAGGAATTTCTGCTGCTCACCCTGAAAATCACGAACGGTGATTGCGATAATTTTTGCCGCACCGTGGTGAGGGTAAACAACGGTTTCGCCGACTTTGAACGCCATGTAGTTGATTCTCCTTTAGCAGAAATTCAATTTTACCACAGAGGACCGCCGTGAATCTTCCCGCCAGGTGATGTGGCTCGCTCCGCTAGACTGAACTCGGATTTACCGCCCCACTCGATAAGGATTTGTCGTGAACATTCGCGCCCTCGCTAGCACTTCACTCGCCGCAATTCTGTTGCTCGGAACCGCAGGCTGCGGGCTTTTTGTCGACGCGGCAACGTTGAAGCCCTATTCGGCGAGCGACGGGCTCAATGTGGATGTCGGCGAACTTCAATTGCGCAACGTTCTCGTCATCACCGACGAGTCGGGCGATGCGTCGCTCGTCGCCACAATCGTCAACAACACAACAGAAATCCAGTATCTCAATGTGGAGTTTCGCACGGACGTGCCTGTTGACCTAGCGATAGTCGCCAACGAGGGTCTCACCAAGGTTGGGCTCGCGGATGACAACCCCGCCATTGCAACGGGCACTGCTCTCAAAGCCGGACAGTACGTTGACATTTACTTCCAGTACGGCGAACAAGACGGGGTGTCGATGGCGATACCCGTTCTTGACGGCTCACTTTCGCTTTATGCGCCTTACGCACCGTCATTGTTCATTCCGGAACCAGTGGTTTCGCCCGCAGTGACTCCGTCCCCCACCCCTGAGGGCTAGCTTTTCCCTATTTCTTTCCCTGGTTTGCGACGGCGGCCGCGCCGGCGGCCGCTGCCACGGGGTCGAGATATTCACCCGCGCCGATAGGCATCAAATTGTCGTCCAG
>CAMFDU010000028.1 GCA_945949175.1 Gulosibacter massiliensis | reverse complement strand
ACCGACAACCTTGTCTATAGGAACGAAACCGTTCCCCGGCTTGTCTTGGTTGTATCGGGAATCCGCCGAATCGTAACGATTGTCCCCCATCACCCACAGAGAATCGTCGGGAACCGTGATGTCAAATTTCATACCGCTCGCTGCGCGATCATCGTCCGTCCCGGTCACGATATAAGGCTCTTTCACCGACTTACCGTTTACCTGCAACAAGCCTTTCGGATCGCAACAGACGACCCGGTCCCCTGGCAATCCGATCAGACGTTTGACGAGATGGTCTTCTGAATCAGAGCCGCCGAAACCGACGACTGTCGCAATAAGGTCTAGGGCAGCGGTGACGAGATCGGGGTCCGGTGAATCGTAATTCGGCAACCAGCCACCTGGGTCGCTGAACACAACGACATCTCCGTGTTGAAGCGGGAAAACATCGGGAACCAATTCGTTGACAATGATGCGGTCATCAACCATGAGCGTGTTTTCCATCGACGCCGAGGGGATAAAAAAAGAACGGAACAGAAACGTTTTGACGAGGAACGAAATGAGCAGGGCAGCCGCAACGATGATGACTAAATCCTTGAGGAATCCCAAAAGGCCTTTGACAAAGGTTTTGGGCATGGAGTCCTCAGAAACGCGGTAGGGAGTGTTTGTTGGGCAATTCTAAGGCCAAATGATATGAGCCCCTCACATTACGTGATGGGCTCATATCGAGAGTTCGACGATCTAAGAGTCGCGCTTCTCGCGGATCTTTGCCTTCTTGCCGCGAAGTGCGCGCAAGTAGTAGAGCTTGGCGCGACGCACGTCACCGCGGCTGACGAGCTCGATGTGATCGATGACCGGCGAGTGGACTGGGAACTTACGCTCGACTCCCACCTGGAACGAAATCTTGCGAACGTTGAACGTCTCGCCAATCCCGTGACCGTTACGGCCGATAACGACGCCCTGGAAAACCTGGATACGGCTACGGTTACCTTCAATAATGTTTACGTGAACCTTCACCGTGTCGCCGACGCGGAAGTCGGGAATGTCGCTACGAAGCGACGCGGCGTCAATTGCATCAAATTTCTGCATTGTTCTTTCGCTTTCTGCACTCGCTTCGGGACGGATGCGGGAGGTTCTGGTCGCGATGTGACCACATGGCTCGTCCCCCGAAGCAGAGGGCCTGTGAATCGCGTGTGCCAGTCGGCACAAACCATAATCTTGCCACAGTTGGGCTCGCTTTACCAATTAGGCTGAACCGCATAGAAAGAAGGCCTGACGTGATTGAACTTCGCACCCCCGCCGAAATTGAGGCGATGCGACCCGCTGGACGGTTCGTCGCGTCGGTTCTGGTGGCCGTTCGCGAAGCCGCAACCGTCGGAACCAACCTTCTTGAACTTGACGCCATTGCCCATCAGATGATTCGTGATGCTGGTGCCGAGTCGTGTTATATCGACTATCACCCGTCGTTCGGCGGCTCGCCGTTCGGCAAAGTGATTTGCACGAGCATCAACGACGCTGTCCTTCACGGACTTCCCCACGACTATTCCATTGCTGATGGCGACATCGTCAGTATTGACTTTGCGGCAAGTATCGACGGGTGGGTGTGTGACTCTGCAATCAGTTTTGTGGCGGGCGCTGCCGACCCCGAAGACCTTCGGGTTATCGCGGCCACCGAAGAAGCGCTGGCGGCCGGAATCGATGCGGCAACAGTCGGCCATGCAATCGGTGACATTTCGGCAGCCATCGGTGATGTCGCAGAAACCTATGGCTATAGCGTCAACTTGGACTTCGGCGGACACGGTGTCGGTCGCGAGATGCACGGTGACCCACACGTCCCCAACGACGGTCGACCCGGTCGCGGTTACAAACTTCGTGAAGGACTCGTCATCGCCATCGAACCGTGGTTCATGCGCGACACCGACGAAATCTTCACCGATGCTGACGGCTGGACTTTGCGGTCGGCAGACGGTTCACGAGGCGCTCACAGCGAGCACACGATCGCCATCACGACAGAGGGACCGATCGTCCTCACTTCTCGACAGAGGTGAAACCATTTTTCGGGCTGTTTGGTTTGGCAAAAGGCTCATTTTTCGAGAGTGTCACGAGTGTAACGAGTTGATAACGTCTGGCATTTTCGGTGCACATCCGGGAACGAGATATGTATCGTGGTGACTATGCGATCGAAAGATTGCACAACCAAACAAGGAGACATAACAATATGTTGAAGAACACAAAGGTAGTAGGAATCGCAGCTGCGATCACCCTGCTCACGGGAGTCGCGTTTGCACCTAGCGCTTCTGCCATCAACGGCAACACCCCTACCCTTTCGGTAGACGACACCTCGGTTGACGCTGGTGACCGCATCTCGTTCGACGTTACTGGTGTTCGCACCGGTTGCGACGTAACCACCAAAGTTGGTTCCATCACCAAGACCGCCAAGGCAAAGCACGACAAGTCCTACGCAGCTGGCATCGTCGGCTGGGTCAACACCTTCACCAAGGCCCCTAAGGTCGCTGGTGAGTACACCGTTGCATCGATGATCAGCAACGCCTGCGCCACCAACCCTGGCTACAAGCGTGCAGCTGACATGGCCGTTGACATCACCGTCGGAACCGAACTCGACATGAACGACAGCTACGAGGCCGCTGGTGCCGGAGATTCAACGCGTATCTACGGTGACATTGAAATCGTTGGCGGCTCCACGAACGTGGACCTTAACGGTGTCAAGGTTCTCTTCTCCATCCGTGGCAACGTTGTTGCTAAGGCAACCACCGACGGCGCTGGCGATGTTTCGGCTGTCATTGCAGGCCGTTACTTCAACGATCGTGGAAACACCCGTGTTACGGTTTCGTTGGAAGGCAACAAGAACTACTACATGGACCAGGACATCTCGGTAAGCCCGTAATATCCTCGTAACACCCTGATTGACCGCCTTCGGGCAAACACTGCGGCCTCAGATTATATCTGGGGCCGCAGTGCTGTTAACGGGCCAAGGTAGGCGGCATCCACCCGTCCCCGACTCGATCAGAACTGCTAGCCGGTGACGAGGTTCAGTCACCGAGCAGATCAGGGCGACGCGCACGGGTTCGCTTGACCTGTTGGGCATGCCGCCACTCGGCGATTTTCGCATGGTGACCGCTAAGCAGGATTTCGGGGACCGTGAGCCCCCTCCACTCTTGTGGTTTGGTGTATGACGGATACTCGAGAAGGCCGTCCTCGTGGCTCTCCTCATCAAGCGAGGCGGGGTTCCCCACCATTCCGGGCACGAGTCGAGTGATGGCTTCGATCATCGCCATCGTCGCGACCTCGCCGCCGTTGAGAACATAATCCCCGAGCGAAAGTTCGCGCACACGAAGGCGACCCGCATAGTGGTCGATGACGCGCTGGTCGATTCCCTCGTAGCGACCACACGCAAAAACGAGGTGTGATTCGTCAGACAATTCACGGGCGGTGTTCTGTGTGAAGAGTTCACCGGCGGGCGACGGGACAACAAGCACGGTGTCGTCGGTCACGAGCGAATCGAGCGCCTCGCCCCAGGGTTCCGGTCGCATGACCATCCCCGCGCCGCCGCCGTAGGGACTGTCGTCGACAGTCTTGTGGACGTCATGGGTGAAGTCACGCAGATTTGTCGCCTCGATTGTCAGTAGACCGGATTCGCGTGCTTTGCCGACGAGCGACACGTCGAGCACCCCGAAGAACTCGGGAAAGATGGTGATGATGTCGATGCGCACAACTGAAACTCTACGCGCCGACCGATTCGGGCTCGTCATCGACCGGGTCCTCAAAGAGACCGATCGGTGGGTCGATGTCCATCGTTCCCGCTTCGATGTCGACGCTCGTGACGATGGCCTTGACAAACGGGACGAGAACTTCGGCTTCACCCGTGTCGATGATGAGAAGGTCTTGCGACGGGAAATGGTCGACCCGAGTGATTGTGCCGACGGCGTGACCGTTACGGCGAACGGTAAGGCCGATCAGTTGGTAGTCGTACCATGCGTCTTCCTCGACGGGCCGGGAATCCTGGTCCTCGTCGACCCAGAGAATTGCTTTGACAAGAGACTCAGCCGCGTCACGGTCGTCGATTCCGTCGAGGAAAACCACGGCCTGATCGTTGTACCACTTGAGTTCTTTCAACGTGACGGTCTTGCCCACCCACGGCGACTCATCCGGAACCTGAAGTGTGTAGACAGACCCGGAAACGAACCGTAGTGCGGGGTCGTCGGTGTACAGCTCAAGTTTGATCGCACCCTTGAGTCCGTGAGCCTTGAGAAGTCGACCAACGCGCAGACCCGATTCGGGCCGCTTCGCGGAGGTCATTATTCCGCAGTGTCGACGATGTCGACGCGGATGCGCTTGCCGTCGGCGATTGCCGCGATCAGTGTGCGCAAGGCCTTTGCTGTGCGCCCGCCCTTCCCAATGACACGACCGAGGTCATCAGGGTGCACCGAAACCTCGAGAAGGTCGCCACGCGGAGTGCTTTTTGCCACAACAGTGACGCTCTCTGGGTGATCGACGATTCCCGAGACAAGGTGCTTGAGGGCGGCCGCCAGCATCAGACTTATTCGGCCTTTTCGTCGGCGGGTGCTTCGTCGGCGGGTGCTTCGTCGGCCGCAGGGGCTTCTTCGGCAGGGGCTTCGTCAGCTGCGGGAGTTTCTTCGGCAGGGGCTTCGTCCACTACGACATCGTCAGCTGCGGGAGTTTCTTCGACTTCCAACCCGTCGGCAGTCTCGACAACAGCGTCAACCGCTTCCGTTGCTTCCTCTGGTACGGATTCGACAGCCTTGACAGGTGCTTCTGCGGTCTCTTCGACAACCTCGGCCGTGGCCGGAGCAACTTCTTCGACCTTCTTTTCAACCCGGGGACGGATAACCGACTTCTTCGAGGAGTCCTCGGTGAATACGGTCTTGGCGTCCTTCGTTACGATCATGTTCTTGGCGGACTTGTCACCCTTGAATTTGCCCCAGTCACCCGAGAGCTTGAGGATGACGAGGACCTGCGGGCTCGGCTGAGCGCCGACCGACAACCAGTACTGCGCACGCTCGGAATTGATTTCCATAAGCGACGGGTTCTCGGTGGGGTGATATTTGCCGATTTCTTCAATCGAACGACCATCGCGCTTGGTGCGCGAATCGGCGACAACGATGCGGTAATACGGCGAATGGATTTTACCCATGCGCTTCAGGCGGATTTTGACGGCCACGATTCTCCAGATTTGTTTGCGATGACGCACCGCGGTTCAAGCGTGGGGTTGCTCGAATGCGGAAGCAGGACGCCATTTCGCAGGGTTAGAGGGTCCTACGAGATGGACACAAGTCTTTAGTCTGCCAGAAAAACCCTAAGTTAGCCAATCACGATCGGCGCGACCACCACACACCCGCCAGGGCGATGAGCCCGCCAACGATGGCGATGGGATGCGGCCATTCCCCGAGCAGTATCGCGGACTCAACAATCACGAGTGGCGGGACTACATAGGTTGATACACCAAGGCGTCCTGCTGGCATGCGCTTGAGAGCATATCCCCAGAGTCCGAAACCCAGTGCGGTCGGAATGGCACCAAGCCAGATGGCTCCCGCGATCGCCTCGACGGGTGCTGTCTGCACGTGTGCGAATGCCTCTGGCGCCCACCACAACAGCGGTATCAGTGCGATTGCGGCACCCAGTAACGTCACTTGGTTCGACGACAAGCGTTTGAGCGAAGGCTTTTGGGTGAGAACTCCGACTGCGTAGGTCACCGTGGCTACAAGCGCCCACAGCACTCCGACAAGATCCACTCGGTCGCTCGACGATGTCCCCCACGCAATCAAACCGACACCCGCAAGGGCGATGACAGCACCGGCGAGAAGATTACGAGGAAGTTTCTCACCCAAGAACATGAACGCCCCGACGGCAATGAGAAGCGGCCCGATGTTGACGATGAACGACGCAGTCCCTGCATCGATGGTCTGTTCCGCGGTGTTGAGTGCAACGATGTAGATCGAGAACCAGGTGAGCCCGAAAACCGCGATGAGAACCCACTCGCGAACCGTCGGCCATAGCCACTTCTGCCCGATCATCCAGATGGCCAGCAACGGAACAGCCACGAGTTGGCGGATGAACGCGAGTTCACCCGGCGAAAAGACCGGCAGCACCGCGCGAATGACAACAAAAGCGCTGGACCACGCGAGGACGGTTCCAATAATTGCAAAGAGAACCTTCAGTGGAATTCGGTCGGTGCTCACAGACCGCCGCGTTCGAGAAGGCGACGCATTGTTTCCATGTCTTTATCGTCCACCTCGGGGGTAGGGTCAGCTCCGAGGCCGAAACTGTTTCCGCCGCCGGCAGAGGCCGATTGAATCGCCGCGTTCTCTGCCGCACGCTTGGCGGGATTTCCCGAACGCGAACCCTTCTTGGCGGTAATCGCTTTCCCCTTGGGACGAGGTCCGGGAACAGGACCCATTCCGGGGATGTTCGGGGTACCGCCTTTGGCGACCGTCTTCATCATCTTGGCGGCGGATTCGAATCGAATGACGAGTTGGTTCACATCTGTAACCGTCATTCCCGAGCCCTTCGCGATTCGAAGCCGGCGCGAGCCGTTCAACACCTTGGGGTTCTCGCGCTCGGCCGGGGTCATCGAGCGAATGATGGCCTCTGTGCGGTCGATGTCCTTCTCGTCAAAGTTGTCGATTTGTTCGCGCATCTTGCCTGCCCCCGGCATCATGCCAAGTAGCCCCTTCATCGACCCCATTTTGCGAACCTGCTGCAACTGTTCGAGGAAGTCCTGAAGAGTGAACGTGTTCGACTGAATTTTTTCAGAGACCTTGTTCGCGTCGTCTTCGTCGAAGTTCTTTTGCGCTTGTTCAATTAGCGTGAGGATGTCGCCGAGATCGAGAATTCGACTCGCCATTCGATCGGGGTAAAAAGGTTCGAGTGCGTCGAGACTTTCGCCGGTCGAGGCGAAAACAATTGGACGGTCGGTTAGGCCGCGAACCGAGAGTGCTGCACCACCGCGGGCGTCACCGTCGAGTTTGGTAAGGACGACCCCGGTGAAGTCGACACCGTCCTGGAAGGCTTTGGCGGTGATGACTGCGTCCTGACCGATCATCGCGTCGAGGACGAACAGGACCTCGTCGGGATTTGTTGCGTCACGGACCGCTCGGGCCTCGCGCATGAGGTCCTCGTCGACACCGAGTCGTCCCGCGGTGTCGATGATGACGGTGTCGTAAAGCTTTTGCTTCGCGTACTTCACGCCGTCCTTGGCAACCCTGACGGGGTTGCCCTTGCCGTTGCCTGGCTCGGGGGCGAAAATCTGAACGCCGGCTTGTTCTGCAACCACGGTCAACTGCGTGACGGCGTTGGGGCGTTGGAGGTCACATGCGACGAGGACAGGGGTGTGTCCCTGCGACTTGAGGTGCTTGGCGAGTTTCCCCGCAAACGTCGTTTTTCCAGAACCCTGAAGACCCGCAAGCATGATCACGGTCGGCGGTGTCTTGGCGAAAGTCAATTGCGACTGTGCGCCACCCAGGACCTCAACGAGTTCCTCGTTGACAATCTGAACAACTTGTTGTGCCGGATTGAGGGCCTTGTTTACATCGTCCGACAACGCACGGTCACGAATCTTTCCAGTAAACGATTTGACGACGTCCAGCGAAACGTCGGCGTCGAGAAGCGCTCGGCGAATTTCGCGGACCGTTCCGTCGACGTCAGCTGCGCTGAGTTTTCCCTTTGTGCGAAGGCTCGAAAGCGCAGAGGTCAGTTTCTCAGAGAGGGTTCCAAAGACGGCCATAACCCCTCCAGACTAGTCTTCGAGCGAGTGTTGCAGACTGAGTTCGCGGTAATGGAGACCGTTGTGGCGAATATCCTCGACCTCGGCATCGGTCAACTCGCGACGCACTTTGCCGGGAACTCCTGCCACGAGTGACCGAGGCGGAATCACCGTTCCCTCAAGCACGACAGAGCCAGCGGCGACGAGAGATTCGTTTCCGATGACTGCACCCGACAACACCGTCGCGTTCATGCCGATCAGGCAGTCGTCACCGATGGTGCAGCCGTGAACCACGGCCGCGTGGCCGATCGAAACTCCGCGCCCAATGATCGTGGGTTTGTCGTGGTCGCAATGCACCGCGACGTTGTCTTGGATGTTCGACCCGTCACCGAGCGAAATCGAATTGACGTCTCCACGCAGAACTGCCCCGAAATACACCGAGGCACTCGAACCGATTGTCACGCGACCAACGAGCATCGCACTGGGAGCAATCCAGGCACTGTCGGCGACAACTGGTTCGTCCCCATCGAATGCGCGCTTCATGCCCTCAAGAGTATGCGGTTAGTCAAGCAACTGGCGAACAAACACGTGCGGCGTGAATCCAGTCAAATCATCGATGCCCTCACCCTGCCCAACCAGTTTGACGGGAATACCGGTCAATTCTTGAACTGCGAAGACAAAGCCACCGCGTGCGCTTCCATCCAGTTTCGTAAGCACCAGACCCGTCACACCGGCTTGTTCGAGAAACGCCTCCGCCTGATTGAGCCCGTTCTGGCCCGTCGTCGCATCGAGAACGAGTAGCACTTCGGCAATCGGGACACTTTTCTCGACGACGCGTTTAATCTTGGCGAGTTCGTCCATCAGCCCCGATTTGGTGTGCAGACGCCCCGCAGTGTCGATAATCACAATTTCGTGACCCTCGGCGACAGCCCGTTCAACCGTCTGAAAAGCGACAGCGGCCGGATCTTGCCCGTCTTGTTGAGGCTTGACGATGTCGACACCAGCGCGATCGGCCCAGGTGGCAAGCTGATCGACAGCAGCGGCGCGAAATGTGTCCGCCGCACCGACGAGGACGCGCTTGCCACGCGTGGCGATGAATTTCGCGAGTTTGCCAATGGTCGTGGTCTTTCCAACTCCGTTGACACCGACTACGAGGACGACGGCCGGTTTACCGGGTTCGGATGTCAATGTCAGTGTCGGATCGAATGCAGAAAGACGTTCTTCGAGCACCTCTCCAAGAATGCGACGAAGGTCATCAGTGTCGAGCGTCGCCGACGCGTCCGCAATGACATGGACCGCCTCGATGACCTCGTCCGTCACGCGCGGACCAAAGTCGGCCTGCAGCAACGTGTCCTCGAGGTCTTCCCAGTCCTGGGACTCGATTTGCCGAGCCCCCGAAAAGAGGTTCTTGAACGCCTTAGAAAGGGACCACGCCATGTGCCGAGCCTACGCTTCGACCTTCGCCGCGATGCGTTGCCCCACTACGGCGCTGACCCCGTCGTCCCGCATTGACACCCCGTAGAGCGCATCAGCGATTTCCATCGTGCGTTTCTGGTGAGTGATGATGATCAACTGTGACGATGTTCTCAGTTCTTCGAAGATGCTGAGCAGACGGCCGAGGTTTGCGTCATCGAGAGCGGCCTCAACCTCGTCAAGAATGTAGAACGGCGATGGGCGTGCCTTGAAAATGGCGACCAAAAGCGCGACGGCAGCAAGCGAGCGTTCACCGCCCGACAATAGCGACAAGCGTTCGATTTTCTTTCCGGCCGGCTTGACGCTGACTTCGATTCCAGTGGTCAACGGAGAATCGGGGTCGGTGAGAGTCAAGTGACCCGTTCCCCCAGGGAACAAGACGGGCAAAATCGCATCAAACGCGGCTTTCGTGTCGCGAAACGCATCGATAAAAATCGACTGCATGCGTTCATCGAGCTCGTCGATGATCTGCAACAAGTCGAGACGCGTTTTTTCGAGATCAGCCAATTGTTCGGTGAGGAATTGGTGACGCTGTTCGAGCGCCGCGAATTCTTCGAGCGCGAGCGGATTCACTCGGCCAAGTTGGTCCATCGATTTCTCTGCCGTCTTCAAGCGCGCTTCTTGTTCGATTCGGACAAACGGCACTGGTTCGCCCTCCAGCATGGGAACGAGTGTGTCGGGACCGAATTCGTCGACGAGGACCTGTTCGGTGAGCGCCATGTCATCAGCGGCTCGTTCGAGAAGGTTTCCGAGGTGCAGTTTCTTTTCGTAAATTTGCATCTCGAGTCCGTGGACTCCGTCGGTAACAGAACTGAGACGGGTTCTCAGGTCAGTCTCGCGGGCGCGGAGGTCGGTGAGTTCGCCCGAACTTGCGGCACGAGCCCGTTCCGCCTCGGCGAGTTTGACCTGCGCCTCGGACACGCTGGCATCCAATGCGGCAAGTATCGGCGGTATATCGATTGAAAGTTGTTCGGCGTTGTCGAGTTGGACACGTCGTTGGACTCGCTGGGCGGCGCGCTCTGCCGCAGCCGTGCGGTCGGCTTCGAGAGTGCGCGCCATCTCGTCTGCTCTATCGCGTTCAGACCGAACACGTTCGCGCACAGTTTCCATGTCGATGCGTACCTGCAGTTCGGCAGCACGTGCCGCCTCAAGGGCGATGACGGCGCTGTCACGCGACGATGCGTCGAGCGTCGGTCGCGGCGCAGCGATGAAGGCCTCGAGCGCCCGAACAGCGTCACCAAGATGAGCATCAGCCTCGTCGACGGCGGTCGTCGCCTTGTCGAGTGCCGAACTGATGCGCTCGATTTCCGAACCGGCGGCTTCTGCTTGCGCCCGAAGCCTCGATTTCTCTGAAATGATTTCGGCGTTGCGCGCATCAGCAGATCGCAGGTCGGCCAGGGCCGTCGCCGCAATCGTCTTGGCTGACTGCAGGTCTTCGCGAAGCGTCTCGAGAGCGTTTCGGCGCCGTTCGATTTCTGTCGAGACGGTTCCCAGAGTCGTCTTCGCCTCGTCGCGTTCACCCGCGAGTTCGATACGCGAACGCTGAGCGCCGTGTCCACCGCGCAACACATAGCGGGTCAGAACTTCTCCGGCGCGGGTTACCACGACCGCTGAGTCGGCGATTCCCGCCGAGACGATTGCTGGCCACGCCGCTCGAGCGGCATCCAGATCGTCGGCGACATACGTGTTTGCCAACACTCCGGTGATTCCGGCAGGACCCGTCACGATTTCTGAAGCTGACTGCACGCCCGCTACGGTGACGATGCGCGGGTCCGGGCCGTCTGTTTTCGCAAGAACTACCTCAACCCGACCCGCGTCGGTTTCCGTTGCGTGCGCGAGTGCATCGAGGGCGCTGTCGCGAGTGTCGGCGAGAATCGCGTCCGCGAGACCACCCAACGCAGCCGCAATCGCCGCCTCGAAACCTGGGGTCACCGTGATGTTGTCAGCGACAAGACCGCGAATTCCCCGACGACCCGTGACCGAATCGCGTCCGTCCTTCGACTCTAACGCAGACGTCAGGGCAGACACCCGGGCGGCAAGAGCATCGCGCTCGCGTTCGAGAGTGTGCAACGTTTCACGATCAGCGTCGACCGTCGACTGCAATTCGAGTACCCGCGCATCCGCCGTCGTGACCGCGGTTTCGAGTTCCGTGTTCGTTCCACCAGGAGAGTCATCGATTTCGGACAGCGCCGATTCGGCCTCGGACTGACGCATTGCGGCCGCTTCTCGGGCACTCTCGCTGCGCAACAGTTCGCCCTGCGCACTGGCGACGCGCGAACGCGCGAGGTCAACGCGACCCTCAAGTGCCGCGCGGTCGAGGTCGTGCTGGGTGATAAGCACTCCCTGTTCGGCGATCTCGTGGTCGATGGCCTCGAGGTATGCGGCAGCCGTCGCCGTCCCCGCGGCAGCGGCTCCGACATTGGCTTCCATATCCGTCACCTGTGTCTCGAGTGCGGCGACCTCGACCCGGGCAGTTTCGACCATCTCGTCCGATATGGCGAGTATCGGAGTGGATTCTGAGATGTCCTGCGACAAGAGCGTGATGCGGTCACGAATAATCTGACTGAGGTTTCGGAAACGTTCACGCACCTGTTCGAGTTCAAATGAGACCCGCCTGTGGCCATCGACCGCATCGGACGTCAAATCTTGTTCGAGTGCTCGAATTCGAAGTGAGACCTGGTCGAGTTGGTCGGCGACGGCGATTCGTTCGGTTTGACGCTCCGTCTCGGTCTGTTGGTGATCGTTGATGTCGCGGCGCAACGACACGACGTCGTCAGCAAGAATTCGCGCTCGGGCGTCTCGAACGACGGCGGCAATGTTCTGAGCTTCGCGTGCGACTTCGGCCTGTTGACCGAGCGGCTTGAGCTGACGCCGAATTTCACCCGCAAGGTCGGTGAGACGCGTGAGGTTCGCCTGCATTGCGTCGAGTTTGCGGACCGTCTTTTCCTTGCGGCGACGGTGCTTGAGGATTCCGGCTGCTTCTTCGATGAAACCGCGGCGGTCCTCGGGCGTCGCCGACAAGACCGTGTCGAGACGACCCTGGCCCACGATGACGTGCATCTCGCGACCCAAACCTGAATCGGACAGCAGTTCCTGGACATCAAGAAGTCGGCAGGACTCGCCGTTGATTGCGTATTCCGACTGACCGTTGCGGAACAGGATTCGTGAAATCGTCACTTCGGTGTATTCGATCGGCAAAGCGCCGTCCGAGTTATCAATCGTCAACGTGACTTCGGCGCGACCGAGTGGTCCGCGAGTTGAGGTTCCCGCAAAGATGACGTCATCCATTTTGCCGCCGCGAAGAGTCTTAGCGCCTTGCTCACCCATGACCCACGCGAGTCCGTCAACGACGTTTGACTTCCCCGACCCGTTCGGGCCGACGACGGCGGTGACTCCTGGTTCGAACTGGAAAGTCGTCGGTTGAGCGAACGACTTGAAGCCCTTCAGGGTCAAGGACTTCAGATACATCCCCCCATTATCCCGAACAGTTCCGAGTAAAACTAACGGCGAGTTCGCACTGAGCGCTGACAGGACGGGCAAAAGTGCGACGAGCGGTTCTGCCACGGTTCTCGGACGATAAGGGTGTCACATCGCGCACAGGGCTTACCGTCTTGGCCGTAGGCGTTAAGCGACACGTCGAAGTACCCCGATTCGCCGTTGACATTGACGTACAGCGCGTCGAAAGATGTGCCGCCAGCGTCGAGCGCCGTGGTCATCACCGCACGGACCGCATCGAACAACCGCCGGTAATCGATCGGACGAATTCGGTCAGCGGGAGTCGCGTAGTGAATCTGAGCAGCCCACAGCGCTTCATCGGCATAAATGTTTCCGATTCCCGAGACGAGGCCCTGGTTAAGCATGGCGACCTTCACACCAGTCGTGCGCTTTCGAAGGCGGGCGATGAGCGAGTCGACATCGAGTGCCGGGTCGAGAATATCCCGCGCAATGTGCGTTACCGAGGACGGTACGAGTGAGGAATCAGAGCCAAGGCCCGCGGGAAAACCGTCCTGACCTTGGACCAGCGAATCCAGTGCAAGTGAACCAAAAAGACGCTGGTCAACGAATGCAATCGGTGGCCGTCCATTGAGAGCGAGCCGGACGCGTTCGTGTCGGATGGGCTCAGCATCGACAATGCGAATCTGTCCGCTCATTCCGAGGTGGATAACAAGTGCGTCGCCCGTGTCTAGCGGGCACCAGACAAACTTGCCACGGCGAACCGCCGATTCAATTCGCGCGCCCGTCAACGTGGTGGCGAAGTGCGCAGCGCTACCCGGATGGCGTTTGAGCGCGCGGGCGTCGTACACCGTGACGTCGGCCACCCGAGCACCGACAAGATGAGTCAGAAGACCTCGGCGAACAACCTCGACCTCGGGGAGTTCCGGCATCGGCTATCGCGACAACCCGGCGAGCGCTTGCTGCGCGGCGGCTACTTCGGCGGTTTTCTTGCTCGAGCCGCTCCCGGAACCGAGATTCACTCCGTCGCTCGATACCGTCGCGTGGAACTGGCGGGAATGATCAGGACCTTCCGAGGTGACCGCGTAGACCGGCTTGCCCATGGAGTGTCGATCGCAGTGTTCCTGCAGAGCCGTCTTGTG
>CAMFDU010000027.1 GCA_945949175.1 Gulosibacter massiliensis | reverse complement strand
AGAACGACAGTCGAGACCACCTGGATGTATGCGATTCGAAATCCCCCGATAATCGACGCCGAGGCAAGCGGAATTTCCACATGCCGCACCAGCTGCCAGGCGGTCATTCCCTGTGCAGTCGCAGAGTCTCGAATCCAAGGCGGAATCGTCGTCACGCCGGAAAAGGCGCCGGCAATAAGCGGTGGAAAGGCGATCGCCGCGAGTGCAATCACAACGGATGATTCCCGAAATTCGATTCCCATCACTAGCACGAGCGCGAACAACAGGCCCATCGTGGGAATTGCACGCGAGACCGAACCCAATCCCATGACAAACAGTTCGCCTCGACCAAAGTGCCCGATCGCAACACCAAGCGGAACCGCGACAAATGCTGCGAGAGCGATTGCCAGGAATGTAAGAGCGAGGTGTTCTGCGACGAGGTTCCACAACCCGTATCGGCCAGCCCAATTTTGGGCGTCCGAAAACCACGCTCCCAGTGCGGAGAAATCAAGCATGGTCGACCTTGACGAAACGCCAACGTGTCAACAACCGACCGACGAGCCACAGGCAGGCGTCAAGAGCGATAGCAATGACAAAGATTGCAAGTATCCCCGTGATGATTTCCTCGGGAATTTTTCGCTGGAAACCGTCGATGAACAAGTACCCGAGGTTACGAACGCCAACGACCGCCCCAATTGAGGCGATGGAAATGGTACTCGCGGCGGCGACCCTTAATCCTGCGATGAGTCCAGGCACCGCCATTGGAAGCTCGACATGGAAAAAGACCTGTCGGGAATTCATTCCCATCGATTCCGCGTTCGTCACGGTGGGTCGCGGGACCTGACTGAACGCGTCCTGAGCCGAGAAGTACATCGATGCGATGACGTAGATGGTCAGGGCGATGACGACGTTCGTCGGGCCGGTGAAATCGGTTCCAATCAATACCGGAAGAGTAACGAATAGGGCGAGGGACGGAATCGCATAGATGGCACCCAGAATCCCGCGGGTGGTGTTTGCCCATCGAGAAGGCGTGATCCGAGCAAATATGACAGCAAGAAAAGCGCCGGCAACTATCGGAATAACGGAAACACTCAGATGTGTTGCGCCCAATCCAGCAACAAAAGTCCAGTTGGCGACAAACCAATCCATCAGACGCCGAGAATCTTTCGAACAAACGCGTTAGCGGGATTCGCCACTAACTCTGAGGGCGAGCCTGCTTGTTCAATGTGTCCGCTGTTTGACAAGATGACCAACTGGTCGGCAATTTTCAGTGCCTCATGGCGATCGTGTGTGACAAACATGATGGTGAGCCCAAGTTCGCGCTGAATGCGACACAACTCGTCCTGCAGTTCCTCGCGCACAATTGGGTCGACCGCACCAAATGGTTCGTCCATCAGAAGGATGTTCGGTTTGATGGCGAGGGCTCGAGCAACACCAACGCGTTGTTGTTGACCGCCCGACAGTTGGTGGGGGAATCTCGTAAAGAACTGCTTGTTAATCCCCACCATCTGTAGCATCTCGGTCGCATTGCGATGGGCAACGTCAGCTGGTTGACCAGCAATCTGGGCGATGAGCGTGACATTGTCGAGCACTGTTTTGTGGGGGAGTAGGCCAACTTCTTGCATGACATAGCCGATTGACCGTCGCAGCGTGACAGCATCCAGTCCGGAAACGTCGAGACCATCGATAGAAACCGACCCCGAGGTCGGTGTCACCATTTTGTTGACCATTCGGACGATTGTTGTTTTGCCGGAACCCGAAAGCCCCATCAATACAGTGATCTTCGATGTCGGAGCCACCAGCGAAAAATCGGCCAGTGCGGTGGTTGAGCCGTATGTCTTTGAGACGCGGTCGAATTCAATCACGTGGCAGACCCGTGGTCTTGATTAGGCTGCGCTGACCGTGACACCGCGCCAGAAAGCGACGTAGTTTGTGATTTCTTTGGCGGCATCCTTGGGGTCGCGGTAGACCCAGACCGCGTCAGTGTTGACATCGCCATTAACGTTCAGCGAGAAGTAGTTCGCGAGACCCTTCCACGAGCATGTCGACGTGGTGTCCGAGTCGACGAGGAACTGTGAGTCGACGCTGTCCATCGGAAAATATTGATTTCCTTCGATCTCAATCGTCTTGTCTGATTGTGCAATTACCGCACCATTCCATTTAGCGACGTACATCGTTGCCTCCTCGGCTCTGGGTAAGCGCTATACACAATGCGCTATCACGAGCATACGGTCGCTACTTGCTCGCGCCGAATTTTCCCCTCGAATATCTGACGGCTCTGTCGGCCGTTACCCGTTCTTCAATCGGTTGATTTCCGAACGTAACCTGGACAGCTCGTCATCAGTTAACTTCCCGTCAGCACCGATCACATCCACGAGTGACGCCAACTCAGTGAGCGCTGCACTGTTCTCGGTTTGGATTCGCGCCTCGGCTCGAGCTTCATCCATCGCGTTGAGCACGATTCCAATGAGGACGTTAAGAATCGTGAAGACAACAAAGAAGACGTAGGACAGAAAAAACGGCAGCGCAAATGGGCTGATGGCCATTGCCTCATCGAGATATACAGGGAAATTCTCGAGAGTCAAAAGAATGAATAGTGATTTGAGGCTTCGTCCAATGTGTCCCCATGAGTCAGGCAGTGTGGTCCCAAACAAATAGGTTCCCGCCATGCCATAAAGGAACAAGAGGAGTCCGATGAGGACGGACATGCTGAAGAGTGGCGGGATACTTTTCACGATCGAAGCGAAAAGAATCCGAACTTCTGGTAGGAATCGAAAAATTCGCAAGAGACGCAGGAGTCTCAAGAGACGCAAAATGACGGTTTGTCCGGCGGCCAGCGGCGCGAGACCCACAACTATGAAATCAAAAACGTTCCAGCCTTGCCGGAAAAAGTGCCAGGGTTTTTTTCCATACGACAAGATTCGGACCACTAATTCGGCGACATATATAACCATGGCGATGTTATCGATGGTGATGGCGGTCGCCCGTGTCGCCGGCGAAATCTCGGGCATTGTCAGGATGGCAAGAAACAGTGCATTGACGGCAATGACCGTGGCGATGAAAAGCTCGAACGGCCCACTGTAGACAATTTTGGCGAGCCACAACACTCGGAATGGCGGTATGATTTCCCACTCGCCGTCGGCGTTGCGGATACGACGTTCAGCGCTGGATGTACTCACCCGAATATTGTCTCACCCTTCTGGACTGCTGGAAAACGCGGTTTATGCCAGTAGAGACTTCATCTGCTTGTAGATGACACCGGCGGCCCAGACGGGGTTGAGTCGGGACAGGATGTCCATTGTTTTCGCGTCCTGACCGGTCGTGATGCGAGGGGTGTTGTTCTCGATGGCATCAACCATCATCCGTGCGGCAACGTCGGCCGCCAACTGGGGAAACTTACTCGCCGCGTCGGAACTTGCAGCGGGAACCTTCATACCCGAGTTCTGGGCGATGTTCGTTGCGGTGGCGCCGGGGAAAACGATTGTGACTCCCACCGTGGTGTCGAGCAACTCTGAACGGAGCCCCTCTGTCATCAATTTAAGTGCAGCCTTTGATGCCCCGTAGACGCTCTGGCCGGGAACAGGCGCATAGGCACCCATAGACGAGACGTTGAGGATATGTGCTTCGGGTCGCTTCAACAGTCCAGGCAGAAACGCCTTGATCAGACGCAGTGGGCCGTAGAAGTTGACGTTCATGACCCGCTCGGCGTCGGCGAAGTCGAGATCGTTGATTTTGACAAACGGTTGAATGATTCCGGCATTGTTGACAAGTCCATCCGCTTGCCCCAGCGCTTTCGTCACTGCAGCGGGCAGTGCCGAAACGGACTTTGCTTCGGTGATGTCGAGGGCGTGGGTAGAGATCTTTCCGCCAAGAGCCGTGACGAGTTTGGCGGTTTCGGCCAGGGACTCGGCACGCATGTCGACCGCTGCGACGGACGCCCCTCGTCGGGCGAGTTCAAGAGCAAGTTCCCGGCCCATGCCACTTCCTGCCCCTGTGACTACAATGACCTTTTTCCCTAGTTTCATGATGTTGCTCCTTATTTCGGCAGATTTGATTCGATGGCGTCGATGATCGCGGGGTCCATCGGAACTGTTGTCGGCCGAAAGCGGAAGACTCGTAGGTCAGGAGTCACGACGAACTTTTCGAAATTCCAGCGGATGTTACCCGCGCTTCCTCGCTCGTCTTTCGTCTTCGTCAGTTCGGCATAAAGCGGCGACCGACTCTTGCCGTTGACCTTGACCGCGTCAAAAATCGGGAAGGTGATTCCCCATTTCGTTGCGCAGTATTCGGCAATGGCCTCGTTAGACGACAATTCTTGGAAGAACTGATTCGACGGGAACCCCAAAACGACGAACCCACGGGGGCCGTATTTCTGCTGAAGAGCCTCGAGGTCGGCGTATTGCGGAGACAGGCCACACCGCGATGCGACATTGACGATGAGCAAAACTTTCCCTGCATGCTCACGAAGAGTTGTAGCGGCGCCATCGGCGGTGAGGACGGGGATGTCGAGCAGTGAATCAGTCATCGGGATTCCTTCGGTCGAGAGATTTCAGCGGTGTTGAGGGCAAGGCCGCTTGCTACAGCGCGATTTTCGCGAGCGGATTGGGCGAGTACCACTCCAATCAGAACAATACCCGCACCGACCAATTGCACGACATTTAGTGTTTCGCCAAGGATGAGCCACGCGGCGAGAAATGCGAAGAGCACCTCGCTGGTTGCGACGATTCCCGACCGCGTGGCCTTCAGGATGCTGATTGACCATAGCCCGAGGGTGAAGGTGGCGAACGTGCCAAGCACAACGATAAACGCCAACAGCAGCCACGCGGGACCCGCGATTCCGCCGACTTCGTCTGAGTAGGGGACGACCCGATTGAATATGGCCGGATCAAGCGTCCACCATCCGCTGAACAACGCCCAGAACACGCTGGCAACCGCCATACCCCAGAAACCGACCGCCATCGGGTGCCGCACTCCGGTCTGGCGTTCGCCGAGCAGGAAATAGGTGGTCAGTGATGCTGACGCAGCGAACGCCCACAACACGCCCTCGACATTGAGAGTCGAGTTCCACACTTCAGCGACAGTTGCGAGCCCGATGAGTACAGCCGCGATGGACACCCAGATTCGGGACTTGACGTGTTCGCGGAAAAAGAAGTGTGCGATGAGCGCAACGAAGAGGACAGCCGTGTATTCCAACAAGAGGGCGATTCCGATGGGAAGCAAGTACACCGCTTCTGCATAGGTCGCCTGCAACAGAGCGACGCCAATCACTCCCATCGCGATGAGGGGCACAATCTGTTTTCGATTAACGCGAAGCGCGCCCGGGTTCCGTGCGAGCATGACGGCGCCCATGAGCACTGCGGCACCGACGACACGAAGGAAGGTGACTTGGAACCCGTCAATACCCGTGCCGTCCATCAGCAACTTGATGACGACGCCGTTGACGCCAAAAATTAAGGCGGCGACCGTTCCGGCAATGTACCCGACCAGTGCGCTGGGTTTGGCTAGAGCCACTGATCGACCAGTTGGTGGATCGCGTGTGGCTCGATCGCCGCAAGTTCCTCATCGGTTAGGGGTTCTGCGTGGGCGGCTTTCAACGAATCTTCCAGTTGTGCGACACTACTCGCCCCGATGAGCGCGCTTGTGACTCCCGCGTGCCGCATCGTCCAGGTCAACGCCATTTGAGCGAAAGTCTGCCCGCGTCCTAGGGCGATGTCGTTGAGAGCCCGGGCGTGGCCAAGGTATGTGTCATTGATGCGCTTTTCGTCAATCCAATTCGCGGTGCGGACTCGTGAGTCCGCAGGAATGCCATTCAAATAGCGATCGGTTGCGAGACCTTGGGCGAGCGGCGAATAGACGATTCCGCCGACACCAAGTTCGACCAGCGCGTCAAACAAGCCAGCTTCTGGACGACGGTCGAACAAGTTGTATCGCGGTTGGTGAATAAGGAGTGTGATCCCCATGTCTTTGAGAATCGCAAAGGCGCGGCGCGTCTGTTCTTCGTCGTAGTTTGAAATTCCGACGTACAGTGCTTTGCCCGAGTGAATGGTGTGCGCGAGTGCGCCCATCGTCTCTTCTAATGGAGTGTCGGGGTCGAAGCGGTGAGAATAGAAAATGTCGACGTAGTCGAGCCCCATCCGCGAGAGGCTCTGATCGAGTGACGCAAGCAGGTACTTTCGCGAACCCCACTCACCGTAGGGTCCTTCCCACATGTCAAAACCGGCTTTGGACGAGATAATGAGTTCGTCGCGATAGGGCTTTAGGTCGCTCGCGAGAATCTCACCAAAGTTTCGTTCGGCGGAACCGGGCGGTGGCCCGTAGTTGTTGGCGAGGTCGATGTGTGTGACACCGAGGTCGAACGCGCGAAGCACGATGTCGCGCTGAACCGAGAGGTCGCGGTCCTCGCCGAAATTGTTCCAGAGTCCGAGGGAAATTCGAGGGAGCAAGAGTCCGCTCCGACCACATCGACGGTAAGGAATTGAATCATAACGATTCGTTGCTGCGTCATACGTCATGCTGACAGCCTAGCCCCGCGCCTAGACTGTCTGAATGATGACGTTCTATGTGGCTGGCGGTTGTTTCTGGTGCCTCGACGCGGCTTACCGCGTGCTTCGCGGTGTGCACTCGGTGGTGTCAGGATATGCGGGCGGGCACGTCGATTCGCCAAGTTACGAGGCGGTGTGCACGGGTACCACTGGTCACGCTGAGGTCGTCGCTGTCACGTTCGATGAAGCAGTTATACCCGCCGAGGTGATTCTGGATGCCTTTTTCACCATGCACGACCCGCGCCAGTTGAACCGCCAGGGAAACGATGTGGGAACGCAATATCGTTCGGTGATGTTCCCGACCGACTCAGATCAACGGGAACTGTTCGAGGCCGCGCGCGACCGCGCAAACGACACCTGGGGAGGTGGCGTTGTGACGACAATTGACGACTTCACAGAGTTTTTTCCGGCCGAGGAATACCACCAAGATTTCTTCGCCAACAACCCGACGCAGGGATACTGCCTCGCGGTGGCGGTCCCGAAAGTCAACAAAGTGCGCGCCGGATTCACGCAATACTTGACCGTTTAGCGTCTCCACACATCACCCGCTGCAACAGTTCTCCACCGAGTGGGCTGTTCTCGACGTGTGACATCGCAGCCCGGGTCATCCTCGATGGAGGCGCCGGCCGCAGGTTGGGACGGCCGGCGCCGTCCACACAACTAAGGAGACACATGAGCGACACCCTCACTATCACCGGGCTCATCGCGACGACGCCACGGCACGTTGTGACGAGCGAAGGACTTCCGATCACGAGCTTCCGGCTCGCATCATCACAGAGACGATTCGACAAGGCGACCTCAACGTGGGTTGACGCGTCGACCAACTGGTACACCGTTACGGCGTTTCGTCAACTCGCCATCAACGCGGTCCCATCACTGTCCAAAGGAGACCGCATCGTCGTGACTGGCCGCCTGCGTGTTCGTGACTGGCAGACCGACGATCGAACGGGAACCAACGTCGAAATCGAAGCCGAAACTCTTGGGCACGACTTGTTTTGGGGAACAGCGGTATTCACGCGATTGGTTGCCCTTGGCGGGGACTCGGCGACGACACAATCGGAAAGCAACGCCGAACCCAGCTCCACCGAAGCGGTCGCTGTGGTCTGACCCACCGACCCACGCTGACCTAGAATGGGGGAATGACCGCACGCACATTAGTCCTTGCCGTCCCTGCGGTCATTTCCCTTGCTTTGGCTGGTTGTACGCTCGGCCCGAACGCGACACCAAGTGCAACGCCGATGCCCACGGTGTCCTCTGCACCAGTGCCTGTTTTCCTGCCGGATGGTGATGCGCAGGACAACAAGGCTTATTTCGATTGGGTTTTGTCGGATGTTGCGACAAGCGATCAAAAGCAACCTGGGCGAACAATGGTCGATGCGCTCGTCAGTGCGGGCTTCCGAAAGAATTCAATCCAGGTCACCCCAGACGTGACAAAAACGGACCTCTCGGCAGATTCCGTGATTGTGGCTGTCCGGGTCGCTCGGTCGTGTCTGATTGGTCAACGGACGAACAACAGAGAATATTTCTCGTCAATTGAAAGTGCCCTCAAAACCGGTGGCTGCCTCATCGGTACCACCCGAATAATCGACTGGTAAAAACTGTGGCTGAATTCATTTACACAATGGTTCGCGCGCGTAAAACCGTGGGCGAAAAACTCATTCTTGACGACGTGACAATGTCATTCTTTCCTGGCGCCAAAATCGGTATGGTCGGCCCTAACGGTGCGGGAAAATCCACGATCCTCAAGATTATGGCGGGGCTCGACACTCCGTCCAATGGTGAGGCTCAGCTGTCGCCCGGTTATTCCGTCGGAATTTTGATGCAAGAACCCGAACTCGATGAAACGCGCACGGTACTTGAGAACGTTCAAGACGGGGTTCGTGGAATGTACGACAAACTCGAGCGTTTCAACGCAATTTCTCTGCTCATGAGTGAACCGGACGCCGATTTCGATTCGCTCCTTGCCGAGATGGGTGAGTTACAAGAAGCCATCGACCATGCCGACGCGTGGGATCTCGATTCGCAACTTGAGCAGGCAATGGACGCACTGCGGTGCCCACCGTCGGATTCCGAAATCGGCGTCTTGTCGGGTGGTGAAAAGCGACGAGTTGCGCTCTGCAAACTGTTACTCGAAAAGCCAGATCTTTTGCTGCTTGACGAACCGACCAACCACCTCGACGCGGAAAGCGTCCTGTGGCTTGAGCAGCACCTTGCAAAGTATCCCGGCGCCGTCATCGCGATTACCCACGACCGGTATTTCCTCGACCACGTTGCGCAGTGGATTGCTGAAGTCGACCGCGGTCGTTTGTTTCCCTACGAGGGCAATTACTCAACGTATCTTGAAAAAAAGGCGGAACGCCTCGAAGTGCAGGGCAAAAAAGACGTCAAACTCGCGAAGCGCCTTGCAGAGGAACTCGACTGGGTTCGCTCGAATGCCAAAGGTCGTCAGGTCAAATCCAAGGCTCGCCTGGCGCGATACGAAGAGATGGCGACCGAGGCCGAACGCACGAAACGACTCGACTTCGAAGAACTTCAGATCCCGCCGGGTCCTCGTCTTGGCGCAATCGTCCTCGAGGCGAACAACATCGCTAAAGGATTTGGCGATCGAGTCTTGATTAGCAACTTGTCGTTCTCGCTTCCGCGAAACGGCATCGTCGGAATCATCGGTCCGAATGGCGTCGGAAAGACGACCCTGTTCAAGACCATCGTCGGGCTCGAGCCTCTCGATTCCGGGACGCTCAAGGTCGGCGAAACAGTGAAGCTTTCGTATGTCGACCAGTCGCGAACTGGGATTGATCCGGCCAAGAACGTTTGGGAGGTCGTGTCCGAAGGCCTCGATGTCATCCAGGTCGGGAACGTCGAGATCCCGTCGCGCGCTTATGTCTCGACCTTTGGTTTCAAAGGCCCAGATCAACAAAAGAAAGCGGGGATTCTGTCCGGCGGCGAACGGAATCGCCTCAACCTCGCGTTGACTCTCAAGCAGGGCGGAAACCTGTTGCTTCTCGACGAACCGACCAACGACCTCGATGTCGAAACCCTGTCGTCTCTCGAAAATGCTCTTCTCGAGTTTCCCGGCTGCGCTGTCGTCATCACCCACGATCGCTGGTTCCTTGACCGCATCGCCACGCACATTCTCTCCTACGAGGGTACGGCCGACGACCCATCGAACTGGTACTGGTTTGAAGGAAACTTTGAGGCATATGAGACCAACAAGATTGAACGCCTCGGCGCAGATGCAGCCAAGCCACACCGCTCAACGTATCGAAAGTTGACGCGCGACTGATGCCAGTTTCCAAGAGCATGTCGCTGACGTTTGCATCCCGCGAACCGATCAGCGACCTTGCAACGTTCATCGATCGGTCTGGACTAATTGACAACACCGCTGTTCGAATCGTCGCGAAGGGGAACCTCGTTGTTGCCTGGGTTCAGGTTCTCGCACCGCGGGGTCTCAACGACACCACGCCGACGGTTCTTGGTATGCGCGGTGCGGAACTTTCCGTTGAGGCAAGGTTTGACATCGTTGTGCCTATCGATTCGCTTCGGGCCCGATTCGACAACGCCGTCGAGTCGGACAACGTTTTTGTCGTGACAATGCCGTTGCAAGCACCGAGTGTGCGGTGGAAGATCCCGCTTCCACCTCAAACCGGATGGGAAACCCTCGGAAAAATTGGGGCGTCAGACCTTCAGGCTGTGGTCCAAGAGGGAATGAAGATCATCAAGCGCAAAGTCTCAAGGAACGCCGAAGAACACGTTGTTCGTTCGTATCGTTCACAAGTCTGGGGGACGACGATCAATGGCTCACTCGGTTTACCAGCCGGAGTCGCTCTTGCGGCAGAAACCCTTGGTATCTTTGGTGACAAGGTGATGGACGTCTCGGTGAAAGAACCGTGGATTCGGCTGTCGTCGACACGTGGCGAGATTCTGGCCAAGCACACTCCCGTCATCCTTGACGAGGCCTGACTCTTAGAGCGCGGGTCGGTCGCCCCGGTCGACGTCGCTCATCGTGTTTACCATCGCGTGGGCAGCGCGGTCGAGATAGTCCATGAGGGTTACACGGTGCAACGGCGAAAGCGATTCGTCGTCGACCGCTGCCGTCATGTGGGCAAGCCAGCGATCGCGCGCGATCGCGTCAATTCGAAATGCGTTGTGACGGGCGCGAAGCCTCGGGTGGCCGCGTTCATCGGAATATGCGGTCGGCCCACCCCAGTATTGTTCGAGGAACGCGGTGAGACGCCACACGGCACCGTCCAAATCGTCGGGGTACATCGGTCTAAGCACATCATCCGTTTTGATGCCTTCGTAGAACCGCCGAACGATGCGATCAAAAGCCGCGTGCCCGCCCACGTCCTCGAAAAAGCTTCCGCTCATCGAAGTTTGTGGTCAAAGTTGGCGACGCGTTGAATCTGGCCGTTGCGCACGAACCACAAAACGCCCTTCGTATCGCGAACCTTGGTGATGCGAATCGTCACTTCTTCGACAACTCCCTTGACGTCACCGAGGTCGACTTTGTCACCGACACCCAGCTGGTCTTCAAAGACCATGAACATTCCATTGAAAATGTCACGGATGATGTCTTGTGCGCCGAGTGCGATTCCGGCTCCGAGGATGCCCAGGCTGGCAACAATCGCAGTGATCTCGAACCCTAACTCTCCGAGAATTAGGATGATGGCAACGGCGCCGACGACCCAGTTCGCAAACGATCGAAGTACCGATCCCAGAGTTTGTGTTCGCTGAGTCAACCGCGCGTTGTGGGTTTTGGCGGACGAGCGAGGGGTCGAGTTGACGTCATCGGCGACAACGCGAGCGATGACGCGATTGATGGTCAGCACGACAATAAGCCGAACAATCACCGCCGCTACCAGAATCGCGAGGATTCGAAACACTGTTGCGTTGGCTCCGAGAAACGCGACCAGTTCGGCCCAATTGGTCACCGATTGACCTCGGCGTCACGTCGTTGTGCCGCTACGGCACGATCCACGGTCGCGAGACCCTCGATGACAATTCGGCGGAGCGCCGCCGGGGCCGATTCGTTGCTGTCGAGCCAGGCGCGGGTGGTCTTTGCGAGGTGTTTATTCGCCATGCCCACTGGGTACAGCCCAATCGCAAAATATTCGGCAATCTTAAATGTGCGGGAATCCCACACTTTCTGTATCGCGTCAAAATATGCAGTATCGAGACCGTCGAACACCGACGCGTCGTTGACGTGGGTATAACCGCGCGCGTAGTGATCGCACAGTGAGTTCGCGATTGTGTCGTCGTCACGCATTGTTTCCAGGATTGTCCGCTTCGCTTCTGCCGTGGGAATTGTTGCACGCAGGCGAGCGGCAGCCTGCTGGCCGTTCGAGGTGTTGTCATCGGCTAGCGCCGCGGCGATTTCTGGCTCGCCGGCTGCGCCCGCCAAAACCATGCCTTCGAGCAGGTCCCAGGAAAGATCGGTGTCGACGGTTATTCCAGCAATGACCCGTTCGCCTGCACGAATCGCACGAAGGGCAACCGCGTGCTCAGCCGTGTCTGCCATCGAGGCGAACGTCCGTAGGAACTGGAACTGCTGGTCCGAACCAGGCTCGGCATTCTCTGCGAGTTCGAGCATCGCATCGGCAATCCGTCGAATCGTGCTTTCCCTGCGGTCGGATGACACGTACATTCGGGCTGTCGTAGCAAGTTGAGCGAGGGTGGTCCGCACCGTCGTGGATTCGGTCTCGGTTGCGATGTTGCCCAAGACCAAGTCGACAAAGTCGCTCGCAGCCATTTCCGCGTCACGAGTCGAATCCCACGCGCTTCCCCACACCAAGGCCCGCGTGAGCGGGTCGGCGATGTCCGACAAGTGGTCAATCGCCATGGCCAGTGATTCGCCGTCGAGTCGGATTTTTGCGTACGCGAGGTCGTCATCGTTCACAAGCGCTAGGGCACCTCTGTGCTGGCCAATCAGTTCGGTCACGGTCGTTCGCTCGCCGTCAATGTCGAGTTCAACTCGGTGGGTCCGCACAAGGTTGTCACCCTCAAACCCGTAGATTCCAACCGCGAGGCGGTGAGGACGAATCGTCGGGTAGTCGGCCACGGCGGTCTGAACGATGTCGAACGACGTGATGATTCCGTCATCGTCCGTGACAATCTCGGGCCGCAGGGTGTTGACACCGGCGGTTTCGAGCCACTTTGCTGACCACGCGGTGAGATCCCGTTTGCTGGTCTTTTCCAGTTCGCGCAACAGGTCGGCTAGTTCTGCGTTCTTCCATGCGTTGGCACGGAAGTAATTCGTCACACCGGCAAAGAACGCTTCGCGACCGACATACGCAACGAGTTGCTTGAGTACCGATCCGCCCTTGGCATAGGTGATGCCGTCAAAATTGATTTGAACGTCTTCGAGATCGTTGATTGTTGCCACAATGGGGTGAGTCGATGGTAACTGGTCTTGTCGATAGGCCCACGATTTTTCTGACACCTGGAACGTTGCCCATGCGTGTGTCCACTCGGTTGCTTCCGCTGTCGCGATTGTCGATGCCCATTCGGCGAACGACTCGTTTAGCCAGAGGTCGTTCCACCACTTCATCGTCACCAGGTCACCGAACCACATGTGAGCGAGTTCGTGCAGGATTGTGACGACTCGACGTTCGCGAACCGCATCGGTCACCTTGGATCGGAAAACGTAAACCTCGGTGAACGTCACGCATCCCGCGTTTTCCATCGCGCCGGCGTTGAATTCAGGAACAAAGAGCTGGTCGTATTTTTCAAACGGGTAGGGGACGGCAAACTCGCGTTCGAAGTATTCGAACCCTTTTTTGGTGATGTCAAAGATGTAGTCAAAGTCGAGAAATTCAGAGAGCGACTGCCGAACATAGATACCGAGGGGAATCGTACGGCCATCGGACGACGTGAGCTGATCGTGGTGTGCGACGTACGGGCCTGCGACGATCGCTGTGATGTAAGAGGAAATGCGCGGTGTTTGCGGGAAAGTCCACGTAGCCGAGGCTCCGTCGACAACGGGAGCCGGCGTTAAAGAGTTCGACACGACAACCCAGTCAATGGGAGCGACAACCTCGAAATCGAACGTTGCCTTGAGGTCGGGCTGTTCGAACGCGGCAAAGACTCGCCTCGAATCAGGCACTTCGAACTGCGAATACAAATACACCTTGTTGTCGACGGGATCAACGAACCGGTGGAGCCCCTCGCCGGTGTTGACAAAGAACATGTCTGCATCGACGACGAGGACATTTTCGGCGGCGAGATTGTCGAGTTGGATTCGCACGCCGTCCGACACGATCGCGGGGTCGAGGGTCGCACCATTAAGCGTCACACTGTGAACCGTGGCGGTGATTGCATCGATAAAGCTTGACGTCCCGGGCTCTGCACCGAATCTTACGGTTGTGTGCGACCGGAAAGTCGTTTCCGAGCTCGTCAGATCAAGGTGAACGGCGTAGGACTCTGTACGAATAGCTCGTGCGCGTTCTATCGCTTCGACACGGGTCAGGTTTTCTCCGGGCACGTCAACTCCTTCTGTGCATGCTGCATGACAAATCTAACGCTCTATCTGAACGTCAACGGCGAGAAGGGATTACTAGCCTTCGAGGAGTTCTGCGACGGCGACCGAGCTGTTAGCCCTGTCAGACGATACTCGACTTCGCGCAACGCTCAGTTCGCCCAGGTCGAACCCGTTCGTCAATGAGCGGATCGTGTAGAGAAAACCGCTGATGTCTTCTAGGTTCCGACGCGCCTTCTCGAGTCGATTTTCAAGGTCACGCGTCATGTTCTCAACAAATACCTGAGACGATGCTGTAATTTCGCTCGTAATCTTTTCGGCATTGCCTAACGCCTGTTCGGAACGCGAACGTGCCTCTTCTATTGACTTGGCGGCTCGGTCCTGCAACTCTGACACGTATTTCTCAGTTTCGGCGGCCACGGCGTCGGCGCGCTTGTTTGAGGATTCCGTGTGCTCGTCCGCTTCGCTCATCGTTTGAGTCGCGTACTTTTCGGCATCAGCGAGGATTGCGGCGATTTCTTTCGCCGCATTCTCGTTGAGAATGCGCGTTTCGTTATCGATTCGGCCTGCAAGTTCTTCTGCTTGTCGCAGTTCTTCGAGCGCGGCACTCATCGCGGTGTCAATTTCAGAATTAGCCTTCTCTCGAAGAGCCGCAATTTGTGATTCGGCATCGGCGAGAACCGCGGCAGACAATTTGTCGACCTGCGCCTTTTCCTGAGCAACCTTCTGACGATTGTCATCGATTTGCGCACGCGCTTTCTCGGCCGCTTGATTTGCGGTGCGGTGAATCTTCTCGGCCTCTTTCTTAGCAGCTGCCACATCAGACCGGGCCTTGAGTGTGGCGGCTTTGGAAAGACTCGTCGCGTTCGATGTGGCCACCCGGACCTGGTCTCGAGTCTCTTTTTGAGCATCCGCAATAAGTTTTGCTGCTTGTTCCTCAGCCAACGTGATTGCCGATTCAAAAGCAGGACCAAGTTCTGCAAACCTCGGCTTTGTCCCCTGTCGTTCATGGATTTTGCGTTCGAGGCGCCGTATCTCAGCCTCAGCCTTGGCTAGGGCCTGGTCTTGGGTGGCTGCTGCATTTCGGAGTTCTGTAATTACTCTGGCGGCCTCGGCCGCGTCGTAACCGCCAAAAGTGCGTGAAAATGCTACGACGGATTCGTTTGTCGTCATTAGTTGTCACCCTTTACGATTTCCGCTTGTTGGATACTTCGCATCCCCGGAGTTGCGCCTGCTTCAATTGCGTCAACATTGACTTCTTGCGAAACGTTTCGCATATGGACCTCGTAGTCACTAAGGGCGACGCTGTTTCGACGGATTTGGCTGATGCTGAGTTCCGCGTCGTAGGTGAAGTCCGCGAAGAACTCTTCGGACGATCGAGCGATTTCTTCGGAACGCACAATCGCTTCTGAGATTGACTTCTCGACGAGACTGCGCGAATCCTGGAGGATTTCATCTGCTCGAAACTGCGCCGCGACAAGGTAGTCATCGGCACGCTGTTTAGTTGATGACGCATCACTGATCGCGGACTCAAGGTGAGCGTCTGCTGACTCATAGGCCTGCCGAGCGTAGGCATCGGCTTGGTCGTGCATCGCCGTGCTCGAAGCCTGTGCTTCGGCAACGTCCATTCCAATGCGCTTTTCCGTCTCGACTTTGGTGTCGGATGCCGTTCGAATCAATTCGGCCGCTCGGCGCT
>CAMFDU010000026.1 GCA_945949175.1 Gulosibacter massiliensis | reverse complement strand
ATGCGGCGACGAGAGCCACAACCACGCTGACGGTAACAATGAGAGGGGAACGCTGTCGAAGCGAAGCGGGAACAGTCACGGCATGAACTCCTTATGTTGATAAAAGTGTACCCGCGACTCGCAGTGTGCTAGCCAGCCGAGCAATGGGGAAGCGCCTCGGTGCCCGACTGAGTCGAAATGGCGAGAAGCGCCGCCATCGCATCATCAAGCGTTGATACGGAAACGTCGCGTAATCCATCGGGCACACGACCGAAGAGTGCCGCGCAATTTTCCGCCGGCACCAACATCCATGTTGCACCGGAGTTGCGAGCGCCAAACGCTTTTTGGACGATGCCACCGATAGGTCCGACCAAACCGTCCGCCGAGATTTCACCGGTCCCGGCGACGTTTTCTCCGCCGTTGAGCAACCCCGGTGTGATGGTGTCGATGATGCCCAGTGCGAACATCATGCCAGCGCTTGACCCGCCGACATCGGCGAGCGAAATATTGACGTCAAACGGGAAACGGTACGTGCCACCGCACAGAATTCCGATTACCGGGGTTTCGCCATCGTGATCGGATGCAACGATTCCGACAGTCAACGCCACGGTCTCTCCTTTGCGCTCGACAACCAGTTCGATTGAATTGCCGATTCCAGCGGTCTTGATGATGGCGCGAAGGTCGGAAACGTTATTGATGGCGACGCCATCCGCCGTTTTGACAATGTCACCCGGCTCGACCAGTTTCTCGGCCGGATAGCCCGGAGTTGCTTCGGCGACAACGATTTCGGATTCAAATGGGATTCCCTGATTCGTGAGTGCGGCCGCTATTGCTTCCTGTTGCGAATTGTCCATCTGAATCTTGGCAGCGTTAACCGAGTCTGTTCGGGTCGTACCCGCGGGGTAAAACAGTTCCATCGGAAGCACTGCGTAATCGGGTCGCATCCACGCGGCGGCGACCTCAAACCACGTTGGGTGAGCCTCGGGGGATCCCGTCACATAAACCGTCAGCATCGATAATTCGCCATCGGTCGGATACGTCGCTGTGCCCGACACCGTAATGAGCGGTGTGTCTTTGCCGTCGGCATCCGTTGTGGACCCCAAGGTGTTGTAGACCGGACCCGGCATTTCGATGACGTACGGAGCCGGCACCACAGCGAGTCCCAGCGTGCCAACAACACTTAATGTGAGCAATGTCACACCCCAGCCCTTGCGTCTCAGGCGCGGCCGACGATGGACGGCTTCGGTTGAAGAATCGCTCACGGATTCCACACTAGGTCACCGACCGAGCAGGTACGGTTATTGATATGGCTGATGACAGCTCTGACGAGTTCCAAGAAATGCTACGCAAGTTCCTCGAGAGCGGCGAGCACTTTGATATCGCAAAACTCGCCAAAGCGGCTGGACTTCCAGGAGACGCTGCCGCGATCGAAAAAATGTTGATTCAGTTACAAGAGGCCTTGTCCCACGGGAGTGAAGGAATCACTGAGCAGATGGTTCGAGAGACCGCGACGAAGGTAGCGAACCACCAAGCGACGGCAGTCAGTGCCGCGACCGTGGCGGCGGCCGAGAACGCGCTCCACCTCGCGTCATTGTGGTTGGACGAAGCGACCTCAATTTCTCCACTGACTGTCAGCCCATCGACCATGACCCGTGGCGAGTGGGCGCGCGCAACGATTCCCGTGTGGATTCAAATCTCTGAGCCCGTTGCGAAGTCGATTTCGACCGCCGGCGAGCGCGCGTTGGGCAACAATATCCCCGAGGGTGAGTCTGCGACGGCGGCCGGCGCATTTGCCGCGCTCCGTCGACTTGGCGGCACACTGTTCTCGTTGCAACTCGGCCAAATCATCGGACAGTTGTCCGGTGAAGTTCTCTCTGGCGGCGACATAGGAATTCCGCTTCTTGACGGCACCCTCGAACACGAGTTGCGCGCGGTATTGATACCGCAGAATATTTCTACTTTCGCCGAAGGTCTCGACATCCCGCTAGATGACGTGCTGCTGTATCTCGCCATTCGCGAGATTGCCCACGCACGACTGTTCAAACACTCCAAGTGGCTCAAGTTGGGGCTCGTCGCTAGCATCACCGATTACGCGAACGGAATTTCCATCAACGCCGAGAGCATGCGCGACGCGATGAGCGATATTGATTTGTCGGACGCTGAGGCGCTTCGCCGCCTCGTCAGTGACGGGTCACTTATTCCACCCAAAACTGACGAACAGGTCATCGCATTGACCCGAATCGAAACCGTACTTGCTCTTATTGAGGGGTGGGTCGACGTCGTCGCCGACAACGCCGCCCACCGTCTGCCGAGTCGAAATGCAATCGCAGAAATGGTTCGCCGAAATCGCGCCGTCGGACGCCCAGGAGAAAAAGCTCTTGCGGGTCTCATTGGAATCGATGCTCGCCCGCGCCGATTGCGGGAAGCGGCCTCGATGTGGCGCGCGCTTGATGCGGCCGTTTCGCCGGAACAACGGGATAGCGTCTGGGCTCACCCCGATGTCATGCCCACGAGCGACGACATCGACAACCCGGCTGATCTGATTTCACGGCTTTCGGGAAAAGCTTCACCGCCCGACGCAATGGACGACGCAATCCGTCGGCTCATCGATGAGGACGGAACTGTGGACGGCGGCTGACGCCGTGAGCTGTGGTGTGAGATCATGCCACCGTGTTTATTCGCATCGACCCTTCGATTCCAGTCGTCTGGCGCGACTCCGAAACAGTCCAGGTAGGACTCGACCCCGAACATACGCGACTCGGCCCGCTTGATGTGAGCGGCGCCCGAGGAGTCGCGGAACTGGTGCGTGGAACAAGCCTGAAGCGCCTTGCGTCGATTGTCGGTGGCGAACACTCCGCCCGATCTCTTATTGATTCATGCGGTGACGTGTTTCATCAAACTCCCCGGGCCACACTGCCGCGGCTCGCCGTTGTGGGGGTCGCTCCCGCAACCGAGACCATCGCACGAACCTGGGTCGGCTCAACACGATCAACGGTTGTCGCTGGGTCCAGTTCGGACATCACGGCAATGGAAGTCGACTTTGTTTTGCTCGTGAGTCATTTCGTCGTCTCCCCGATCGACGTCCAACCATGGCTCGGTCGGGACATTGCACACTGCGCGATCGTGTTCGGGGAATCGAGTGTCCGCGTCGGACCAGTCGTGAATCCCGGCGAGACCGCGTGCATTCGCTGTGTTGAGTTGGCCCACATTGACGATGATCCGTCGTGGTCCGCCATCGCCCCGCAGATATGGCGTCGGGCAGCGTCGGCCGATTCCGTTAGTCTTGCGACCCACGCAGCCGCAGAATCACTGGGCATGTACTCAATGGGAGGCGGATATTCAGTCCGCGTTGACGGCGTGACATTCAAGCGCGCGGTGTCACCGCACGCACTTCACCCGAATTGCGGTTGTCTCGCTATCCCAGATTTTCCGGGATGAACCGACCGCGGGTTCGGAGTGCACCGGACGCCTTCTGGCGTTCCGCCCAACTCAGCGTGAGCGATCGTCCCGCACGCGTAAACGCTACATACGCGAGTCGGCGTTCCTCCTGCATTGGCCCATCACCCATCGAGTAGGACAACGGGAACAGTCCTTCGCTCATGCCAATGACAAAGACGGTGTCCCATTCAAGCCCCTTGGCGTTGTGAATCGTCGACAGTGTTACCGCGGAAACCGCCGGTTCCATCTCGTTGTCGGCTCGATGTTTCAGATCTGCTGCAAGATCAATGACAGTCGCCGTCTCTGGAAGGTTTTCGGCGATCTGAGCGAGCGTCGACATAATGTCCCAGGCATGCCGGTCAACGGGATTCGCAGGTGGTTTCGACAGCCACCCAAGATTTTCTCGCAAAATGAGCGCCATGGTGTCTCGAGCACTCGCGCCGGGGTCGGTTTGAAGGCGACCCCGAACCAAGACGAGGGCTTGGGTGACAACGGGCTCATCGAAGAAACGACCGCCCCGGACTCGAAACGGGATTCTCATGTCGCCCAGAACCTTCTCTAACACCAGCGACTGGACGTTGATGCGATACAACACCGAGATATCGGCCGGGTCGGAGCCCGACTCGATTGCGACGTGAATCGCGTTACCAATTGCGTGCGCCTCGTCCTCGTCCGTTGCCGACACGATGACACGCGGCGCCGGACCAGATTCCCGCATGGACACAAGTTCCAATCGGGAATTTGGAACCGTCGAGTTCGCGAGTCTGACAATCTCGGGAGTTGACCGGTAGTTCCGATCTAGTTCTACCGTCGTCGCACCGGGGAATTCCGATTCGAACCTCAGGAGGTGCTCGTCCGACGCACCCGCAAATCCGAACACGGTCTGATTGGGGTCACCCACGACACATACCTCCGAGTGGCCACCCCGCCACGCATCCAACAGTGCCCGTTGGACGGGAGACACATCTTGGTACTCATCAATGACAAAAAAGCGGAACTGTTCACGCACGCGGTCAGCAACCCACTTTTCCGAGTTCAGCATTCCGAGCGTTGCGATCAGAGTGTCCTCAAAGTCGAGATTGCGCTGATCGTCCTTGAGGTCCTCGTATTTCTGCACGAGCGCAAGGGTGGCATCCATCGACAATCCACCCGGAAGCGGACGATCGGGCAGGGCTGCCTGATAGTCATCCATCGACACAAGCCGAACCTTTCGCCACTCGATTTCTGCCGCGACGCCGCGCAACAGTTCGTCGGTTGCACGAATGTTCAATTGCGCCGCAGCACGCTTAAGTGTCGTTGCTTTGGAATGCAGGACTTTCGGCAAGTCCCCGCCGATGAGGTCGGGCCAGAAATGCGCCAATTGCCTCATGGCCGCGGAGTGGAAGGTGCGGCACGCAACACCCTCGACACCCAGCTCGCTCAGTCGACTGCGCATTTCACCTGCGGCCTTAACGGTGAATGACAGTGCGAGTACCTTTTCGGCGCTGTAGACGCCGGTCTCGACGCCATAGGCGATTCGATGAGTGATTGCCCGAGTTTTCCCAGAACCGGCACCAGCAAGTACACGCACCGGGCCAACCAAGGCAAGCGCTACTTTCCGTTGGCTTTCGTCGAGAGATTCAATGAGTGCACTCATCGTTGTCCTCTCGCGTGGCAAACCTGAACGGGCGCGGGTTCGGCTTAAAGTACGGATATGTCTTTGTCCCCCATCATGCTAACCGCGTGGGCGGTTGCAGAAATCCCGTCCCTCGAAATCGACGGATATCGGGACACGTCGACCACCGAATTCGATCGCGTCACGTGCCGAACGTCGGATGATCGGGTCATCTCGATTTCGTCGCCACTGACCGCACCCGCTGCCGACCTGCAAAACGCCGAACACCGTGTTGGCCAACTCCTCGGAGCGGGAGTGCGGGAACGATTGCCGTTCGGCGTTCCGCACACGCTCGCAGCAGGTTCCCATGACAAGCGGCGAATTGTGGTTACTGAGGAGACAAGCGGGGCCCCATTGTCAAGTGTCAAGGATCCACGCCGAGCGATCCCTTCGCTCGCTTCGGCCATCGCCGCCATCCACAACCTGCCAGCGTCGATCGTGACGCGAAACGTGATTCCCGCAACGACGTCACTTGACAGCCTGCGAGATGCAGCAGGAACCATTGACCGCGCTCACCAGACAACCAAGGTGCCAAGCAAGCTTCTCGATCGCTGGGACGCAGCAATCGAAGACGCCGGGATGTGGCAGTTCACTCCAACAATCACGCACGGGAATTTGGACTTTGATGCAGTTCTCGTCGACGGACTAGAGGTTTCGGGCATCATCAACTGGGCGGGGGCTCGAGTAGCCGACCCGGCTGACGACCTGTGGCGAGTTTTCGCTCGGTTCGGTCCGGAGGACGCCGCGGAATTCATGAACCTCTATTCGGCAGCGCGCCCAACGAATGATAAACGCCTCGGGCACCGCGCGCGTTTCGCCTCGGAACTTGATGTTGCACGCTGGCTCATCCACGGCACCGATTCGAACGACGACGGAATCGTTGCGGATGCGACGGCAATGCTAAACGTTCTCCTTACCTCGGTGACCGATAATCCCGCGACCGATCTCGGAGCTCCGCCGAAGTCGCCAACAACATTAGTGTTCGGGGAGGGTCAAACAGCTACGCCAACGCGCGACGATTCAGCGACCGAGCCGTTGTAACTAGTCGATGGGAGGAAGCGCCTCGAGACGCGCTAAACGTTCGGGTTCCACAGTCCACTCCCAGTCGTGAGCGATGTAATACAGAATCGCATCGATGTCGGCCACGTCGATCTCGAGCAGCGCGGCAAGTGCACGCCGATATAGCACCAATTGCATCGCCTTGGTGTCTTTTTCACTCTCAGACGGTTTCGCTCCGGTCTTCCAGTCGACAACCACCCATCGACCACCGATGCGGTAGACAGCGTCAATCTTGCAGACCACGATGTGTTTACCCTGGGGAAGAAGAATTTCCAACTCAGTGTGCTCAGGTTTCAGCCCCGGCCACCGCGAAGCCAGGAAGGCGTCTTTCAACTTGCGCATTCCATCGTCAGAATCGGGAAGATCGTTCGCTTCATCCCAACCGTCAACGAAATCATCGTCAACCGCACCGCGTTCAATCCACACGTGAACCTCGGTTCCCAAACGTGCTGCGCGATAGGGGCGTGTCGGAACGGGACGCCGGTTACCTTCACGAACTTTGGCAAGGTCCATCGACCATTCGGCATACCGTGACGCAGGGATACGCACGGGAATGTCCGCCGCGCCGACAGTTCCGTGAGCGAGGAGTTGCTCGATGGCGCGAGCGTCGGCGGGATCAACCGAATCTGTTGACGTCTCAATTTCCCGTACCGCGGCGTCATACGCAGCGCGATGCTTCGCTCGTCCAAGCGGATCTTGCGGAGGCCACTCGACCTCGACCCCATCGCCGTCTGGGTTTGACTCGGGTACTGGATCAATGTTCGCTTTTTCGAGTAGCCCGGCAGCGTGAAGTTCTGTCCAATACGTGCTCGGAATCTTTGCCGTCTTACCCTTGCCCTCGAAATGGGAACCCGAAATCCACAGGTGGTGGCGCGCGCGCGTAACGCCGACGTACATCAGACGACGCTCTTCGGGAAGAATCAGCGTGGACTTAAGGCGAAGGGTGTAGGCGTCTGATTCTTGAAGAAGTTCTTCGATCGTTGTGGCCTTCTCCCAATTGAATTCGGGCAGGTACTTGCGGTCACTCCGGAATTTTCGTGGCAGTGCGCCGAGCTGAAGCCAACCCATCTCGTTCGCTGCCTTGGACTTGTCCCCGCGAAGACTTCCATTGGCGGGAATAGGTGGTTGCGTCCATCGAGGCAACGCCACAACATCCCACTCAAGCCCCTTTGACGAATGCACGGTAAGAATCTGGACAACACCGGGTTCGGGTTCGTCTGTTCGGGGGGTCATCCGTTCACGTTTTTCTACTTCGGAAAGCCAGGCCACAAAACCTCGAAGTGAATGATCGGACGGAATCGCAAGATACGAATGGACGAGGTCGTCAAAGGCTTCGCGATAGGCGGCCGGTGAGTGGTGCAGTGACGCAGCCGCTTCGACATCAAGCTGCAAAGCCGTGGCGGTGAGATTGACCATGTCGGGGATTGAGACATCAACTTGCGAGCGCAGGTTGTGGAAGAACTCTGCGGCGCGCACGAGGTTTGCCCAGCCCTCATCACTGAAAGACACGCGTTTGTCGAACGTCGAGTCTGTCTCGACAACGTCGCGAGCGGTGTATCGAAGCGAGTCGAGTGCGTCCACGAGTGAGTCCGACTCGTCCTCGACGAGGGAACTGCCAAGTCGTACCCGTTGGTCTTTCGACGTGTATGAATTCGCCACGTTGCGGGCGTGATTGTGCAGTGACCAGAGGTCGTTCACCGATACTTGCCAGCGCGCTCCGCCGAGTAAGCGAACAAGTCGCGCACCCTTCCCGGGATCGGCAACGACCGAGAGCCCACAGAAAAGGTCGGCAATAAACGGGTTCCCCAAAATGCCGGCGACACCCAAAAGCCGGTAAGGGACGTTGTTGTCATCGAACGCTCGCAGGAACGTGTCGAGATGAGTGCGGGTTTGAATGAGCATCGCCAATGTGGGTGGCGCGTCGGCCACATTCCGACCCGATTGCGTTGGATCGAGATGACGTTGGAACCATTTTGCTAATCGATCCGCTTCAGTCGATGTGCTGGCGGCAAAGGTTCCCTCGATGTCGAAGCGTGATGCGCCGGGGAACGATTTTAGGCGATCGACGTCGAGCGGGTTTTGTTCGGTGCGATTGTCGAGAATGACGTTCGCCGCTGCCAAGATGGCCGTTCCGTTTCGCCACGAGGTGATAAGTGGCCGGTGGGTGCGCTCGCCTTGGGCGACGTTGAAGTCGTCGTGGAAGGACGCGACGTTTGCGGGGCTCGCACCGCGCCAGCCGTAAATTGACTGGTTCGGATCGCCGACGGCCGTGACACGCTCGGGACCGAAGAGTTCAGAAAACAGACTGGTTTGAGAAAACGACGTGTCCTGATATTCGTCGAGGATGACAACTTTGAAACGGTCCCGGTACGACTGAGCCACACTCGGAAACTTCTGGATAATGCGGCGTGCAAACGCGACCTGGTCAGAGAATTCAACAACGCCGCGGCGCTGCTTTTCGAGAATGAACTCGCGGGCAAGCGGAATCAAGACTTCTAGCGCGCCGACGGCGTTCAGTTTCGCGCGGAACTTTTCCATCTCGATGGTTGTCTTGCCGGGCAAATCGCGACATAGCGCAACCGCGCGCGCATAGGTGATCACATCGTCGTCATTCGTCACATTGAATTCGCTGAGTTCCGACGCCAGTCGAATAACCGAATCGATGACGGCATCGAGCGAAAAGTCGTACTCGCCGAGGCGCGAATCGGTGCACGACGTCACAACGCCGCGGGCAATCGCGTACGCCGTCGCCTCGGTGATCACCGGCGAATCTGAGTCCCATCCAATGCGGGCGGCATGTTCGGCAAAGATTTCAGAGGCGAAAGCGTTATAGGTAGAGACAGTCGGCGTCGAAAAACCGTGATCGTCGTCGACGAGGTGGTCGATATTCACGCCCAGTGCCTCAAACTCTGCGCGACGATGACGGAGCAGGGCGATTCGCTGTCGGAACCGTTCAGCGAGTTGGCGGGCGGCCTTTCGTGTGAAGGTCAAGCCAAGGACTTCTTCCGGTCGAATCCCTCGCGTCGCGACAAGCCATAGCGCGCGCAGCGACATCGTTTCGGTCTTGCCACTGCCCGCGCCCGCGAGCACGAGGTGAATACCTTCTGGGCTCATGTCGATAACATCGGCCTGCTCAGAGACAGGTTCGAACCCGAGGCCGAGCAGTTTGTCCAGCATGCGAGGATCAAGATTATTCATCAGAGCTCACCTCTGCGATTCTGACCCATGTGGTTTCGAGGTCGCGAACACCCGAGTACTCGGGGGCGGTTTCGGGTCCGGTGAACCGTTCGGAATGCATCGCCACCCCCACGGAAACAACCAAGTTGGTGAAATGTTCGAGAGCCGCCGCATCCATCGCAGACTGGTTTCGAACGGTGTAACGAGAATTCTTGTTCGCCACACGGGGATACAGCAGTCCAGCAGAGTGAAGTGTCGTCGCCTCGGCAACGGCGTCGCCCAACGCTTTGTGACTAAAAGCAAGTTGATAGGCCTTGAGCTGCATATGAGATTCGGCGCCCTTAGCCGATTCCGGCGTTTTGGCCGTCTTGATATCGATGATGGACACCGATCCGTCTGAGTGTTGTTCAACGCGGTCGATTGTTCCGCTCACGACAACATCGAGCCCGCCCTTCTCGGTGGTTGACAGGGTGACCGTAGTGAATTTTTCGCTGTCGAGGACCCGCCGGCCGTCACGAGCGACGTCGCGAACGTAATCTGCCAAGGCATCGATCATGGACCGAGTCGTGACGAGCCACTGAGCACTCAGCCACGGTGCATCGAAATTCACTTCGTTCCATTTTTCTTCGACGGCAGCCCACATGTCATCGCGGGTGCCGTCGGGCGCAACCTCGATTGCGCGATGAACGAGAGTTCCGATCGCCGCGCTCAAACCCGCCGTACCGCCCGCAACACTCGAAACGAACCAGTCGAGCGCGGATTTGTCAAAGGTCTCGAGGTTGGACGGTGACACGGGTACGTGGGTTCCCGAAAACAATTCGATTGGAGTCGTTTGGCGGTACCCGATCCACGAGTCGGGATGGGCTCCGGCGACTCCTCGGTCGGCGAGTTCGCGGAGCGCCGCGGCGGCGCGAGCGCGTTCCGTTGGCGAGCCGGTCGACGACACGAGGAGGTGTCGGAGACGCCCAACCATGTCGCCGATGCTGGCGTCGATGCTATCGGGGACGAAAACCCCACCACGCGCGTTTGGCGCGGGAACTGATCGAGAAAAGTCATCGCCTTCGGATTTTTCGCCCGCGACCATCCTGAACAATCCGCTCGGGGTCTCGTCTTCGGATTGAATCGCGGTGACCAGCGTTCTATGCCTCGCTCGAGACATGGCCACGAGAAAAAGTCGCACTTCGTCGAAAATCACGTCACGGCGGTAATCGACCGTTCGTGGGTCAATTCCCGCGTGCGCCAACGAGAGTTCGTTCGCTTTGAGTAATGCACTTCGGGGACGGGTATTGGGCCACACTCCCTCGTTTAGCCCAGCAACAACGACGACGTCAAATTCACGACCGACGGTCGCCGCGGGCGTGCACACCAGAACGGAACCGGAGGTAGCCCGGGGAGTCAGCGAGTCATTGGGAACAGTTTGGCCGAGTACACGATCGAGGAAAACGTCAGCGGATTCCGTCGGAACGTTTTCGAGCGAAGTAGCCGCCACTCCGAACAACGCCATAACGGCGTCGAGTGCGTCGTGCGCCTTGACAGCGGCCGGACCGGTGCCAAGCGTCGCCTCAGTCCATGCCGCCGCTCTATCGCTACGCGCCCAGACGGCCCACAACAGTTCGTCGATCTGGCGGTCGGCAACCAACCGAAGTGCACAAAGCGTTTCAACAATCCAGCGCACACCGGGGGCCGCGAACTTCACTTCGGTTTCGAACGTTCCGTGTTCTGTCAGTGCCTCGAGCATGAGTTCATCCGCAAGTCGATTGCCGCCCGACGTAATCTCGGCTTTGCGCAGGTTCCGGCGGAAGCGACGAAGATCGAGGGTTGTCAGTCGACCGAACGGTCCGAGCAGCAATTCCTGCGCAAGGCTGGCGGTCATCGGTTCACGCCCAATGCCGATGCTGATCAGGTTGAGAAGCGACCATACCGCTGGGTGGTCGCGAAGTGGCGAGCCCGTCGTTTCTGAAAAAGTGGGAATCGACATCGAATTGAGGTGCGTCACCATCGATTCGGCCATCGACCCGCTTCGCACGACGACGGCAATATCGCCGTAGGAGGTTCCCCGAGCGACCGCGTCGCGAATGTAGCGCGACACGACATCACGTTCGTGCGCGGGCGACGATGCGGTCGCGCTCAACAGTTCGAATCCAGGAAGGGACCGAGCAACGGTCGGTTCGGGGATGGGGGGATATGCCCGTCTAATCTCGGGAACTCCGCCGCCAATCGCCGCCGCAATCGAACCAAGAAGGGACGGCATGACTCCACCTTGACGATGAATCGTCGTGAGAGAGTGGGTCGAACCCCACGCGAGATCGGTGTCGCCAAGAAACGTGACCTGTCCGCCGCGAAAACCAGACGTCGCCGCGTCCGGGTCTCCGACCGCAATGACCGACCCACGATGTTTTGCCCACGCAATCACAAACCGCCATTGGGCAGGGGTTAGATCGTGGGCGTCGTCGACGACGAGTGTCATGCGAGGAGTGTCTGATGCCGTCGATTCGACAATGTTCCGAGCGCGATCTACCAGTTCTGCCGGGTCGACCTGGCCGGCGCGCGACCGCGAGACGAGTCGCCGGTGGGTTGTGAAAAAATGTGCAGCAGCAATCCAGGCCGCGGCCGGGCTTTCGGAATCAGCGGATACCGCCCAATCGCGTTCCACCGTGGTTGCCAGTTTCGTCAGTGCGGCAAACGGGGTAGCGCTCGATTCGTCGACCAGCCCGAGATCACGGCTGCGCGACAACAGATCACGAAGTTGGGTTCGAAACTCGCGAAGACGTCGAACATCAGCATTGAGCGATGTCGGCCAATACCCGTCCGTGCCGTCGGTGATTTCCCCGTCGAGAATTGCTTTGATGTCGGAATCTTGTTCCCCACCGGACATCAGCCGAGCGGCGAAGCCGTTGCCCTGTTCGGCGCTGACGATTTCGAAGGCGAGCGACGAGACGCTGCGTGCGAGCGGCCCTCGGGTGGCCACCCCGACCCTGAGCGCGACAAGGTCACGCAGCCGAGTTGCCGCCTGGCGAGACGGGGTGAGAATGCGAACAGCGGATTCGCCATCACGCGCGATGAGCGCTGCGACGATTTCGGTGACCACCGTCGTCTTGCCGGAACCAGGGGCACCGACAATTCGGAACAGGCCACCGGCCGCCGCGGCCGAGACGGCTGCGCGCTGAGAATCGTCCAATTCGAAAATTGCCATTGAGTCGACTGTACAACTGAGGTCTGACGCCTATTAGCCTTGAGTCATGGACATTCGTATTGGAATTCAACACGCCCCCCGCGAACTCGCATTTGACACGGACGCGAGCGTCGCCGACATCGAGCAGAAATTCACCGCCGCGCTCGCCGCAAACGGTGTTCTGCGCCTCAGCGACGCTAAAGGTCAGGAATATCTGATTGCCGCACACGGTGTCAGCTACATCGAATTCGGCACCGCTCAATCGCGGCCCGTCGGCTTCGTTTCCTAGGCGGTCAAGCCCAACGCATCCATTCGCACAGAATGGGAAGCGATGAGCTCGGTGAACACTGTTCCAAAGCCGTCAACCCTCGTCGCTGGGTCAGCGTCTCGAAGCAGCGCACTCTGAGCCATGAGCATCGTGTCGCCGACCAGTCGCCTCGACCACAACGCAAGTGTGGGCCGGAGCCCGGGTTCGAGGGCAATTCGCCGTTCTAATTCCGTTCTCAGGACCTCGATCATCCTGTCACCATCGAGCGCCGCAATGACATCTGCGCGAACCTTGGCGGGAAGACCTTGGGCTAGTCGACGCCAAAAATCCTGCAGGAACGCCATCGTCACCCAGGTGCACGCAAGTCGCTCGACCCAGTTTCGTCCTCGAGTCCGACGTTCAAATTCCCTCGTCGGTGCAATGAACGGACTCATCGCCGTGAGTCGATCCACTTTCAATTTGTCTAAGGTCGCGGCTAGTGTCGAAAAACGAACGAAACACTCTTCGGCGACAATCGCAAGAGTCGACTCGGTCTCGAGGTCGGTCGCGTCGTGAGCGTGACGGGCCGCGGACTCTGCGTAGCGTAGAAACAAATAAGCACTTTGGCCAAGAAACACATCGGGAGACGGTGCAAGGTCGGTGAATTCGACGCGCGCGCTCCCATCGGCGACCCTCGAACGGCTCCGAGCACTGGTGGTGGAGGAACGCGCACGCTTACGGAAAAGGCTAGCCACCACCCCAGCATAGGCAGTTCCGGGCGACGGGTAGACTGATGTTTACCAACCGATTGGGTGTTTAGTGACTTTCCGTGATCTTGGCATTGACGATGACATCGCCGATGCACTCGCCGCTCGTGGCATTAACGAGCCTTTTCCGATTCAAGAACAGACGATTCCGCTCGCGCTGACTAGCCAAGACATCATTGGGCAAGCCAAAACGGGTACGGGAAAAACGTTCGGCTTCGGACTGCCGCTCGTCCAAAAGCTGGGGCTCGACCCCGCTCCCGGCGTCAAAGCACTGATTGTGGTGCCGACACGCGAACTTGCCGTCCAAGTGACCGAAGATATGGAATTGGCGACGAGTAACCGTACAACGACGGTCGCCGCGATATACGGCGGCAAGTCTTATGAGGAACAAGTAGACAAAATCAAGGCGGGAGCCCAGATTATTGTGGGAACACCCGGTCGTTTGCTCGACCTCGCTGGCCAGAAACTGTTGTCGTTCGCCAAAGTCGAGGTCATGGTTCTCGATGAAGCCGACCGCATGCTCGATCTCGGCTTTCTTCCCGATGTCGAAAAACTCTTTGCTCAAATCCCCGAAAAACGCCACACAATGTTGTTCTCTGCCACCATGCCCGGCGCAATCGTGGCGCTTGCTCGCCGTTTCATGACCAAGCCAATCCACATTCGCGCGAGTGAGCCCGACGAGGGTCTTACTCAGGCAAACATCAAACACGTCATTTATCGAGCGCACAACCTCGACAAAGACGAAGTCGTCGGTCGCATCCTCATGGCGGAAGGTCGCGGCAAGACCATTGTTTTCACGCGCACAAAACGCAGCGCGTCGAAAGTGACCGATGAACTTATCGATCGCGGATTCAATGCAGTCGCCGTCCACGGCGATATGAGCCAAGAAGCGCGCGAGCGGGGAATGGCGGCCTTCAAGGCAGGCAAGAAAGATGTGCTCATCGCGACCGACGTCGCAGCCCGGGGCATCGACGTTGACGACGTGACCCACGTCATCAACTACACCGTCCCCGAAGACGACAAGGCCTATCTGCACCGAGTCGGTCGAACCGGTCGCGCTGGTCGCACCGGAATCGCCGTCACTTTCGTCGACTGGGACGACCTTCACAAATGGGCACTGATTTCCCGAGCGCTTGACCTTCCCCTCGAGCCGACCGAAACCTACTCATCATCTCCCCACCTCTTTTCCGACCTCGACATTCCCGAGGGTTCTAAGGGCCGACTCAAAGCGTCCTCCGGTCCACGAGTCGAAAAGTCACCCAGTCGACCCGCCCGCAGCAGCGGAAAATCCGGGGGGAACTCTGGCGGAAACACGTCAAATCAATCCGGTGGCGCGATGGTCGACAAACCAGCAGGCGCTCCGCGACAGCGCAACCGTCGTCGCACGGACAGCCAACGTGGGGTCTGATATTCTTGCGAAGTGAGTAACCAGGACACGAGGTTGGCGCGAGTCGCCGCAGGCTCAACGATTTTCGAATCCTGGGACATCGCCGTTGCCGTGATTTCGGGCTTGGTCAACGAGGGAATCACGGATTTTTATCTCATCGACCACCGCTCGAGTGGAGATCCTCGTGACCAGTTTCTGCGCGCGATTCCCGCGAACGCAAAAATTCACTGGGTTCGAAAAAACAGTCCGTTGTTTAGTCAGGCATCAACAATGACCGCGCTCGCCCACCTCGCTCGAAAAGATGGGTTTGACGCTTTCATCCCGTTTGACGCCGACGAGTTTTTTACCGGAACGTCGCGACCACTCATCGACGAAATACGCGACTGGTTGGCCAACACTGACACACGAGCGCTGGCATGTGTCATGGACAACTTTTACCAATCTTCCGATGTCACGGACTTCACTCCAGAAGACCTGTCACACGTCCACTATCTGGCTCAACAGGGACCAAAACCCATTGAGTTTCTCGTAGATCGCCCGGCGGAGTACAAGCGATATGCATTCTCAGCAAAACAGCAGAAGGTAATCATGCGTCTGGTACCAGGCGCCGATGGTGACTTCGATTGGCTTCGTAAAGGAAATCATCGACTTCTCAACATGATGACTGGTGAGTATTATCCGGAGACAAAATCGACCGCCGTGAGCGTACTTCATCTGCCGTGTCGAAGTCGGAACAGCCTAATGGTCCGTCGAGCGACGGCCATTCGATCGCACCGCGACGTTGGCACGTCACTAGACACGGACGATGCAGAGTTTGACATCATCGATTCTGTCCGCGATTCCGAATGGAAATTGTCGTCAGTTCCGGCGGGCACGACCGAAGCTCTGATCACGGTCAGCGGCGTAAACGCTGTTCGGGATGAACGTTTGTCCTCGCTGGCGCCATCAATCATTCGGGGCATTCGTCCT
>CAMFDU010000025.1 GCA_945949175.1 Gulosibacter massiliensis | reverse complement strand
TTGGAGTGCCGAGAATGCGATCTGGATACTTTGCGCTCAAACCCTTTGTGGCACCGTTCGTACCACCGTTGAGTTTGTGGATGTCTTCACCGAGGATCAGAATCCGCGAATCCTCGTCCATGCGCCGCTCCATGACACTCGCGACGGCGTCGACAAACTTGACCTCGTGCAAAGCCCCCGTGAAGTCGTGTCGATCGAGCGTTCGGACTCCGCTGATTTCGGACAGGTCCCCGCGAACGCCAACATCGACAAACGTTGGTTCCGGCCAAAGATGAGTCTTGATTCGTCGAACTCCCGCTTTCGCATCGGGGTCTTGTTCTACAAGTTCCGCCGTCGCTTCGGTCATTGCAGCGACCGCTTGTGCACGGACAGCCTCGACGCCTTCTTGTGTGATCAGCCCTCGACGCACCATCTCGGCGGCCACCTTCAGAAGCGGATCGCGGGAACGCCAGTGGTCTTCCTCTTCTTTGCTTCGGTATCCAAACGCCGAGCCGGGAAATGCGCCATTTTGGTGGAAGAACCGATAGACCTCTGCTTCGATGACAACGGGGCCATCGCCTGCACGCGCAACAGCCTCGGCCTCTTTCATCGCGAGGTGAACCGCGAGCGGGTCCATCCCGTCCACTCGAATCGACATAATTCCGAAACCGAGCCCACGGCCGGAAAGTCGCACCTCGCGAGTTGCTTCTTCGACCGTGGTCGACACGGCATACAAATTGTTCTCAATGAAGAACACGAGAGGAATGTCCCACGCCGAGGTGAGGTTGAGGCTCTCGAGAACTGAACCGATGTTGACGGCACCGTCGCCGAAATATGTGACCGTCAGGTCGGTCGTTCCCGCACGTTTTTGCGCAAACGCGTTTCCCGCAGCGAGCGGAACTCCGCCGCCGACGATCGCGTTGGTACCCAAGGCTCCGGCTTCGTGCCACTGAAGGTGCATGGACCCGCCGCGGCCCTTACAAAACCCCTGCGCAAGTCCAAGGATCTCAGCGAGGGTCTTGAGGAGGACGTTCTGAACGTCGGGGTTCACCAGGTTATCGAGGTCCAACCCGTCCGGGGTGACATACCCAATCGCTTTCGCAAGGAACTGGTGGTGCCCACGGTGTGACCCGTTGATGGAATCGGTAGCGCGGAGTCCGACGATCGAACCGACCGCGCCGCCCTCTTGGCCCACCGAAGAGTGTGCTGGCCCGTGAATCAACGATTCTCCGGCGAGTTGCAGGACCGCTTCCTCGAAAGCGCGGATGAGGTGTAGCTGCCCCAGAAAGGTCGCGAGCAACTGTGGGTCTGCGGAATCCCAGTCTTCTTGGGTCGCGACTACTTCAATCCACGGCGCGAGGGGGCTGAGGTCGTTGTGCTGGGCCACGGTGAGCCTTTCTCTGGAGTAAGCAACCACAATTGCTATTGTTCTGACGAGTTTATACAAGATTGCATACAATGTCACGAAAAATTTCGCTATTGTTGCGATGAAACACTCCTATTAGGATGATGTGTATCCAATCTGCAGACAAAGGGGCATCGATCGTGGCACTTCCCGGACTCCGCGGCACCGAACACATCGGCTTTACGGTGCCCGATCTTGATGAAGCAGAACGGTTTTTTGTTGACGTGATCGGCTGTGAAAAGGTCTATAGCCTCGGACCTTTCGAACGCGATGACGACTGGCTCGCCGACCAACTTAACGTTCATCCGCGAGCGGTCATGCGGGAACTTCGATTTTTTCGCTGCAAAAATGGTCCGAATTTCGAAATCTTTCAGTGGGAAACACCCGACGTTCAAGCGCCGCAACCCAAAAACTCCGATATTGGCGGGCACCATCTCGCCTTCTATGTAGACGATATCGACGAGGCACTCGCCTATCTCACATCACATAATGTGAAAGTGCTGGGCGAGATCGTTGCAAGTCAAAACGCCAGCTTCGGTCAGCGCTGGGTCTATTTCCTCACCCCGTGGGGGATGCAGTGTGAATTAGTGAGCTACCCGGGCGGTAAGGCGTATGAGGCGACTGCTTCGACAATCCTGTGGCATCCAGTGCGGCCAGCAGAATAGATGACTATGGCAGGTCTAACTCAAAAACACGGAACGACAAGCCTCTCGATCGCAGAGGCTCTTCGCCACGCAATCCTGCGGGGTGACTACACCCCCGGCGAACGCATCATTCAAGACCAACTCTCGGCAAAGTACGGCGGCAGCCGAATCCCCGTTCGCGAAGCACTCCGAACCCTCGAAACCGAAGGACTCGTGCGGCTCGTTGCAAACACGGGTGCATGGGTGGCGAGCCTGACCGCGAGCGAATGCTCTGAGGTCTATCAAACCAGAGAACGAATCGAACCCCTTCTACTTCGATTCAACGCTCCCGAGATAACCCACGACTACATCCTCGAACTCGAAGAACTGGCGAAAAAGATGGAAACCGCCAATAACGTCGAAGAATTCCTCCAACTGGACCGCGAGTTTCACCTTGGTATGTACCAGCGGGTTCCGACCTATTTGCTCGGAGAACTCGGAACGCGACTGTGGAACACGACACAGCCGTACCGGCGGGCATACACAGTTCTTGTCGACACGAACAATCTCGGAATTGTTCACAGCGAACACCATATGCTGGTGACTGCGCTTCGAGACGGAGACCTCGACCTCGCAGAACAAATCGTGGCACAACACATCAGACGCACGCGGCTCCACTTGGAGCGCCACCCCGAAGTTTTTAACATCCAGTCCGATCACACCAATTAGGAGAACATCGAATGGCGATTGCAGTCGTTAACCCCACCACGGGGGAAACCGTCGAAGAATTTACCGCGCACTCGGCGGCGGAAATCGAAACCCGGTTGCAGAAGGCCCAAGCGGCCCACGAGATCATTCGTGATTTGACCTACGCGCAACGTGGTGTCTGGATGAAGAAAGCCGCCGACATTCTCGAGGCAGACGTCGACGATCTTTCGAGAATGATGACCATCGAAATGGGCAAGCCGATTGCCCAGTCCGTCGCCGAAGTTCTGAAGTGCGCAAAGAACATGCGCTTTTATGCGGACAACGCCGAAGGCTTTCTGGCCGATGAACCCGTCGACGACCCCAGCAAGGTTGGGGCCTCTCAGGCGTATATTCACTATCAGCCGCTCGGCGTCATTCTCGCAGTGATGCCGTGGAATTACCCGTTGTGGCAGGTCATTCGCTTCGCCGCCCCCGCGCTCATGGCCGGAAACACCGGTGTGCTCAAGCACGCCTCGAATGTCCCGCGTTCCGCCATGTACCTCGACACGTTGTTCACGCGAGCCGGATTCCCCGAAGGGTCATTCACCACAATCCTCACGGGAGCCGCTGCTGTCGCCGGTGTGATTGATGACCGCCGAATCAAGGCCGTGACACTCACCGGCTCAGAACCCGCTGGTCGCTCGGTCGCGGCTCGAGCAGGTCAGAACATCAAAAAATCGGTAATGGAACTGGGCGGCTCAGATGCATTTATCGTCATGCCGTCGGCCGATCTCGACCGCGCCAGTACCGTCGGCGTCACTGCTCGAACGAGCAACAATGGGCAGTCGTGTATCGCGGGCAAACGCTTCATTGTGCACACCGACGTCTATGACCAATTCGTAGCGATGTTTTCCGAAAAGATGGCGGCGCTTGTTGTCGGAGACCCTCTTGATGAAGCCACCCAGATCGGTCCGCTCGCGACCGAAGGTGGGCGCGATGAACTTGCGGAACTCGTCGACGACGCGGTCAGCAAAGGCGCGCGCGTGCTCGCCGGCGGAAGTGCCCCAGACGGTCCCGGCTGGTTCTATTCGCCTACCGTTCTCGACCAATTGACGCCGGACATGCGGCTTGTCATGGAGGAAGCGTTCGGGCCCGTCGCGACCGTCTATCGTGTGAGCTCGCGCGAAGAGGCCATTGCGATTGCGAACCAAACGACCTTCGGCCTGTCGTCCGCGCTGTGGACGACCGACTCTTCCGACGAGGAATACTTCATCCACAACATTGATGCCGGAGCGGTCTTTGTCAACGGAATGACAATCTCGTACCCAGAATTGCCGTTCGGCGGCATCAAGGATTCCGGATTTGGTCGCGAGCTGGCTGCACCCGGAATCCGGGAGTTCTGCAACTTCAAGACGGTCTGGAAGGGCTAACCCCCGACCGCTCGATTTAGTGAATTAGTGCCGTCGCGCTCACGGTTCGATCGATCGTGAACTGACCGAGAACGCGGGTGCCAACGTAGATGACCGCGGTTTGCCCCGTCGCCACTCCGTTGAGGGGTTCGGTCGGAGTCACGACGATCTCGCCACCGCGACTAGTTGCAATCGCGGGAACTGGGTCGGCGTGTGCGCGGATTTGAACCTCGCACTCGAACGTGGTGAAGCCGTCGGCCGTCGGCTCGGCAATTGCCGACGCAACCGGGTCGTTCCCCGCCCACGAAAAACGCTCGCCGGCGATTTCGGCGATGTCGAGGTCTTCCTTCATTCCGACGACGACCTCGTTCGTGGCGGGTTTGACTTCCAGTACAAATCTGGGTCGTCCGTCGGCTGACGGGACTCCGATCCCGAGTCCCTTGCGCTGTCCTACCGTGTACGCCTGCGCGCCATCGTGATGCCCGAGAACTGTTCCGTCCGTGTCGACGATGTCTCCCGATTCCATCGGGATACGCTCAGCGAGCCAGTCGCGGGTGTCGCCCTCTGGAATGAAACAGATGTCGTGGCTATCGGGCTTGTTCGCAACAGACAACCCACGGCGTTCGGCCTCTTCGCGAACCAGCGTCTTACTCGGGGTATCCCCCAACGGAAACATCGCGTGGCGCAACTGGTCGGTGGTCAAGACGCCAAGCACATAAGACTGGTCTTTCGCCCACGCACTCGCGCGGTGCAGTTCTGGGGTGCCATCCGCAGCGGTCGTCACGTTCGCGTAATGTCCGGTGACAACCGCGTCGAACCCCAGGTCGATCGCCTTGTCCAATAGCGCCGCGAACTTGATGCGTTCGTTGCATCGCATGCACGGATTCGGCGTGCGCCCCGCGGCGTATTCCGCGATGAAATCGTCGACGACGGCCTCGGTGAACTGTTCCGAGAAATCCCACACATAAAACGGAATCCCGAGCATGCCGGCGGCTCGGCGCGCATCGAGCGAATCTTCGACCGTGCAACATCCGCGCGACCCCGATCGGAACAACCCGGGCATACGCGAGAGCGCCAGGTGCACGCCCGTCACATCGTGACCAGCGTCGACAGCACGTGCGGTCGCGACCGCAGAGTCAACGCCCCCGCTCATTGCCGCCAGAATCTTCATGAGACCAGTTTATGTTCCCACCCGCGCCCGCACTCCCCTGCTCAACCCTTAAACCTTCTCCCCAACCTTCTACCCAACCTTCTACGTTTGGGGGAACCGAATCAGCTCCGATTGTCGTTCGTGGAAACCCGTCTCACCGCGCATTACGTTCACGAGGCAATACCCCAGTCGGAAGGTCTAGTGAGTGGCGCGAGCGACAATGGTCGGCAAGACCTCCAGCAGCGCATCGATTTCGGCTTCGGAGTTCTCAAGCCCGAGCGTGAACCGCAACGGACCCTCTGAGTCGGCGATTCCCATGGCGCGCAAAACGTGTGATGGCGACTGAACACCGGCCTGGCAAGCGCTACCTGCACTTGCCGCGTGACCGGCTTCGTCTAACAAAAACAGCGCCGACACGGAATCGAGGCCGGGCACAGTCACGTGTACGTTCCCCGCGGTTCGATTGGTCTCATGTCCGCGCACAATCGCCGTCGGGATTGTCGCCCGAATTCCTGTCAAGAGTCGATCGCGCAGGGTGGACAGCCGGGCGGCGTTTGCCGCGATATCCGCGGTGGCACGTTCCGCGGCGACTCCGGCGGCGAATACTCCGGCCGCGTCGAGGGAACCGCTGCGCAATCGTTGTTGCGATCCGCCGTGAATCAGCGGGACGATAGGCCACGAACGCGACACCGCGAGCGCTCCCACACCGACCGGACCACCGATTTTGTGGGCCGAAACACTGAGGGCGGCGAGCCCGCTGCGTGCGAAATCAATCGGCGTGTAACCGAGGGTCGCGACTGCGTCGAGGTGCACGGGGACTTTGGCCGCCTCTGCGAGGGCCACGATTTGAGACACCGGCTGAATAGTCCCGACCTCGTTGTTGGTCCACAGTGTCGTCATCAGGGCGACGTCGTCGCCTAGTTTCGCTTCCAGATCACCCAAATCAATTGTTCCGGTGTCGTCCACACGGACAAAGTCAACGAAAGCGCCTTCCGCTTCGACCAGCCAGTGGATTGCATCGAGCGCAGCGTGGTGTTCTGCCTCTGTCGTGAGGATGCGCGGACGTGGCAACGGGGCGCCCACCTCTCGCGACGCCGGGGTTCCGTTCCGACCCCAGAACAGCCCTTTGATTGCGAGGTTTATCGCTTCGGTACCGCTCCCCGTGACGGTGACATCAAACGGTAGTGCGCCGATTGCCGCGGCGATCTTGTCTCGGCCCTCTTCCCACATGAGCCGCGAGTGTTGCCCGTCGCGGTGGGTGGCGGACGCGTTTCCGCGAACGTGAACAGCATTCGTCCACGCTTCGATGATCGCTTCGTGCATCGGTGAAGTGGCCGCGTAGTCAAAATACGCCATCGCAGACCACCACTTTCAGTAAACGTCGGTTGCTAGGGGAGTTTACGCGCCGAGGTCAACGCGTAAGAATAGCCGAGCAATCGAATCTTTTCTGTCGATCCGAGTGACGGCACGTAGAACAACAGCTGATACTGGTAGTCCGCTTCGATTCCAGTCATCGAACTCGTGATGTCGGCGAGAGCCTTTACCGCGCCTGTTGCAGTGATGGCTGCCCCCGGCACTGCTGGCTTGACGATTTCTTTTTCTTGAAGCGTGACCATCATCAGTGCGCCAGATTCGGCGGTGGCGAACACAAGAGGCACGTCGTCGGTGATTGAGTCCTTCCACGTAAATGTTGCCGTTTCTCCGAGTTCTTTGACTCGTTTAGATTTCGAGGCGGCACCAATCTGCGTCTGAAGTGAGTCGCTGTCGAAATCATCGGCGAACTCGCTCTTGTTGCCCAGATTGAGCAGATCGCCATAGTGTTCGACGGCTTGAGCGGGAGTCACACTGAGCAACTCGGTTTCACCATACAAGACGGCGGCCCCCGATTCGGGTGACGAAACGGACGGAATCTTCGCTCCGGGCTCAAGCGCGATGGTGTAACCAACTTTGTAGTTCTCTCGCGGGGAGTTTTGGGTCATGACGACGGCAACTGATGGGGCGTCCTCGTTTTTTGCGTCATCGATCACAGCAAAAACTGAACGCGGCCACGTGGTTGTTTTCTGCGGAAGGAGCAAGCGAACCTTGCCCGCCGGAATCGCGAAGAGCTCAGCCAAGTCTTTGCTTTGAGCACGTGCCGTGTATTGGGCTAAGCGGAACCGAAGAGCGGCACCGTCAAGTCGAGTTGCCGCGATGTCCTCCGCACTTTGCTCGTCTGCCATTTCTAATGTTGCAACGACTTCGCCGAGGATGCGATCGAATTGCTCGGCCGTGACGGCGACTCCGCGCGGTGAGACTTTGACGACCGGCAAAGGTTCGGCGATTAAGTTCGGAAAGACAGAGCAGCCAGACAGCATCATGGGCACAGCAAGTCCCCAGGCGATGAACGGAAGCGCACGTCGACCGCCTCGACGCCGAGGCTCGAGGGGTTGCCTGCCAGGTCGCCACTTCGGCGGTCGCGGAGCTTTGGGCATCCGCCCTTGTCGGTGTCGATGCTTGCGTCGGTCACTCAACCAACCCAGATAATAGAAAATACCGCCAACCAGGGCGATGCCAAGCCCGCCGTAGAACAGAGTGGTGGGCACAGAGCGGTCAATGTCCATCTGCCAGGTGATGGTAATCGTCTTCGGGGCAGGAAGTGCGCCGTTTGTCGCAATCAGGATGAGATTCCCTTTGGGTGTGGTGACGTCAGCCGACAACGCTTTTTCCCCCTCAAACTGTTCAACCCAGAGGTCGGAGCCCATCGGATCAGGGGTTGCTGTTTCGGGTCCCGTGAACTTTTTCACCGTCAATTCACCCTCAAGCCCGTTTGCCGTGATTGATTGGTAAGGGACGTTTCCGATGTACGCAAGCACGTCACCTTGTCGTCCCCACGCCATGACGATTCGTTCACTCGAGGAGGGTTGGGCAATTGGGGTTGAGTCTGGGCTCTCGACGTAAACCGTTCCCTCGGCACCACCAATAACCGAAATCGTCTGCGTCGACGAAATCTCGTTCAACGACGACGAATCGATGACCGTGATGGGGGCTGGATCAGAAATTGTGATCGATTGCGCGGTAGTGGTGGGTGGGGAAAACACCGTGTGAATGAGGATTCCGGCACCGACCATGACAGCGGCCACGCCGAAGAGGATGACGGAAACGATGAACCGCACAACGCCCCCTTTTGACTCAAAAGGCCAGTTTAGTCGAACGAAGTTAGGGATTTCCCCAACGCGGATTACCCGCGAAGGGCGTGCTCGGGTAAACTGGCACCGTAACCCGAGGAGATCACAATGGCTATTGATGGACAGTTTCCTGTCGTCATGCGTGGCTACGCCCGCGAAGAAGTCGACAAGGCCATCGCCAACCTTCGCCGCGAGATCATCGCCGCGACGACCGAACGAAACGAACTCGCGACAGAACTGGCGCGCCTCGGAGGAAAAAAAGGTTTAAGCCAAGGTGATGTGCCGACCTATTCGGGGCTCGGAACCAAGCTCGAAATGGTGCTGCGCACCTCGGAAGAACAAGCCACAATTCTCATTTCGAAAGCGGATATACAGGCGCAACGAACGATTTCGGACGCCAGAATTGAGGCAGACCAGATTATCAGTGAAGCCACATCGCGCGCAGAATCGTTAGTTGCAGCGGCAGAAGAGAAGGCGCGGTACGAAACCAGTGCGGCACGAATTGACGCCGAAAACATCACCGCGATTGCGGAGAAAGACGTGGAAACGCTTCGGGCTGAAGCGATCCGCGAAACGAACCGTGTGCGCGGAAATGCTGCAACGGAAGCCGCTTCAGCACGCGCGACCCTGAAGAGAGAGATGTCTGAAAAACATGCCCTTCTGGATCGAGAGATTGCGGAGCAGAGACTTGTCATGGACAAAGAAGCTCAAATGGCACGTGCGGAAATAGCCCGACTCATTGGTGAGGCGGATCGCCAGAAACTAGACCTCATTGTCGAGGTTTCCGCCCGCCGCCACGAATTGGAACAACAACTGCTCGAAGAGCACCGGGACACAATCGCGCAGAATGAGGCGTACATGAAAGTTGCGAACGCGGAGTTCACAAAACTGCAAAAAGACCTGACATCGTTGCAGAAAGAGTACAATCGGCTCGAGCCTGAGGTTCTCAAGATTCGAGAGATGGCGATTGTTGAGTCGAAAGAGGCAGCGCGCTCGACAATCGATGCGGCAAACGCCAAGGCTCGACAGATTGTTAATGCTGCTCGTACCGAAGCCAAACTCGAACTGGACAATGCTGCGCAACGCCTCGCCGAAATTGCAGCAGAGCGAGATGCGATTGCGTCGTACATTGGTGACCTGAACGCGGCTATCTCGGTCGCGGCGAAGTCACTGACTCCGAAGAAGGCGACCGCGAGCACTACTCCGGCGGCGACGACAAACACGACAGCGAAAACAACTCCGAAGTCAACGTCAAAATCGTCACCGAACTAAGTCAACAAATGACGATTAATGGCGCTTTCCGGCTTGGGTTGCTCGGTGGGCTCGGCGTTCTCACAGCGCTAATCATCGGAAACGCGGTTGCCACGTTGGCAACGGTAATCACCTACGTGGGATTCGCTTTGTTCATCGCATTGGGGCTCGACCCAATTGTGCGCCGACTGGTCGAGCGCAAGGTCCCCCGGCCGCTCGCCATCACTGTTGTGGTGCTGGCGGTCCTTGGGTTGTTCGCGGCTTTTGTTTTGGCCCTGATTCCCATCATCGTCGAACAAACAACTAACCTCTATCAGGCGATTCTGGAATTCCTAACCTCATACAACTCGCTTGGCGAACTGGTTGCGGCGATACAGTCAATCATCCCCATCGAAGCACTGGATGTTCAAAAAACTCTCGACACGATTGTTTCGTTTCTCAGTGACCCCTCGAATCTCGCCAATATCGGTGGCGGAGTCCTCAGTGTCGGCGCTGGGTTTGCCAGCGGGGTTATCGGAGCGCTCCTCACACTAATGCTCACGATCTACCTTGTCGTTTCCTTGCCCTCTATCAAGCAGGCCTCGTATAGCTTGGTTCCGGCGTCCAAGCGCAAGGAGTTTGTCGGAATCGCCGAACAAGTTGTCGACGCCGTCGGAAAATACGTCGTCGGCCAAGGAGCACAAGGCCTCACGAATGGCGTTCTCAGCTTCGCCGCCATGACGCTAATCGGTGCGGAATACCCGGCATTGTTCGCGCTCATCGCGTTCGTGTTCTCGTTGTTGCCGCTCGTCGGAACCGTGACGGGCTCGCTGATCATCATCGCCACCCAATGGCTAATCAGCCCGACAGACCCGTCTACCGCGATTTGGGTGGCTGCCTATTACCTCGTGTACATCCAAATCGAGGCGTACCTTATTGGCCCGTACATCATGAACCGAGCGGTCAAAGTACCCGGAGTGCTCGTAATCATCGCGGCACTCGCCGGCGGTGCACTGATGGGTGTGCTCGGCGCGATTGTTGCGATTCCGATCGCAGCGTCGGTACTGATCATCATTCGCCAGGTAGTGGTCCCTTCGCAGGAATTGCGCTAGCCGAACGTCGTTGGCAGCGGCAGGGCGGACGGGTTCACACGCTCGACAATTTCGCTCAGTACGCGGTAAGTCTGTTTTTCACCAACCCACAGGTGTTTGCCGTCTTTGACTTCGACGATGTCGATTCGAGGCACGACGGCAAATCGCTTACGCGCCTCTACGGGTTTCAAATAGTCGTCGTGTTCGGGTACGACCGCGACAATCGGAGTCGAGTTGTCATTCCAACGGTCGAGCGTCTCGGGTGTCGTTCGGTGCAAGGGCGGCGCCAAAAGGATGAGCCCTGCGACGTCGTGGTTGATGGCGTGATTCAACGCAACCTCGGTGCCGAACGACCAGCCTACGACCCACGGGGTTGGAAGCCCTTCGGCGCGGATGAATGCGAGAGCAGCCTCGAGATCCATTCGCTCGTCAATCCCGTGCCCAAACTCACCTTCCGAGCGACCTCGCGGCGACGTGACACCACGGAAGTTGAAACGCAGCACAGCGATTCCAGCCATGGCGGGAAGGCGCAAAGCGGCTTTTCGGATGATGTGGGAATCCATGTAGCCGCCCGCGGTCGGGAGGGGATGGAGGAACAATAGCGTTCCGACGGGACGCCCCGACTCGGGAACCGACAATTCACCGACGAGCACGTGACCGTCTTCTGTGCGCAATTCAATGTCACGTCGGGTTGCCGGTAGTTCCGTGGCGCTACGAATCTCGTTCATTAGAACATCTTCCAACACGACGTGTGCCAATGGCGGCGATCGCGAACTGACGCTTCTTCGCCAAAGAGTCCTTCGTAGTGCCACGTCACAACGTGAGGAATGCCAATCTCGATGGTGATGACACAACCGGGACACACGTAGTCCTTGATGGCACGAGCCTCGGTAATGTCCTGGACAACCCAATCTTCACCGCGCTTCGATTCAGTGCGGCGTCCGCCGGATGCGCGGACCATGTCGACGGGTGTCGGCTCGTCACGCTTGGGACGATTGCGGCGACCCATCAATACCACCCGTTTTCTTCACTGTGACTCCACGCTTTGCACGGGGTCGTGTACCGATCCGAAATGTAGCTCAGGCCCCACCGAATTTGGGTTTCCGCGTTGGTGCGCCAATCGTCACCGGCCTCGCGCATTTTGTTTCCGGGTAGTGCCTGTGGAATTCCGTAGGCTCCGCTCGACACGTTTTCTGCCAGGTAGTTCCAATTTGATTCCCGTTCCCACAGATCAACAAGACACGTGAATTCCGTTTCGCCCCAGTTGCGGTCCTGAAATTCGTTTCGAGCAAACTGTTGGGCTCTTTTCACGTCTTCAGAGCCCGACATGAAGAAGCCAGACGTTAGCGACCACGCATCCTTGGCAATCGAAAATTGTGAGCCGTCCTTGTTCGTGAAGGACTGGTCGTCGAGAAGTTCACGCGAACCTGCATACCCGAGGTCATAGGCCGTGAACGGGGCGATGACTGGCCCAAACAACAGAATTGCCACCCCCGCCAGCGCGGCGCGAGCGACTCGAGGGCGGGATTCAGAGATCAAGCCAGCCGACTCTACTTAGCCGCGAGCATGACCCGAACGAGTTCGTCGAGTAGCAAATCGACCTGTCCCTCGTGATAGCCACCGAGCTCAGGGCGGAACGTTACCCCGCGAACATCGGACCGCGACAAAAGGCTTCTGTCTGTGTAAAAGGCCCGAATTCGATCGGTGAACACGTCGACATCGGTGCGGTTGTAACCGTATGTGAACAGCGGCGCACGACGGAAACGTTTGCGTGGTTCGCGAACAATGCGGTTAAGAATGTCTTGCGCGATCGCGCGAACTTCTGCTGTTGCCCCATCGGCACCGATGCGGCTGATGAGTTCGCTGATCTCGTGTTCAGCGACGGTGTCCTCGAAACGCTCGAGCGCTGCATCGACTTCGACCGTTGAATAGCCTCCCTTGACGACGGGGAACGCCGCAGAGCGAATTTCGTCGCTGGATAACGGCGATTCGCCGGCTCGAGCACGAGCGATAAACGCGTCTACTGCGGCAACGTCGTAGCCCTTGGCAGGCGCTGTCACTAGTGGGAAGGTCACCTTCCTATTCTGCCTTAGGAAAACAGCGCGGCGAAAACAGAGGCGACAAACATCGATGGCAATACCGAGTCAAGTCGATCGAGGAAGCCGCCGTGACCCGGAAGAAGTCGGGATGCGTCTTTCGTGCCGATTTCCCGTTTGATGAGCGATTCGATCAGGTCGCCCGTAGTGGCGGTTCCAACCAGGATTAAACCGAACACCATCCCCCACCACCAGTCGATGTGGATCATCTGCGTCGCGACGATGAACCCCGCAGTGACGGCAAAAACGACCGACCCAGCGAATCCCTCCCACGTCTTTTTGGGACTGATTTTGGGTGCCATCGGGTGCCGGCCAAACAAAAGTCCAGTAGCGTATGCCCCCGTGTCAATGCTCGCAATGATAATCATCGTTCCAAGCGTCCACCATTCGCCACCGTCCAGTACCGTCATGATGAGCGCGAACGACGCAAGGAATGGAACATAGGTCAGCGAGAAGGCGGACATCAACATGTCACGGTCTGTGACGGCGGCTTTCGACAGTCCGCGCTGAATTGAGTGCCAAATGATGACAAAACCAATTCCCGCCGCGAGCGAAACAAGTTGCCCGAAAGCACCGAAGTAAAACGTGGCGGGAACCATCGACAGAGCGGCAATAAGAATGGGTACGCGCGGAACGTGGCGAGTTTCGGTGCGCGAGATTGTCGCCAGTTCCCAGGACCCAAAACCAATGAAAACGGCGATGAAAATCATGAAGAACTGCTTGTCAATGATCAAACTAACAACAAGGACAGCGCCCAGAGCACTGCCAATAAGGAGTGCAGCAAACAAGTTTCTGCCCGTGCGGGCTTCAATGACGGCGCCCGCGTCTCGGATGGCGTGTTCGAAATCAGCCATTAGACCTCGAGAAGTTCGGTTTCCTTCTTTTTCAAAGCGTCGTCGATTGCGTCAATGTGCTGCTTGGTGAGGGCTTCAATCTCTTTCTCACCGCGCGCCATGTCGTCCTCGCCAACGTCGGCTTTCAGCGCCTCGATGTCGGTGATGCCCTTGCGTCGAATGTTTCGGATTGCCACGCGTCCGTCTTCGGCCTTTGCCTTGACAATCTTGACGTATTCTTTGCGGCGTTCCTCGGTCATCTCGGGCATCGTCACACGAATCAGGTTTCCATCATTCGTCGGAGTTGCGCCAAGGTTGGGAAAGTTCACGATGGCTCGCTCAATTTCTTTGAGAGCAGCCTTGTCGTAGGGGGTAATGACGAGCGACCGTGCCTCGGGGTTCTGAAGACTCGCCAGTTGCGCGAGGGGCGTCGGCGTCCCGTAATAGTCGACCATGATTTTCTGAAACAGCGCTGGGTTCGCGCGCCCTGTGCGAACGGTCTGGAAATCTTCTTTGATGACGTCAACAGCCTTCGACATTTTGTCGGACACTTCGGCGATTGTTTCAGCGATCACGGTTTCCTCCTGTGTTATCCCCAGTCTAATCCTCAGCTGACGGCGAGGAGGGCTACTCCTGAGACAACCACGAGTGATCCAATAATGCGTTGGACAACGTGTTTCTCGCCGAAAAAGATCGCTCCACCGAGCGCGACAAGAATGACACTCGATTCGCGCGCAGCAGCGACGAGCGACACCGAACTCAACTGAATAGCGGTCAGTGCAAGTATGTACGACGCCGGTCCGAGTAGTCCGATCGCTGTGATGATGACGGGGTTCGCACGGTACGTCGAAACGCTGTCGCGCCCTCTGATTGCGAACGGAGTAAAAATGATCGCCTGAACGACGAGCGCCATCCAGAAGTAGCCGATGGGAGGCAACCCAAGAGTTCCGACCGCCCAGCCGTCCCACACCGTGAAACAGGCGATCATGACACCGACACCGAGCCCGTAGAGAACCGAACTGACCGGTGCGCGTGTTCCGGTGCGTGACCCGGCCGTCGTGATCACACCGATACCCGCAATGATGACCGCGACACCGACGAGGGCCACGAGCGAGGGGCGTTCGCCCAGGATGAGTATCGCCCCGAGGACCGAAAGAGTCGGACCGGTCCCTCGCGCAAGCGGATATACGAGCGACACATCACCGTCGCGGTATCCGCGCTGGAGCAACAGGAAATAGACGACCTCGAACACACCGCAGAGGCCGGCGAGCAATATCCAATTCCATTGGAAGTCGGCCGCCGCGAGCGTCGCAATGCCGAGAGGGGCGATGAGCACTGCACCGACCAGGTTAATCCACCATAGAACGGTCGGAGTTGACGACCCGAGTCGCTTGAGAAGCAGGTTCCACCCAGCGTGAGCCACCGCTCCACCCGCAATCAGCAGGAGGACGAGTGAACTAATTGCTGACCACCGTACCGATAGCTTCCCCGCGGATCGCCTTGGTAATGTTTCCGCCCGGTTCCATTCCGAAAATCCGCATCGGCAGATTGTTGTCGCGGCAGAGCGCGAACGCCGTCGCATCGATGACCTTGAGTTCTTGTTCGAGTGCTTGCGAAAAAGTAATCGTCTCGATCTTTTTCGCATCGTTGTTGGTTCGCGGATCATCGTCGTACACGCCGTCGACACCGTTCTTGGCTACGAGCACCTCGACCGCCTTGATTTCGAGGGCGCGCTGAGCTGCGACGGTGTCGGTCGAGAAATACGGGAGGCCGGCACCAGCACCAAAAATCACGACGCGCCCTTTTTCGAGGTGGCGAATGGCGCGCAACGGAATGTACGGTTCAGCAACCTGGGTCATCTCAATCGCTGACTGTACGCGAACGGGCTGACCGGCTTGTTCGAGAAAGTCCTGAAGAGCCAATGCGTTCATGACCGTGCCCAGCATTCCCATGTAGTCAGCACGCGAACGGTCCATTCCTCGCTGGCTGAGTTCAGCTCCGCGGAAGAAGTTTCCACCTCCGACGACAATCGCGACCTGCACGGTCTTGGCCGCCTCGGCGATTTCGCGGGCGATACCGCTGACGATGTCAGGGTCGACGCCTAGGGTTCCAGCGCCAAACGCTTCACCAGACAGTTTTAGAAGGACTCGGCGCGTCGACATGGAACCTCTCTTTCATGTCAAGCGTACCGAGTGGTTCGGGGAAATGGCGAAGGGAGGCTCGCGTTTCCGCGAACCTCCCGACGACAATGAGTGTTAAGCGCCGACCTTAAAACGGGCAAAGCCCGAAACGGTGAGTCCGGCCTGAGCGAGAACCTGCGTAATCGTGAGTTTGTTGTCACGCGCGTAGTCCTGCTCGAGAAGCGCAACCTGCTTGAAGAACGCGCCGAGGCGACCTTCGACGATCTTTGGAAGAGCAGCTTCAGGCTTACCCTCTCCGCGGCTGATCTCTTCGACGATGCGGCGCTCGGCCTCGACGGCGTCCGCAGGAACCTCGTCCTTGGTCAGGTACTGGGGGTCAGCGAACGAGATGTGCTGAGCAATTGCACGAGCGGTCTCTTCGTCCTTGCCCTCGTAGGCGACAACAACGCCGACCTGCGGAGGTAGGTCTTTGCTCGTGCGGTGAAGGTAGACGGCGAACTGCGAGCCGGCAATCTTGGCGACGCGACGAAGCTCAACCTTCTCGCCGATGATCGCAGCGTCGTCGGCGATACGATCAGCAATCGACTGGCCGCCAACCGGTGCAGCAAGAGCGGCCTCAATCGAACCGGCTCCAGCGGACGCAACCGCCTCGATGACGACATCTGCGAGCGCGATGAACTTGTCGTTCTTTGCAACGAAGTCGGTCTCGCAAGCGAGCTCGATCAGGTAAACCGCGTCGGCGGTTTCCTTGGCGGCAACCAAGCCTTCGCTCGTGGAGCGGTCGGCGCGCTTGGCGTTACCCTTTGCCCCTTTGAGTCGAAGAATCTCGACTGCCTTGTCCATGT